>NZ_LT629762.1:3532500-3867500 GCF_900105155.1 Pseudomonas prosekii
CAGGGTTAGTCGGTCCCTAAGGCGAGGCTGAAAAGCGTAGTCGATGGAAAACAGGTTAATATTCCTGTACTTCTGGTTATTGCGATGGAGGGACGGAGAAGGCTAGGCCAGCTTGGCGTTGGTTGTCCAAGTTTAAGGTGGTAGGCTGGAATCTTAGGTAAATCCGGGATTCTAAGGCCGAGAGCTGATGACGAGTGTTCTTTTAGAACACGAAGTGGTTGATGCCATGCTTCCAAGAAAAGCTTCTAAGCTTCAGGTAACCAGGAACCGTACCCCAAACCGACACAGGTGGTTGGGTAGAGAATACCAAGGCGCTTGAGAGAACTCGGGTGAAGGAACTAGGCAAAATGGCACCGTAACTTCGGGAGAAGGTGCGCCGGTGAGGGTGAAGGACTTGCTCCGTAAGCTCATGCCGGTCGAAGATACCAGGCCGCTGCGACTGTTTATTAAAAACACAGCACTCTGCAAACACGAAAGTGGACGTATAGGGTGTGACGCCTGCCCGGTGCCGGAAGGTTAATTGATGGGGTTAGCTAACGCGAAGCTCTTGATCGAAGCCCCGGTAAACGGCGGCCGTAACTATAACGGTCCTAAGGTAGCGAAATTCCTTGTCGGGTAAGTTCCGACCTGCACGAATGGCGTAACGATGGCGGCGCTGTCTCCACCCGAGACTCAGTGAAATTGAAATCGCTGTGAAGATGCAGTGTATCCGCGGCTAGACGGAAAGACCCCGTGAACCTTTACTATAGCTTTGCACTGGACTTTGAATTTGCTTGTGTAGGATAGGTGGGAGGCTTTGAAGCGTGGACGCCAGTTCGCGTGGAGCCAACCTTGAAATACCACCCTGGCAACTTTGAGGTTCTAACTCAGGTCCGTTATCCGGATCGAGGACAGTGTATGGTGGGTAGTTTGACTGGGGCGGTCTCCTCCTAAAGAGTAACGGAGGAGTACGAAGGTGCGCTCAGACCGGTCGGAAATCGGTCGTAGAGTATAAAGGCAAAAGCGCGCTTGACTGCGAGACAGACACGTCGAGCAGGTACGAAAGTAGGTCTTAGTGATCCGGTGGTTCTGTATGGAAGGGCCATCGCTCAACGGATAAAAGGTACTCCGGGGATAACAGGCTGATACCGCCCAAGAGTTCATATCGACGGCGGTGTTTGGCACCTCGATGTCGGCTCATCACATCCTGGGGCTGAAGCCGGTCCCAAGGGTATGGCTGTTCGCCATTTAAAGTGGTACGCGAGCTGGGTTTAGAACGTCGTGAGACAGTTCGGTCCCTATCTGCCGTGGACGTTTGAGATTTGAGAGGGGCTGCTCCTAGTACGAGAGGACCGGAGTGGACGAACCTCTGGTGTTCCGGTTGTCACGCCAGTGGCATTGCCGGGTAGCTATGTTCGGAATAGATAACCGCTGAAAGCATCTAAGCGGGAAACTAGCCTCAAGATGAGATCTCACTGGGACCTTGAGTCCCCTGAAGGGCCGTCGAAGACTACGACGTTGATAGGTTGGGTGTGTAAGCGCTGTGAGGCGTTGAGCTAACCAATACTAATTGCCCGTGAGGCTTGACCATATAACACCCAAGCAATTTGACTACTCGAAAGAGCATCAGATTGCGGTGTGTGAAGACGCAATGAACCGAAAGTTCGACTGTGCACAAAGCCACACACAAATACCGAAGCTGTCACATACCCAATTTGCTGAAGCGCGGCCATCTGGCCACGATTTGGTACCCGAATTTCTTGACGACCATAGAGCTTTGGAACCACCTGATCCCATCCCGAACTCAGCAGTGAAACGATGCATCGCCGATGGTAGTGTGGGGTTTCCCCATGTGAGAGTAGGTCATCGTCAAGATTAAATTCCGAAACCCCTATCTGCGTATGCAGGTAGGGGTTTTGTTTTGCCCGAAGAAAAATCCGACCATCAGGGTTTCTATGCAACGGCTCGGGGCATGGCTATCATTCGGGCCTCATTGTGAGGCGAGACTTGCATGCTGACGTTGTTAAAACTTCTGAAGGATGGGCGATTCCATTCCGGTCAGGCCTTGGGCGCAGCTCTTGGCATCAGTCGTACTGCCGTATGGAAACAGCTACAGCACCTGGAAGCAGAGTTGGGTCTTTCCATTCATAAGGTGCGTGGCCGCGGATACCAATTAGCTGCACCGCTGACGCTGTTGGATCCTGGAGAAATCGATGCCAAGCCGCCTGCCAATAGCTGGCCTGTGCAGGTCTTTGATTCCATCGACTCCACCAATGCCGAAGCCTTGCGCGCAATCGAGCGAGGCCAGGCTGCGCCATTTCTCATACTTGCGGAAAGACAGACTGCTGGTCGTGGCAGGCGAGGTCGCAAATGGGTTAGCCCGTTTGCAGAAAACCTCTATTACAGTCTGGTACTTCGCATTGAGGGTGGGATGCGCCAGTTGGAAGGTCTGAGCCTTGTTGTCGGGCTAGCGGTAATGCAGGCGTTGCGCAACCAGGGTGTTTCAGGCGTGGGGCTCAAATGGCCTAACGATTTGCTTGTTGGTCAAAAGAAGATCGCAGGCATATTGCTGGAACTAGTCGGCGATCCGGCGGATGTGTGTCATGTGGTATTAGGTCTTGGGATCAATGTGAACATGCAGACCGCCGACGAGGTTGATCAGCAATGGACGTCCATGCGGCTTGAGTCCGGCAAGGTGTTTGATCGCAACCTTCTGGTAGCAGAGCTTGGTGTAGTCCTCCAGGCTTACTTGAAGCGCCATCAAAGCGAAGGATTTGCGGCTATCCATGCTGAGTGGGAGCAAAACCATTTGTGGCAGGGAAGGGCGGTTTCATTGATTGCCGGCGTCAATCGGATTGATGGGGTTGTTGCGGGTATCGACAGTCAGGGTGCTCTGCGCCTACAGGTGGACGGTGTGGAAAAAGTCTTTAGTGGTGGTGAGCTCAGCCTGAGGTTGCGTGATGATTCTTGAGCTTGACTGCGGAAACAGTTTTATCAAATGGCGCGTGCTGGGTGCTGATGTTCGGATCGTGGTCGCCGAAGGCGTTGTCGATTCGGATCTTGCGCTGCTGCAAGGTCTGAAGCAGCTTGATCGTCTGACTCTAAAGCGGTGTCGATTAGTCAGTGTCAGGACGGGGGATGAAACGAGTGCGTTGATTGCGCTTCTGACTGATGCTTTTGGAGTGTCGGTAACCTGTGCTGCTCCTGCTCGTGAAATGTCCGGCGTTCGTAACGGCTACGAAGATTATGAAAAACTCGGTCTTGATCGCTGGCTGGCGATGCTGGGCGGGTTCCATCTCGCTGGCGGTCCGTGCCTGGTGCTGGATTTCGGCACGGCTGTCACGGCTGACTTCATTGCAGCTGATGGAGAGCACATTGGCGGATTCATTTGCCCTGGAATGCCTTTGATGCGCAATCAGTTGCGCACTCACACTCGTCGCATTCGCTACGGCGATGTTGCCGCCGAGCGCGCTTTGGAAAGTCTTGTGCCGGGTCGAACAACCGTTGAGGCAGTCGAGCGAGGTTGTTCCTTGATGCTTCAAGGATTCGTCCTCACCCAGCTTCAGTTGGCGCACAGCTATTGGGGGATGGTTTCACGGTCTTCCTCACTGGTGGAGATGCAGACTTGGTCCGCGGAGTCGTGCCTGCCGCCAGAGTCGTTCCTGACCTAGTGTTTGTAGGTTTGGCCATGGCTTGTCCTTTGCCTTGAGGTTTTTATGCGTTGGTTGTTTCTGCTGTTGCTTGTTCTTAATGTGTTTTATTACATCTGGCATCAACAAGAGGCGCCGCTTCGTGCGAAAGACGTCACCCCTTTAAGTTTGTATCGAGGTTCTCAGCAGGATATTCGCTTGTTGAGTGAAACCAATGATGCCGTTCGAGGCAAAGAAAAGCCTCGGCAGGAAAGTGAGTGTCTATATATAGGTGGTTTTTCTCGCCAGGAAGCCATGCAAGCCGTAGAGCGTCGGTTGAGTGGCTTGCAGATCACTGTTCAGTCATTGCCGCGGGATTCGTTCGATTCCGCTGGATTCTGGGTTCGCGTGGTCCCTGAAAGCCGACGTTTGCTGGACGACTCGAAGCTGCAAAACCTTTCCAAAGAATTCAATGAGTTAAAACATAAAATAATGCCGTGCGAGGGGGTTGCACCCGCCGAATAGTTTGCATAGAATGGCGCCCGCTTCGCAGTGAAGACCTTTAGCGGTCAGCAGTGAGAAGCGAGGTCAACGCAGCTAACCTCAGGTTTTTAATGAGAAAATGCTTGACAGAAGGCTGGCATGATATAGAATGCCGGCTCGCTTAGGAGGGGTTCCCGAGCGGCCAAAGGGATCAGACTGTAAATCTGACGTCTACGACTTCGAAGGTTCGAATCCTTCCCCCTCCACCATTTTTAGCGAGAGCTGCAAGCTCCGCGGGTATAGTTTAGTGGTAGAACCTCAGCCTTCCAAGCTGATGATGCGGGTTCGATTCCCGCTACCCGCTCCAAGTTTGCAGGTCCTGCAAAGTGTTTTGCTCTTGTAGCTCAGTTGGTAGAGCACACCCTTGGTAAGGGTGAGGTCAGCGGTTCAAATCCGCTCAAGAGCTCCATATAACAAGGCAGATATGAAAATATCTGCCTTTGTTTTAATGGCTGATGTTACTTGCTCAATTCTTCTGCTGGGGGTTGTTTCGATGGCTAAGGAAAAGTTCGAACGTAATAAGCCGCACGTCAACGTAGGCACTATTGGTCACGTAGACCACGGTAAAACTACTTTGACCGCAGCCCTGACCCGCGTTTGCTCCGAAGTTTTCGGTTCCGCGAAGGTCGACTTCGACAAAATCGATAGCGCCCCAGAAGAAAAAGCACGTGGCATCACCATCAACACCGCTCACGTTGAGTACGATTCGGCAGTGCGTCACTACGCGCACGTTGATTGTCCAGGTCACGCTGACTACGTAAAAAACATGATCACCGGTGCTGCTCAAATGGATGGCGCAATCCTGGTTTGCTCGGCTGCTGACGGTCCGATGCCGCAAACCCGTGAGCACATTCTGCTCTCTCGCCAGGTTGGCGTTCCGTACATCGTTGTCTTCCTGAACAAGGCTGACATGGTTGATGATGCTGAGCTGCTCGAGTTGGTTGAGATGGAAGTGCGCGATCTGCTGAGCACTTACGATTTCCCAGGTGATGACACTCCGATCATCATTGGTTCGGCGCTGATGGCGTTGAATGGTCAAGACGACAACGAGATGGGCACCACTGCCGTCAAGAAGTTGGTCGAGACCCTGGATAGCTACATTCCGCAGCCTGAACGCGCTATTGATAAGCCGTTCCTGATGCCGATCGAGGATGTGTTCTCGATCTCCGGTCGCGGTACTGTTGTGACTGGTCGTGTTGAGCGTGGCATTGTCCGCATTCAGGAAGAAGTTGAGATTGTTGGTCTTCGTGACACTGTCAAAACTACTTGCACTGGTGTTGAGATGTTCCGCAAGCTGCTCGACGAAGGTCGTGCTGGCGAGAACTGCGGCGTATTGCTGCGCGGTACCAAGCGTGATGATGTTGAGCGTGGCCAGGTATTGGTCAAGCCGGGCACCGTCAAGCCGCATACCAAGTTCACTGCAGAGGTTTACGTTCTGAGCAAGGAGGAGGGTGGTCGTCATACGCCATTCTTCAAGGGCTACCGTCCACAGTTCTACTTCCGTACTACGGATGTGACCGGTAACTGCGAATTGCCAGAAGGCGTCGAAATGGTAATGCCAGGTGACAACATCCAGATGACTGTCACTCTGATCAAAACCATCGCGATGGAAGATGGGCTTCGTTTCGCTATCCGTGAAGGCGGTCGTACCGTCGGCGCAGGTGTCGTAGCTAAAGTCATCGAGTAAGTTGTTGTAATGTCTTTTTCGGGCCGGCATAATGGTCGGCCTGATTTTGTTTTAGGTCAGTAGCTCAATTGGCAGAGCGACGGTCTCCAAAACCGTAGGTTGGGGGTTCGATTCCCTCCTGACCTGCCAGATTCACTTGGTGTGTCTGGCTTTCTTTTCACAGGATCTTCATAGATGACTCCTAAAGCTGAAGCTCAAGGCTCTCGCTTCGATCTGCTCAAGTGGCTAGTAGTAGTCGCTTTGGTGGTTGTTGGCGTTGTTGGCAATCAGTATTACTCTGCATCGCCAATCCTGTACCGCGTACTAGCATTGCTCGCTCTTGCTGCTGCAGCTGCCTTTGTAGGCCTGCAAACAGTCAAGGGCAAGTCTTTCTTTGTACTGGTAAAGGAAGCTCGCACCGAGATTCGTAAAGTCGTATGGCCAACTCGCCAAGAAACCACGCAGACCACGTTGATCGTTGTGGCTGTTGTACTGGTTATGGCGTTGCTGTTGTGGGGGCTTGATTCCCTGCTCGGCTGGCTTGTTTCCTTGATTGTCGGCTAAGGGTGTCCCGTGGCTAAGCGTTGGTACGTTGTGCATGCTTACTCCGGTTACGAGAAGCATGTCATGCGCTCGTTGTTAGAGCGCGTAAAGCTGGCTGGCATGGAAGATGGCTTCGGCGAAATTCTGGTTCCCACTGAAGAAGTGGTTGAAATGCGTAATGGCCAGAAACGCAAAAGCGAGCGCAAGTTCTTCCCAGGTTATGTGCTGGTTCAGATGGACATGAACGAGGGTACTTGGCACTTGGTCAAGGATACTCCTCGGGTGATGGGCTTCATCGGCGGTACCGCTGATAAACCTGCACCGATCACAGATAAAGAGGCAGAAGCGATTCTGCGTCGTGTCGCTGATGGTAGTGACAAGCCGAAGCCGAAGACACTCTTCGAGCCAGGCGAGTCGGTACGCGTCAACGATGGGCCGTTTGCTGATTTCACCGGCACGGTTGAAGAAGTTAACTACGAAAAGAGCCGGATCCAAGTGGCGGTGCTCATTTTCGGTCGCTCTACTCCGGTAGAGCTAGAGTTCAGCCAGGTCGAAAAGGTCTAGCTGAGCAAGCATCCCAACCCCGCAGCCCTAGGCTGTGGGGTTTTGTCGTCACTGGGATAAACGCGCAAGTAACCGGGGAGCCTTTCGAGGCGTTCGAACCCGTAATTGGAGTGCCTCATGGCCAAGAAGATTACCGCTTACATCAAGCTGCAAGTGAAGGCCGCTCAGGCTAACCCAAGCCCACCTGTTGGTCCTGCTTTGGGTCAGCACGGCGTGAACATCATGGAATTCTGCAAGGCTTTCAACGCCCGTACTCAGGGTATTGAACCAGGTCTGCCGACTCCAGTGATCATCACTGTCTACAGCGACCGTAGCTTCACTTTCGAAACAAAATCCACACCTGCTTCGGTTCTGCTGAAGAAAGCTGCTGGTCTGACTAGCGGTTCCGCTCGTCCGAACACCGTTAAGGTTGGCACCGTGACCCGTGCTCAGCTGGAAGAAATCGCGAAAACCAAAAACGCGGATCTGACTGCAGCTGATATGGACGCAGCCGTGCGTACTATCGCCGGTTCTGCTCGTAGCATGGGCCTTAACGTGGAGGGTGTGTAATGGCTAAGTTGACCAAACGTCAAAAGGCTATCGCCGACAAAATCGAAGCTGGCAAGTCCTACAACTTTGTAGACGCTGCTGCTCTGTTGGCTGAGCTGTCGACTGTCAAGTTCAGCGAGTCCTTCGACGTTGCTGTAAACCTGGGCGTTGACCCGCGTAAATCTGATCAGGTCGTTCGTAGCGCTACTGTGCTGCCACACGGTACTGGCAAGACTGTTCGCGTTGCAGTGTTCACCCAGGGTCCAGCTGCTGAGGCCGCTCTGGCTGCCGGCGCTGACCGTGTAGGTATGGACGATCTGGCTGCCGAAATGAAAGGCGGCGACCTGAACTATGACGTAGTTATCGCATCCCCGGATGCAATGCGCGTTGTTGGTCAGTTGGGTCAGATCCTCGGTCCACGTGGCCTGATGCCTAACCCTAAAGTCGGCACCGTAACTCCAGACGTAGCTACCGCGGTTAAAAACGCCAAGGCTGGTCAGGTTCGTTATCGCACCGACAAAAACGGCATCATCCACACTTCCGTTGGCAAAGTCGGTTTCGACGCTGTCAAGCTGAAGGAAAACGTTGAAGCCCTGATCGCTGATCTGAAGCGTATCAAGCCAGCTTCCTCGAAAGGCATTTACGTCAAGCGCGTTACCCTGAGCACCACCATGGGTCCAGGTCTGGTCATCGACCAAGGCTCGCTCGACGCGTAAGACAAAGGTTGGCGCAAGTGATTGCGCCAATTGAAAGATTGGGGTCCCTGCCTGGCGGGGGCTATCCAAGACCGTAGGCGACGCAAGTCTTAAACCTCAAGCCTACGCAGATGGTGCTCCCGGTTCCTTACCGAATCAGACACCAAAACGACATCCGGCTTCGGTTGGATGAAACGGTAACAAGCAGGAGTTAAACCCGTGGCAATTAAACTCGAAGACAAGAAGGCCATCGTCGCTGAAGTCAACGAGGCTGCCAATGTTGCCCTGTCTGCTGTTGTGGCTGATGCCCGCGGCGTGACAGTTGGCGCTATGACCGGACTCCGTAAAGAGGCTCGTGAAGCTGGCGTTTACGTACGTGTTGTACGTAACACCCTGCTCAAGCGCGCCGTTGCTGGCACTCAATATGACGTGCTCAACGACGTGTTCACTGGCCCGACCTTGATTGCATTCTCCAAAGAACATCCGGGCGCTGCTGCTCGTATCTTCAAAGAGTTCGCAAAAGGTCAGGATAAGTTCGAGATCAAGGCAGCTGCGTTCGAGGGCAAGTTCCTCGCAGCTAATCAGATCGACGTACTGGCAAGTCTGCCGACCCGTGACGAAGCAATTTCTCAGCTGATGAGCGTGATTCAAGGCGCAACCAGCAAATTGGCTCGTACTCTGGCGGCCCTTCGCGACCAGAAAGAAGCTGCCGCAGCCTAAGGCTGAGCAACTCCTTTCAGCGTTTATTGTTTATTTCGATGGCCGCGTAGGCTGTCACCCCAATACAGGAATTTATAGTCATGTCTCTGACTAACGACCAAATCATCGAAGCAATCGGCGAAAAATCCGTTCTGGAAATCGTTGAGCTGATCAAGGCTATGGAAGAGAAGTTCGGCGTTTCCGCTGCCGCTGCTTCCGCTGGTCCAGCTGCTGTTGCTGCCGTTGCTGAAGAGCAAACTGAATTCAACGTCATGCTGCTGGAAGCTGGCGAGAAGAAAGTTAACGTGATCAAGGCAGTACGTGAACTGACCGGTCTGGGCTTGAAAGAAGCCAAGGCTGTAGTTGACGGCGCTCCTGGCGTGGTTCTGGAAGCTGTATCGAAAGACGCAGCTGACAAAGCCAAAGCCACTCTGGAAGAAGCAGGCGCTAAAGTCGAGCTGAAGTAAGCATCGACTTTGCGTCTCCAGCCCGAGCGTTAAGCGAAAGGCTGATGGCTGGTGGCTCTTGCCACCGGCCTTTTTCCGTTATTGGCAGCCGACTGGGTCGGTGCTGATAACGAGCTGTAACCACCCGATGCGGTGGAGCAAACCATGGGGTTTGCACGATTTTCTGGCTGCTCCCGTCGGGAGGGGCCAAACAAGCAGGTGACCAAGCTGGGGAACGCTGATGGCTTACTCATATACTGAGAAAAAACGTATCCGCAAGGACTTTAGCAAGTTGCCGGACGTCATGGATGTGCCGTACCTCCTGGCCATCCAGCTGGATTCGTATCGTGAATTCTTGCAAGCGGGAGCGACTAAAGATCAGTTCCGCGACGTGGGCCTGCATGCGGCCTTCAAATCCGTTTTCCCGATCATCAGCTACTCCGGCAATGCTGCGCTGGAGTACGTCGGTTATCGCCTGGGCGAACCGGCATTTGATGTCAAAGAATGCGTATTGCGCGGTGTAACTTACGCCGTACCTTTGCGGGTAAAAGTGCGCCTGATCATTTTCGACAAAGAATCGTCGAACAAAGCGATCAAGGACATCAAAGAGCAAGAAGTCTACATGGGTGAAATCCCCCTGATGACTGAGAACGGTACCTTCGTAATCAACGGTACCGAGCGTGTAATCGTTTCCCAGCTGCACCGTTCCCCGGGCGTGTTCTTCGACCACGACCGTGGCAAGACGCACAGCTCCGGTAAACTGCTGTACTCCGCGCGCATCATTCCTTACCGCGGTTCGTGGTTGGACTTCGAGTTCGACCCGAAAGACTGCGTGTTCGTGCGTATCGACCGTCGTCGCAAGCTGCCGGCATCCGTGCTGCTGCGCGCACTCGGCTATACCACCGAAGAAGTGCTGGACGCGTTCTACACCACCAACGTTTTCCACCTGAGCGGCGAAACCCTCAGTCTGGAACTGATTGCTTCGCGTCTGCGTGGTGAAATCGCTGTTCTTGATATTCAGGACGAGAAAGGCAAGGTCATCGTTGAAGCGGGTCGTCGTATTACTGCGCGCCACATCAACCAGATCGAAAAAGCCGGTCTCAAGACCCTGGAAGTGCCTCTGGACTACGTCCTGGGTCGCACTACCGCCAAGGCCATCGTGCATCCGGCAACCGGCGAAATCCTGGCAGAGTGCAACACCGAGCTGAACACCGAGATCCTGGCAAAAATTGCCAAGGCTCAGGTTGTTCGCATCGAAACTCTGTACACCAACGATATCGACTGCGGACCGTTCGTCTCCGACACTCTGAAGATCGACTCCACCAGCAACCAATTGGAAGCGCTGGTCGAGATCTATCGCATGATGCGTCCAGGCGAGCCGCCAACCAAAGACGCTGCCGAGACTCTGTTCAACAACCTGTTCTTCAGCCCTGAGCGCTATGACCTGTCTGCGGTCGGCCGGATGAAGTTCAACCGTCGTATCGGTCGTACCGAGATCGAAGGTTCGGGCGTGTTGTGCAAGGAAGACATCGTCGCGGTACTGAAGACTCTGGTCGACATCCGTAACGGTAAAGGCATCGTCGATGACATCGACCACCTGGGTAACCGTCGTGTTCGCTGCGTAGGCGAAATGGCCGAGAACCAGTTCCGCGTTGGCCTGGTACGTGTTGAGCGTGCGGTCAAAGAGCGTCTGTCGATGGCTGAAAGCGAAGGCCTGATGCCGCAAGACCTGATCAACGCCAAGCCAGTGGCTGCGGCGGTGAAAGAGTTCTTCGGTTCCAGCCAGCTTTCCCAGTTCATGGACCAGAACAACCCGCTGTCCGAGATCACCCACAAGCGTCGTGTGTCTGCACTCGGCCCTGGCGGTTTGACTCGTGAGCGTGCTGGCTTTGAAGTTCGTGACGTACACCCGACTCACTACGGTCGTGTATGCCCGATTGAAACGCCGGAAGGTCCGAACATCGGCCTGATCAACTCCCTGGCCGCTTATGCGCGCACCAACCAGTACGGCTTCCTCGAGAGCCCGTACCGTGTGGTGAAAGACGCTCTGGTCACCGACGAGATCGTGTTCCTGTCCGCCATCGAAGAAGCTGATCACGTGATCGCTCAGGCTTCGGCCACGATGAACGACAAGAAAATGCTGGTCGACGAACTGGTAGCTGTTCGTCACTTGAACGAGTTCACCGTCAAGGCGCCGGAAGACGTCACCCTGATGGACGTTTCGCCGAAGCAGGTTGTTTCTGTTGCAGCGTCGCTGATCCCGTTCCTCGAGCACGATGACGCCAACCGTGCGTTGATGGGTTCGAACATGCAGCGTCAAGCTGTACCAACCCTGCGCGCTGACAAGCCGCTGGTCGGTACCGGCATGGAGCGTAACGTAGCTCGTGACTCCGGCGTTTGCGTCGTGGCTCGTCGTGGCGGCGTTATCGATTCCGTCGACGCCAGCCGTATCGTGGTTCGTGTTGCTGATGATGAAGTTGAGACCGGTGAAGCTGGTGTCGACATCTACAACCTGACCAAATACACCCGCTCCAACCAGAACACCTGCATCAACCAGCGTCCGCTGGTGCGTAAAGGTGATCGGGTTCAGCGTAGCGACATCATGGCTGACGGCCCGTCCACCGACATGGGTGAACTGGCGCTGGGTCAGAACATGCGCATCGCGTTCATGGCCTGGAACGGTTACAACTTCGAAGACTCCATCTGCCTGTCGGAACGAGTTGTTCAAGAAGATCGCTTTACCACGATCCACATTCAGGAACTGACCTGTGTGGCACGTGACACCAAGCTTGGGCCAGAGGAAATCACTGCAGACATCCCGAACGTGGGTGAAGCTGCACTGAACAAGCTGGACGAAGCCGGTATCGTTTACGTAGGTGCTGAAGTTGGCGCAGGCGACATTCTGGTCGGTAAGGTCACTCCGAAAGGCGAGACCCAACTGACTCCAGAAGAGAAGCTGTTGCGTGCCATCTTCGGTGAAAAAGCCAGCGACGTTAAAGACACCTCCCTGCGCGTGCCTACCGGCACCAAGGGTACCGTCATCGACGTACAGGTCTTCACCCGCGACGGCGTTGAGCGTGATGCTCGTGCACTGTCGATCGAGAAGACTCAACTCGACGAGATCCGCAAGGACCTGAACGAAGAGTTCCGTATCGTTGAAGGCGCAACTTTCGAACGTCTGCGTTCCGCTCTCGTAGGCCACAAGGCTGAAGGCGGCGCCGGCCTGAAGAAAGGTCAGGACATCACCGACGAAGTTCTCGACGGTCTTGAGCATGGTCAGTGGTTCAAACTGCGCATGGCTGAAGATGCTCTGAACGAGCAGCTCGAGAAGGCTCAGGCCTACATCGTTGATCGCCGCCGTCTGCTGGACGACAAGTTCGAAGACAAGAAGCGCAAACTGCAGCAGGGCGATGACCTGGCTCCAGGCGTGCTGAAAATCGTCAAGGTTTACCTGGCAATCCGTCGCCGCATCCAGCCGGGCGACAAGATGGCCGGTCGTCACGGTAACAAAGGTGTGGTCTCCGTGATCATGCCGGTTGAAGACATGCCGCACGATGCCAATGGCACCCCGGTCGACGTCGTCCTCAACCCGTTGGGCGTACCTTCGCGTATGAACGTTGGTCAGATCCTTGAAACCCACCTCGGCCTCGCGGCCAAAGGTCTGGGCGAGAAGATCAACCGGATGATCGAAGAGCAGCGCAAAGTCGCCGAGCTTCGTAAATTCCTCGACGAGATCTACAACCAGATCGGCGGTCGTAACGAAGATCTGGATAGCTTCTCCGACCAGGAAATCCTGGATCTGGCGAAGAACCTGCGTGGCGGCGTTCCAATGGCCACTCCAGTGTTCGACGGTGCCAAGGAAAGCGAAATCAAGGCCATGCTGAAACTGGCTGACCTGCCAGAAAGCGGCCAGATGCAGCTGACCGACGGCCGTACCGGCAACAAGTTCGAGCGCCCGGTTACTGTTGGCTACATGTACATGCTGAAGCTGAACCACTTGGTAGACGACAAGATGCACGCTCGTTCTACCGGTTCGTACAGCCTGGTTACCCAGCAGCCGCTGGGTGGTAAGGCACAGTTCGGTGGTCAGCGTTTCGGGGAGATGGAGGTCTGGGCACTGGAAGCATACGGTGCTGCTTACACTCTGCAAGAAATGCTCACAGTGAAGTCGGACGATGTGAACGGCCGTACCAAGATGTACAAAAACATCGTGGACGGCGATCACCGTATGGAGCCGGGCATGCCCGAGTCTTTCAACGTGTTGATCAAGGAAATTCGTTCCCTCGGCATCGATATCGATCTGGAAACCGAATAACACGTGACGCGAATCGAGAGCGGGGCTGGATTGCCCGCTCTCTGCTCCGCCAGGAGGAAAGGCCTTGAAAGACCTACTGAATTTGCTGAAAAACCAGGGTCAAGTCGAAGAGTTCGACGCCATCCGTATTGGATTGGCATCGCCTGAGATGATCCGTTCGTGGTCGTTCGGTGAAGTTAAAAAGCCGGAAACGATCAACTACCGTACGTTCAAACCAGAACGTGACGGCCTGTTCTGCGCCAAGATCTTTGGCCCGGTAAAGGATTACGAGTGCCTGTGCGGTAAGTACAAGCGCTTGAAGCACCGTGGTGTGATCTGCGAGAAGTGTGGCGTTGAAGTCGCACTGGCCAAAGTTCGTCGTGAGCGCATGGCGCACATCGAACTGGCTTCGCCGGTTGCTCACATCTGGTTCCTGAAATCGCTGCCGTCGCGTATCGGTTTGCTGATGGACATGACCCTGCGTGATATCGAACGCGTTCTCTACTTCGAGAGCTACGTCGTTATCGACCCAGGCATGACCACCCTTGAAAAAGGTCAGCTGCTGAACGACGAGCAGTACTTCGAAGCGCTGGAAGAGTTTGGCGACGATTTCGATGCCCGCATGGGTGCCGAAGCTGTCCGCGAACTGCTGCACGCTATCGACCTGGAACACGAGATTGGCCGTCTGCGCGAAGAAATTCCGCAAACCAACTCCGAAACCAAAATCAAGAAGCTGTCCAAGCGTCTGAAGTTGATGGAAGCCTTTCAGGGTTCCGGCAACCTTCCAGAATGGATGGTGCTGACCGTTCTGCCGGTTCTGCCGCCAGATCTGCGTCCACTGGTCCCGCTGGATGGCGGTCGCTTCGCGACTTCCGACCTCAACGATCTGTATCGTCGAGTGATCAACCGTAACAACCGCTTGAAGCGCCTGCTTGATCTGTCCGCTCCGGACATCATCGTGCGCAACGAAAAGCGTATGTTGCAGGAAGCTGTCGATGCACTGCTCGATAACGGTCGTCGTGGCCGCGCTATCACCGGTTCGAACAAGCGTCCTCTGAAATCCCTGGCTGACATGATCAAGGGTAAACAAGGTCGTTTCCGTCAGAACTTGCTCGGTAAGCGTGTTGACTACTCCGGTCGTTCGGTAATTACCGTAGGTCCGACCCTGCGTCTGCACCAGTGCGGTCTGCCGAAGAAGATGGCTCTCGAGCTGTTCAAGCCGTTCATTTTCGGCAAGCTGGAAATGCGTGGTCTCGCGACCACCATCAAAGCTGCCAAGAAAATGGTCGAGCGCGAACTGCCAGAGGTTTGGGACGTTCTCGCTGAAGTGATCCGTGAACACCCGGTTCTCCTCAACCGTGCACCGACCCTTCACCGTCTGGGCATTCAGGCGTTTGAACCGGTACTGATCGAAGGCAAGGCTATCCAGCTGCACCCTCTGGTCTGTGCTGCGTACAACGCCGACTTCGACGGCGACCAAATGGCCGTGCACGTACCGCTGACACTGGAAGCCCAGTTGGAAGCGCGTGCGTTGATGATGTCGACCAACAACATTCTGTCGCCAGCCAACGGTGAGCCAATCATCGTTCCGTCGCAGGACGTTGTATTGGGTCTGTACTACATGACTCGTGAAGCGATCAACGCCAAGGGCGAAGGTCGTGTGTTCGCGGATCTGCAAGAAGTTGACCGTGTGTTCCGTGCTGGCGAAGCCGCACTGCACGCTAAAGTCAAAGTGCGGATCCACGAAACCGTTAACGATCGTGATGGTGGCAGCGTCAAGAACACTCGTATCGTCGACACCACTGTCGGCCGTGCGCTGTTGTTCCAGGTTGTTCCACCTGGCCTGTCGTACGACGTCGTCAACCAGCCGATGAAGAAAAAGGCGATCTCCAAGCTGATCAACCAGTGCTACCGCGTGGTTGGTTTGAAAGAGACCGTGATCTTCGCTGACCAGTTGATGTACACCGGTTTCGCCTATTCGACCATTTCCGGCGTTTCCATCGGCGTTAACGACTTCGTTATCCCGGATGAAAAAGCCCGCATCATCAATGCTGCTACTGATGAAGTGAAAGAGATCGAAAGTCAGTACGCCTCCGGCCTGGTAACCCAGGGCGAGAAGTACAACAAAGTGATCGACCTTTGGTCCAAGGCGAACGACGAAGTTTCCAAGGCGATGATGGCCAATCTCTCGAAAGAGAAAGTCATCGACCGTCATGGCGTCGAAGTCGATCAAGAGTCCTTCAACTCGATGTACATGATGGCCGACTCGGGCGCACGGGGTTCTGCTGCGCAGATCCGTCAGCTCGCCGGTATGCGTGGCCTGATGGCCAAGCCGGACGGTTCCATCATCGAAACGCCGATTACTGCGAACTTCCGTGAAGGTTTGAGCGTACTTCAGTACTTCATCTCTACTCACGGTGCTCGTAAAGGTTTGGCGGATACCGCGTTGAAAACTGCGAACTCCGGTTACCTGACTCGTCGTCTGGTAGACGTGGCGCAGGATCTGGTTGTGACCGAGATCGATTGCGGCACCGAGCACGGCCTGGTAATGACTCCGCACATTGAAGGCGGTGACGTTGTTGAGCCACTGGGTGAGCGCGTATTGGGTCGAGTTATTGCCCGTGACGTGTTCAAGCCAGGTACCGAAGAAATCATCGTTCCTGCCGGCACATTGGTAGACGAGAAGTGGGTCGAGTTCATCGAGCTGAACAGCATCGACGAAGTGATCGTGCGTTCGCCGATCAGCTGCGAAACCCGCTACGGCATCTGCGCCAAGTGCTACGGCCGTGACTTGGCTCGTGGTCACCAGGTGAACATCGGTGAAGCGGTCGGCGTTATCGCTGCCCAGTCCATCGGTGAGCCGGGTACCCAGCTGACCATGCGTACGTTCCACATCGGTGGTGCGGCAAGCCGGACCTCCGCAGCTGACAGCGTTCAGGTGAAGAATGGCGGTACTGTCCGTCTGCACAACCTGAAACACGTTGAGCGAGTGGATGGTTGCCTGGTTGCTGTGTCCCGTTCCGGTGAGCTGGCAATCGCTGATGACTTCGGTCGTGAGCGCGAGCGTTACAAGCTGCCGTACGGTGCTGTGATTTCGGTTAAAGAAGGTGACAAGGTCGACGCTGGCGCAATCGTGGCCAAGTGGGATCCGCACACTCACCCAATCGTTACCGAAATGAAAGGTACCGTGACCTACGTGGGCATGGAAGAAGGCATCACGATCAAGCGTCAGACTGACGAATTGACCGGTATGACCAACATTGAAGTACTCGACGCGAAAGACCGTCCAGCTGCCGGTAAAGACATCCGTCCTGCCGTGAAGATGGTTGGTGTCGATGGCAAGGATCTGCTGCTGCCAGGTACCGACGTACCGGCTCAGTACTTCCTGCCGGCTAACGCCCTGGTCGGTGTAGCGGATGGTGTGCAGGTTGCGATCGGTGATGTTATCGCCCGTATCCCGCAAGAAACTTCGAAAACCCGTGACATCACCGGTGGTCTGCCGCGTGTTGCCGACTTGTTCGAAGCCCGTCGTCCGAAAGAAGCCTCGATTCTGGCTGAAGTCAGCGGCACCATCGCGTTCGGTAAAGAGACCAAAGGCAAGCGCCGTCTGGTCATTACCCCGAACGACGGTAGCGATCCGTACGAAGAGCTGATTCCGAAGTGGCGTCACCTGAACGTCTTCGAAGGCGAACAGGTAAACCGCGGCGAAGTTATCTCCGACGGCCCGAGCGATCCACACGACATCCTGCGTCTGCTGGGTGTGAGTGCGCTGGCCAAGTACATCGTGAACGAGATCCAGGACGTTTATCGTCTGCAAGGCGTGAAGATCAACGATAAGCACATCGAGACCATCCTGCGTCAGATGCTGCGTAAAGTTGAAATCGCTGAATCCGGCGATTCCACTTTCATCAAGGGCGACCAGATGGAATTGACTCACGTTCTGGTAGAGAACGAGCGTCTGGCGGGCGACGAGAAGTTCGTTTCCAAGTTCACTCGCGTGCTGTTGGGTATTACCAAGGCGTCGTTGTCCACCGAATCGTTCATCTCGGCGGCTTCCTTCCAGGAAACCACCCGTGTACTGACCGAAGCGGCGGTAACCGGCAAGCGCGATTACCTGCGCGGCCTGAAAGAAAACGTAGTCGTGGGTCGTCTGATCCCGGCCGGTACCGGTCTGGCTTACCACAGCGAGCGTAAGCGCCGCCGTGATGCTGACAAACCGTTGCGCGTTAGCGCCAGTGAAGTGGAAGCTGCACTGACCGAAGCACTGAACTCGAGCGGTAACTGAGTTCTGCGGTAAATGAGCGTGGGGCCCCGGTCTAGCCGTTCATCGAATCGAGACAATTTGTCGAGGTTGGATGAGCGGGGAGGTCGGGGCCTTGCCTTGACTGGGGACAAGATCCTCTTTAGACTCTTGTACCCCTAAATTTGGCGGGAATTCGTTCCTGCCATTTTGCTTTTCTTGCAAGACAATAGCGTCGCAAGACAACAGTGGAGCTAGTAGATGGCAACTATCAACCAGCTGGTACGTCAGCCGCGTAAGCGTATCGTCGAGAAATCCGACGTACCTGCGCTGCAGAACTGCCCGCAACGTCGTGGCGTATGCACCCGTGTGTATACCACCACGCCGAAAAAACCTAACTCGGCACTGCGTAAAGTATGCCGTGTGCGTCTGACCAACGGTTTCGAGGTTTCCTCGTACATCGGCGGTGAAGGCCACAACCTGCAAGAGCACAGCGTGGTACTGATCCGCGGCGGTCGTGTAAAAGACTTGCCAGGTGTTCGTTACCACACCGTGCGCGGTTCTTTGGATACTTCCGGCGTTAAAGGTCGTAACCAGGGTCGTTCGAAGTACGGTACCAAGAAGCCTAAGTAGTAGCGGCTTTTTGTAAGAACTGATTTTCTATTTTTCTGAGTCGATAAGAGTAAGGTCGGAGGCGTCCCGAAAGGGCACCGATTCCGAGCGAACCTGAAGACCGTTTGAGGGCTTATCCATGCCAAGAAGACGCGTAGCAGCCAAGCGCGAAGTGCTTGACGATCCAAAATACGGAAGCCAAATTCTGGCCAAGTTCATGAACCACGTTATGGAAAGCGGCAAGAAAGCCGTTGCCGAGCGTATCGTTTATGGCGCGCTGGAAAAGGTTAAAGAACGCAAGAACAGCGACCCCCTGGAAATCTTCGAGAAAGCTCTCGACGCCATCGCTCCGCTGGTCGAAGTAAAGTCGCGCCGTGTAGGCGGTGCTACTTACCAGGTTCCGGTCGAAGTTCGTCCGTCCCGTCGTAACGCCCTGGCAATGCGCTGGTTGGTAGACTTCGCCCGCAAGCGCGGCGAGAAGTCTATGGCTCTGCGTTTGGCTGGCGAACTGTTGGACGCTGCTGAAGGTAAAGGTGCTGCTGTTAAGAAGCGTGAAGACGTGCACCGTATGGCCGAAGCCAACAAAGCTTTCTCGCACTACCGCTTCTAATTTCAGCTTCACTAATTTTGCGAGGGCTTTATGGCTCGTACTACTCCGATTAGTCGCTACCGTAACATCGGTATCGTCGCTCACGTGGATGCTGGTAAAACCACCACCACCGAGCGCGTCCTTTTTTACACTGGCAAAAGTCACAAGATGGGCGAGGTGCATGACGGCGCCGCGACCACAGACTGGATGGTTCAGGAGCAGGAGCGTGGTATTACCATTACTTCTGCTGCTATTACCGCCTTCTGGCAGGGTTCCGAGAAGCAGCACAAAGACCAATACCGCTTCAACGTAATCGATACCCCGGGCCACGTTGACTTCACTATTGAAGTTGAACGTTCCCTGCGTGTACTCGACGGCGCGGTCGTTGTGTTCTGTGGTACTTCGGGCGTTGAGCCTCAGTCGGAAACCGTATGGCGTCAAGCCAACAAATACGGCGTTCCACGTCTTGTTTACGTAAACAAGATGGACCGTGCTGGTGCGAACTTCCTGCGCGTGATCGGTCAGATCAAACAGCGTCTGGGTCACACCCCGGTGCCAATCCAGTTGGCTATCGGTTCCGAAGACAACTTCCAGGGTCAGATCGATCTGATGGCTATGGAAGCTGTTTACTGGAACGATTCCGACAAAGGTATGGTTCCAGTTCGTAAGCCTATCCCTGCTGAACTGCAGGAGCTGGCTGACGAGTGGCGCGGCAACATGGTTGAGGCTGCGGCCGAAGCCAGCGAAGAGCTGATGAACAAGTACCTCGAAGGTGAAGAACTCACCAACGCGGAAATCAAGGCCGCTCTGCGTCAGCGTACTATCGCTGGTGAGATCGTCTTGGCTGTTTGCGGTTCTTCCTTCAAGAACAAGGGCGTTCCCCTGGTTCTCGACGCCGTTATCGATTACCTGCCTGCTCCAACTGATATTCCTGCCATCAAGGGTACTGACCCGGATGACGAGGAAAAGCAGATGGAGCGTCATGCAAACGATGACGAGCCGTTCTCGGCTCTGGCGTTCAAGATCGCTACCGACCCATTCGTGGGTACCTTGACCTTCGTCCGCGTTTACTCGGGCGTGTTGAACTCCGGCGACGGCGTGATCAACTCGGTTAAAGGCAAGAAAGAGCGCGTGGGTCGTATGGTGCAAATGCACGCAAACGCCCGTGAAGAAATCAAGGAAGTACGCGCTGGTGACATCGCGGCCTTGATCGGCATGAAGGACGTCACCACTGGCGAAACCTTGTGCAGCGCTGACAAGCCAATCATCCTGGTTCGTATGGACTTCCCGGAGCCGGTTATTTCGGTTGCCGTTGAGCCTAAGACCAAGGATGACCAGGAAAAAATGGGTATCGCACTGGGCAAACTTGCTCAGGAAGATCCATCTTTCCGCGTCAAGACTGATGAAGAGACTGGTCAAACGATCATCTCCGGCATGGGCGAGCTTCACCTGGACATCCTGGTTGACCGGATGCGCCGTGAGTTCAACGTCGAAGCCAACATCGGCAAGCCTCAGGTTTCGTATCGTGAGCGCATCACGAAGAACTGTGAAATCGAAGGCAAGTTCGTTCGCCAGTCCGGCGGTCGTGGTCAGTTCGGCCACTGCTGGATCCGTTTTGCTCCTGCTGACGAAGGTCAGGAAGGTCTGCAATTCGTGAACGAAGTAGTGGGTGGTGTGGTTCCTAAGGAATACATCCCGGCTATCCAGAAGGGTATCGAAGAGCAGATGAAGAACGGCGTTGTTGCCGGCTATCCGCTGATCGGCCTGAAGGCTACTGTGTTTGATGGTTCCTACCACGACGTCGACTCCAACGAGATGGCGTTTAAGGTGGCTGCTTCCATGGCTACCAAGCAACTGGCCCAGAAGGGCGGTGGTGAGTTGCTTGAACCAATCATGGCAGTAGAGGTTGTTACACCTGAAGACTATATGGGTGACGTGATGGGCGACCTTAACCGTCGTCGCGGCATGATCCTGGGTATGGAAGACACGGTTTCCGGCAAAGTAATTCGTGCCGAGGTTCCGCTGGGTGAGATGTTCGGTTATGCGACCGACGTCCGTTCCATGTCCCAAGGTCGCGCAAGCTACTCTATGGAATTCAAAAAATACAATACGGCTCCGTCGCACATCGTCGAAACCGTTACCAAAAAACAAGGCTGATTCAGCCCCTTTAGGCTAGGAGTTAATTGTCGTGGCTAAAGAAAAATTTGACCGTACCCTCCCGCACGTCAACGTTGGCACCATTGGTCACGTTGACCACGGTAAAACCACGCTGACCGCTGCTCTGACTCGCGTCTGCTCCGAAGTTTTCGGTTCGGCTGTTGTTGCTTTCGATAAAATCGACAGCGCTCCAGAAGAAAAGGCTCGTGGTATCACCATCAACACCGCACACGTTGAATACAACTCGTTGATCCGTCACTACGCTCACGTTGACTGCCCAGGTCACGCTGACTATGTGAAGAACATGATCACCGGTGCTGCTCAAATGGACGGCGCTATCCTGGTTTGTTCGGCCGCTGATGGTCCGATGCCACAAACCCGTGAGCACATCCTGCTGTCCCGTCAGGTTGGCGTTCCGTACATCGTTGTCTTCCTGAACAAGGCTGACATGGTTGACGACGCTGAGCTGCTGGAACTGGTTGAGATGGAAGTGCGCGATCTGCTGAGCACTTACGACTTCCCAGGTGACGACACTCCGATCATCATCGGTTCGGCTCTGATGGCTCTGAACGGCCAAGACGACAACGAAATGGGCACCACTGCCGTTCGTAAACTGGTTGAGACTCTGGACAGCTACATCCCAGATCCAGTCCGTGTTATCGACAAGCCGTTCCTGATGCCAATCGAAGACGTATTCTCGATCTCCGGTCGCGGTACTGTTGTAACTGGCCGTATCGAGCGCGGTATCGTCAAGGTTCAGGATCCACTGGAAATCGTTGGTCTGCGTGACACTACCGTCACCACCTGCACCGGTGTTGAAATGTTCCGTAAGCTGCTCGACGAAGGTCGTGCTGGCGAGAACTGCGGCGTGCTGCTGCGCGGCACCAAGCGTGACGACGTTGAGCGTGGCCAGGTTCTGGTCAAGCCGGGTTCGGTTAAGCCGCACACTACCTTCGAAGCCGAAGTGTACGTGTTGAGCAAAGAAGAAGGCGGTCGTCACACTCCGTTCTTCAAAGGCTACCGTCCACAGTTCTACTTCCGGACCACTGACGTGACCGGTAACTGCGAACTGCCGGAAGGCGTTGAAATGGTAATGCCAGGCGACAACATCAAAATGGTTGTCACCCTGATCAAAACCATCGCAATGGAAGATGGTCTGCGTTTCGCTATTCGTGAAGGCGGTCGTACCGTCGGCGCTGGCGTCGTAGCCAAAATCATCGCTTAATAAGTGATGACTTGAAAAAGCCCCCGCCTAGCGGGGGCTTTTTTATTGGGTTGACACTGTAGTAGCCCGTCTATAGAATTGCGCCTCCTTTTAACGGGCGTATTGCGCTCGCTGGGAATAGCAGCCGGAGTCTGAAATCCAATGCAAAATCAGCAAATCCGTATCAGGTTGAAGGCTTTTGACCATCGCCTGATCGACCAATCCACCCAGGAAATCGTGGAAACCGCGAAACGTACTGGTGCTCAAGTGCGTGGTCCTATTCCACTGCCTACCCGCAAAGAGCGGTTCACCGTTCTGGTCTCCCCGCACGTCAACAAAGACGCGCGTGACCAGTACGAGATCCGTACTCACAAGCGCGTTCTGGACATCGTCCAGCCAACGGATAAAACCGTTGACGCTCTTATGAAGCTCGACCTTGCGGCCGGTGTGGAAGTACAGATCAGCCTCGGCTAAGACTCGGTCTTAGTCGTGTAACGCTCTGAAATGGGCGGCCATAGCGGGTGAAAGCCCCGTACACTCATGAGGTTTACAACATGACTATTGGTGTAGTCGGTCGTAAATGCGGTATGACCCGTATTTTCACCGAAGAAGGTGTCTCCATTCCGGTCACGGTCATTGAGATCGAACCGAATCGCGTCACCCAGTTCAAAACTGAAGAGACCGATGGCTATCGTGCAGTGCAAGTCACTGTAGGTGAGCGTCGTGCTTCGCGTGTTACAGCTGCTCAAGCTGGCCACTTCGCTAAAGCGAACGTTGCCGCTGGTCGTACCGTAATGGAATTCCGTCTTGAAGAAGGCGAGTACCAGGCCGGCGATCTGATCAACGCTGAAATCTTCGCCGCTGGTCAACTGGTTGATGTAACCGGTCAGTCCAAGGGTAAAGGCTTCCAGGGTACGATCAAGCGTTGGAACTTCCGCGGGCAAGATAATACGCACGGTAACTCCGTGTCCCACCGCGTTCCAGGCTCTATCGGCCAGTGCCAGACTCCTGGTCGTGTATTCAAGGGCAAAAAAATGTCCGGTCATATGGGCGCTGAGCGCGTGACCGTGCAGTCCCTCGAAGTAGTGCGCGTGGACGCTGAACGCAATCTGTTGTTGGTCAAGGGTGCTGTTCCTGGCGCTACTGGCGGCAACTTGGTTGTACGTCCAGCAGCCAAGGCTCGCGGTTAAGGGGAAGCTGACATGCAATTAAATGTAAATGACGCTCAAGCGATCGAAGTTTCCGAACTGACATTTGGCGGCGAATTCAACGAGACGCTCGTTCACCAAGCAGTCGTGGCCTACATGGCCGGCGGCCGTCAAGGTAGCAAGCAGCAAAAGACCCGTTCCGACGTTCGTGGTGGCGGTAAGCGCCCTTGGCGTCAGAAAGGTACTGGCCGTGCTCGTGCCGGTACTATCCGTAGCCCAATCTGGCGTGGCGGCGGTACCACTTTCGCAGCTCGTCCTCAGGATCACACCCAGAAGCTGAACAAGAAGATGTATCGCGCAGCAATGCGTTCCATCCTTGCTGAGCTGGTGCGTACTGATCGTCTGGTTGTGGTTCAGGACTTCGCTGTTGATGCACCGAAGACCAAAGATCTGCTGAACAAACTGACCGGCATGGGCCTGACTGACGTCTTGATCGTGTCCGAAGTTGTTGATCAGAACCTGTACCTGGCTGCTCGTAACCTGCCACACGTTGATGTACGTGACGTGCAAGGTTCCGATCCAGTTAGTCTGATCGCATACGACAAGGTGTTGATCACCGTGTCGGCCGTGAAGAAATTCGAGGAGCTGCTGGGATGAACCAGGAACGCGTATTTAAAGTTCTGCTTGGCCCGCACGTTTCCGAAAAGGCTACGGTTCTGGCTGACAAGAAAGGCCAGTTCGTTTTCAAGGTTGCAACTGACGCAACCAAGCTGGAAATCAAGAAGGCCGTCGAAAGCCTGTTCAGCGTGAAAGTAGAGCGTGTTACTACCCTGAATGTTTTGGGTAAAAGCAAGCGCACTGCTCGCGGTCTGGGCAAGCGTAATGACTGGAAGAAGGCAGTTATCTCCCTTCAGCCAGGCCAAGATCTCGATTTCAGCAGCAGTGCTGAGTAAGGAAGGGGTGCATCATGGCAATCGTTAAATGCAAACCGACTTCCCCTGGCCGCCGTTTTGTGGTCAAGGTGGTCAACCAGGAGCTGCATAAAGGCGCTCCTCACGCACCGCTGCTCGAGAAAAAATCGAAGACTGGTGGTCGTAACAACAATGGTCGCATTACCACTCGTCACATCGGTGGTGGCCATAAGCAGCATTATCGTCTGGTCGATTTCCGTCGCAACGACAAAGATGGCATCTCTGCCACTGTCGAGCGTATTGAATACGATCCAAACCGTACTGCTCACATTGCTCTGCTGCTGTACGCAGATGGCGAACGCCGCTACATCATCGCCCCTAAAGGCGTGAGTGCTGGCGACCAGCTGATCGCAGGTGCTTTGGCACCGATCAAGCCGGGCAACGCTCTTCAACTGCGTAACATTCCAGTTGGTAGCACCGTACACGGCATCGAATTGAAGCCAGGTAAAGGCGCGCAAATCGCTCGTTCCGCTGGTGCTTCGGCTCAGCTGATCGCTCGTGAAGGTGTCTACGTGACCCTGCGTCTGCGTTCTGGTGAGATGCGTAAAGTGCTGGCTGAATGCCGCGCGACCCTGGGTGAAGTCTCGAACTCCGAGCACAGCCTGCGTTCGCTGGGTAAGGCTGGTGCCAAACGCTGGCGTGGCGTTCGCCCAACCGTTCGTGGTGTTGCCATGAACCCGGTTGACCACCCACATGGTGGTGGTGAAGGTCGTACCTCTGGTGGTCGTCATCCGGTATCGCCATGGGGCTTCCCGACTAAGGGCGCGAAGACTCGTGGTAATAAGCGTACCGACAAAATGATCGTCCGTCGTCGCAAGTAAATAGAGGGATACGACAGTGCCACGTTCTCTGAAAAAAGGTCCTTTTATTGATCTTCACCTACTGAAGAAGATCGAAGTGGCGGCGGAAAAGAACGATCGCAAACCGGTGAAAACCTGGTCGCGTCGTTCGATGATCCTGCCACAAATGGTCGGTTTGACCATTGCAGTGCATAACGGTCGTCAACATGTTCCAGTTCTCGTGAACGAAGACATGGTCGGCCACAAACTAGGCGAGTTTGCCGGTACCCGCACATATCGTGGGCACGTGGCAGACAAGAAAGCCAAGCGTTAAGGGGTAAGGAACGATGGAAGTAGCCGCTAAGTTGTCGGGCGCTCGAATCTCCGCCCAGAAAGCCCGCTTGGTCGCCGACCAGATCCGCGGGAAGAAGGTGGGCGAAGCGCTCAACCTGTTGGCTTTCAGCAGTAAGAAAGCCGCCGAGATCATGAAGAAAGTGCTGGAGTCGGCCGTAGCCAACGCCGAGCATAACGAAGGCGCAGACGTTGATGACCTTAAAGTCAGCACCGTTTTCGTCAACGAAGGGCGTTCGCTGAAGCGAATCATGCCACGTGCCAAAGGCCGTGCTGATCGCATCGTCAAGCGGTCTTGCCATATCACTGTCAAGGTTGCTGACAAGTAACGGAGTCGAAGAGATGGGTCAGAAAGTACATCCCATTGGCATTCGCCTGGGAATCGTCAAGGAGCACACCTCCGTCTGGTACGCAGACGGTCGGACTTATGCGGACTATTTGTTCGCTGATCTGAAGGTGCGTGAGTATCTCCAAGACAAACTAAAAAGCGCGTCCGTAAGCCGTATCGATATCCATCGTCCGGCTCAAACTGCACGTATCACCATCCACACCGCTCGTCCAGGTATCGTTATCGGGAAGAAAGGTGAAGATGTTGAGAAACTGCGTCAGGACCTGACCAAGCAAATGGGTGTGCCTGTGCACATCAATATCGAAGAAATCCGCAAGCCGGAACTCGACGGTATGTTGGTTGCGCAGAGCGTAGCTCAGCAGCTGGAGCGCCGCGTAATGTTCCGTCGCGCTATGAAGCGCGCTGTACAGAACGCCATGCGCATTGGTGCCAAAGGCATCAAAATCCAAGTGAGCGGTCGTCTCGGCGGTGCTGAAATCGCACGTACTGAATGGTATCGCGAAGGTCGTGTGCCACTGCACACCCTGCGTGCCGACATCGACTATGCCAACTACGAAGCTCACACCACTTATGGTGTGATCGGTGTAAAGGTTTGGATCTTCAAGGGCGAAGTAATTGGTGGTCGCCAAGAAGAACTGAAACCACAAGCACCAGCGCCTCGTAAAAAAGCTGCTAAGTAAGGGGTACGCCAAATGTTGCAACCAAAGCGTACGAAGTTCCGCAAGCAGATGACAGGCCACAACCGTGGTCTGGCACAGCGCGGTAGCAAAGTCAGCTTCGGCGAGTTCGCGCTGAAGTCTGTAGCTCGTGGTCGTCTCACCGCTCGTCAGATCGAGTCAGCGCGTCGTGCACTGACCCGTCACGTTAAACGTGGCGGCAAGATCTGGATCCGTGTATTCCCGGACAAGCCTATTTCCAAGAAGCCACTCGAAGTTCGGATGGGTAAAGGTAAGGGTAGTGTGGAGTACTGGGTTGCCCAGATTCAGCCAGGCAAAGTCCTGTATGAAATCGAGGGCGTTTCTGAAGAGCTGGCGCGTGAGGCTTTTGCCCTGGCTGCTGCAAAGCTGCCGCTCGCCACCGCCTTTGTTAAACGGACGGTGATGTGATGAAAGCGAACGAACTTCGTGAAAAAGACGCGCCGCAGCTTAACGAGCAACTGCTCGGCCTGCTGCGCGACCAGTTCAATCTGCGCATGCAGAAAGCAACTGGCCAGTTGGGGCAGTCTCACCTGCTCCGGCAAGTTAAGCGTGACATCGCTCGCGTGAAGACTGTGCTCAAACAGCAGGCAGGTAAGTAATCATGGCTGAAGCCGAAAAAACCGTCCGTACGCTGACTGGCCGTGTTGTCAGCGACAAAATGGACAAGACCATCACCGTTCTGATCGAGCGTCGCGTTAAGCACCCGATCTACGGTAAATACGTTAAGCGTTCGACTAAGCTGCACGCGCACGACGAAACCAATCAGTGCCACATCGGCGACAAAGTCACTATTCGTGAAACTCGTCCTTTGGCCAAGACTAAGTCTTGGGCGCTGGTTGATGTTCTCGAACGCGCTGTGGAAGTCTAAGGACTAGGGGTCGGAGAAATTATATGATTCAGACTCAATCCATGCTCGATGTGGCCGATAACAGCGGCGCACGCCGCGTTATGTGCATCAAGGTGCTGGGTGGCTCCCATCGTCGTTACGCTGGTATCGGTGACATCATCAAAGTTACCGTCAAGGAAGCAATTCCTCGCGGTAAAGTGAAAAAAGGCCAAGTGATGACTGCTGTTGTAGTCCGCACTCGTCACGGCGTACGTCGTGCTGATGGCTCCATTATCCGCTTTGATGGCAACGCTGCTGTTCTTCTGAACAACAAGCAAGAGCCGATCGGCACCCGTATCTTTGGGCCAGTGACCCGTGAACTTCGTACTGAGAAGTTCATGAAGATCGTCTCGCTCGCCCCAGAAGTGCTGTAAGGAGATCCGACATGCAAAAGATTCGTCGTGACGACGAGATCATCGTGATCGCCGGCAAAGACAAAGGTAAGCGCGGTAAGGTGCTTAAGGTTCTCGCTAATAACCGTCTGGTTATCGGCGGTCTGAACCTGGTCAAGCGTCATACCAAGCCTAACCCGATGTCGGGCGTACAAGGCGGTATCGTCGAAAAAGAAGCTCCACTGGACGCTTCTAACGTCGCCATTTTCAACGGCGAAACCAACAAGGCTGATCGCGTTGGTTTCAAAGTAGAAGACGGCAAGAAAATTCGTGTCTTCAAGTCGACCCAAAAAGCGGTTGATGCTTGAACACTGCTAGGTAGAAGACCATGGCACGACTAAAAGAGATTTACTGGAAGGAAATCGCACCGAAACTTAAGGAAGAACTTAAGCTTTCGAACGTGATGGAAGTTCCACGCGTTACCAAAATCACCCTGAACATGGGTCTGGGCGAAGCGGTCGGTGACAAAAAAGTCATCGAGCACGCTGTTGCCGACCTGGAAAAGATCACCGGTCAGAAAGTCGTTGTGACTTACGCTCGGAAATCCATCGCTGGCTTTAAAGTCCGTGAAGGTTGGCCGATCGGCGTCAAAGTGACCCTGCGCCGTGAGCGTATGTACGAATTCCTGGATCGTCTGCTGTCGATCTCCCTGCCTCGGGTCCGCGACTTCCGCGGCCTGAATGCCAAGTCCTTCGATGGTCGTGGTAACTACAGCATGGGCGTTAAAGAGCAGATCATCTTCCCGGAAATCGACTACGACAAGATCGATGCTCTCCGCGGTCTGGACATTACCCTGACCACCACTGCCAAGAACGATGATGAAGGTCGCGCCCTGTTGCGTGCTTTCAAATTCCCGTTCCGCAACTGATTGGAGTAGGAAAATGGCCAAGATGAGCATGAAAAACCGCGAGCTGAAGCGTCAGCTCACGGTTGCCAAGTACGCCAAAAAGCGTGCAGCACTGAAAGCTATCATCGTTGATCTGAACGCAAGTCCAGAAGCGCGTTGGGAAGCTACAGTAGCTCTGCAGAAGCAGCCACGTGACGCAAGCGCCTCGCGCATGCGTAACCGCTGCCGCCTGACCGGTCGTCCACACGGCGTTTACCGCAAGTTCGGCCTCGGCCGTAACAAATTGCGTGAAGCTGCAATGCGTGGTGACGTACCTGGTCTGGTTAAAGCCAGCTGGTAAGCACTATCAAAGTCTCGGCGTTCGGTTTCGCAAGATACTGACCGCCGGTGACCTAGAACTTGAATCAAGCCCCTTTTGGGGCTTGATTCATTTGTGGGGTGTGTCTAGAATACCCGGCTCGCCTGAGCCCGTGCTTTTTTCGCGCGGAGGTTCTCGGCGAAGGTAGTAGCCGCAAGGCTTATTTTTTTGTATTAGGAGCGCCTAGCCCATGAGTATGCAGGACCCGTTAGCGGACATGCTAACTCGAATCCGTAATGCCCAGATGGCTGAAAAGTCCGTCGTAAGCATGCCATCTTCTACGTTGAAGGTAGCTGTTGCCAAAGTCCTGAAGGACGAAGGTTACATTGCGGGTTATCAGATCAGCAGCGAAACAAAACCACTGCTGTCTATCGAGCTGAAATACTTCGAAGGCCGTCCGGTTATCGAAGAAGTGAAGCGCGTTAGCCGTCCAGGCCTGCGTCAGTACAAGTCCGTCGATGATTTGCCAAAAGTTCGTGGCGGTCTCGGTGTGTCTATCGTCTCCACCAACAAAGGTGTGATGACGGATCGTGCTGCGCGCGCTGCCGGTGTCGGCGGCGAAGTTCTTTGCACTGTGTTCTAAGGGGGGATAAGCATGTCACGCGTCGCTAAGAACCCCGTTAAGCTGCCGGCCGGTGTCGAAGTAAAATTCGCAGGCCAACAGCTTTCGGTGAAGGGTGCCAAGGGCACTCTCGAACTGAACATCCATTCGTCCGTTGAGATTGTTGAAGAAGCTGGTGAGCTGCGTTTCGCTGCTCGCAATGGCGATCAACAAACTCGCGCAATGGCTGGTACCACTCGTGCGTTGGTAAACAACATGGTCCAAGGCGTAAGCCAAGGCTTCGAGCGCAAGCTCCAGCTGGTCGGTGTTGGTTACAAAGCGCAAGCAAAAGGCACAGTGCTGAACCTGGCTCTTGGCTTCTCGCACCCAGTGGATTATGAACTGCCGGAAGGCATCACCGCTGAGACTCCTAGCCAGACCGATATCCTGATCAAGGGCATCGATAAGCAGCTGGTAGGTCAAGTGGCCGCCGAGATCCGCGACTTCCGTCCACCAGAGCCGTACAAAGGCAAAGGTGTGCGCTACGCGGACGAAGTCGTCCGTCGTAAAGAAGCCAAGAAGAAGTAGGGCATAGCAAATGACCGACAAAAAAGTTACTCGACTGCGTCGCGCTCGCAAAGCACGCCTGAAAATGCACGAACTCGAAGTCGTGCGTCTCTGCGTGTTCCGCTCGTCGCAGCACATCTACGCCCAGGTCATTTCGGCCGACGGCAACAAAGTCCTGGCATCTGCCTCGACTTTGGATAAAGAACTGCGTGATGGCGCCACTGGCAACATCGACGCGGCCACTAAGGTTGGCCAGCTGGTCGCTACGCGTGCAAAAGCCGCTGGCGTCTCGCAGGTGGCTTTCGACCGCTCTGGCTTCAAGTACCATGGCCGCGTCAAGGCGCTGGCTGATGCTGCTCGTGAAGCTGGGCTGGAGTTCTAAGTTATGTCAAATAACGACCAAAAGCGCGACGAAGGCTACATTGAGAAGCTGGTTCAAGTTAATCGCGTAGCCAAAACCGTTAAAGGCGGCCGTATCTTCACTTTCACCGCGTTGACCGTGGTTGGTGATGGTAAAGGGCGTGTTGGCTTCGGCCGTGGCAAGTCACGTGAAGTGCCTGCTGCGATCCAGAAGGCAATGGAAGCTGCTCGTCGCAACATGATCCAAGTTGATCTGAACGGCACCACTCTGCAGTACGCAATGAAGTCCGGTCACGGCGCTTCGAAGGTGTACATGCAGCCTGCTTCTGAAGGTACCGGTATCATCGCTGGCGGCGCTATGCGTGCTGTCCTCGAAGTTGCTGGCGTTCAGAACGTTCTGGCCAAGTGCTACGGCTCGACTAACCCGGTAAACGTGGTTCACGCCACTTTCAAAGGTTTGAAAGCTATGCAGTCTCCTGAATCCATTGCCGCCAAGCGTGGCAAAAGCGTCAAGGAGATCTTCTGATCATGGCTACCGTAAAAGTTACGCTGATCAAAAGCATGACCGGCCGCATCCCTAACCACAAATTGTGCGTTAAGGGTTTGGGTCTGCGTCGCATCGGTCACACTGTAGAAGTACTTGATACTCCCGAGAATCGCGGGATGATCAACAAGGCTTACTACATGCTGCGTGTCGAGGGTTAATCGATGAAACTCAATGATCTGAGTCCAGCGCCGGGTTCCCGTCGCGAAAAGCATCGTCCGGGCCGTGGTATCGGTAGTGGTTTGGGCAAGACCGGTGGCCGTGGCCACAAAGGTCAGTCCTCCCGCTCCGGTGGCACCATCGCACCAGGCTTTGAAGGCGGTCAACAGCCGCTGCATCGTCGTCTGCCGAAGTTCGGTTTCGTTTCCCTGAAAGCCATGGATCGCGCAGAAGTGCGTTTGTCCGAGCTGGCCAAAGTGGAAGGCGACATCGTTACCGTGCAGTCCCTGAAAGATGCCAACGTAATTAACGTCAACGTACAGCGTGTGAAAATCATGTTGTCCGGCGAAGTTACTCGCGCTGTCACCATCGGAAAGGGAATCGGCGCCACCAAAGGTGCGCGTTCGGCTATCGAAGCAGCTGGCGGCAAGTTCGAGGAATAAATGGCTAAGCAAGGTGCTCTCTCTGCGCTCGGCAAAGGCGGTATGTCTGAACTCTGGGCTCGTCTGCGTTTTCTGTTCCTGGCGATTATCGTCTACCGAATAGGCGCACACATCCCGGTTCCAGGTATTAACCCGGACCGACTCGCGGACCTGTTTCGACAGAATGAGGGGACCATTCTTAGCTTGTTCAACATGTTTTCCGGCGGCGCGCTGGAACGGATGAGCATCTTTGCACTGGGGATCATGCCGTACATTTCGGCATCGATCATCATGCAACTGATGACCGCCGTCAGCCCGCAGCTGGAACAGTTGAAGAAGGAAGGTGAAGCTGGCCGTCGCAAGATAAGCCAGTACACCCGCTACGGCACTGTCATCCTCGCTCTCGTTCAGGCTATTGGCATGTCCATAGGTCTGGCGGGGCAGGGTGTTGCGTTCAATGGTGACTTTGGCTTCCATTTCGTCGCGGTATCCACTTTTGTGGCTGGTGCGATGTTCATGATGTGGCTGGGTGAGCAGATTACTGAGCGTGGTGTTGGCAACGGTATCTCGATGTTGATTTTTTCGGGTATCGTCGCCGGTCTTCCGAGAGCGATCGGGCAGTCTTTCGAGTCTGCACGTCAGGGCGATATCAACATCTTCGCTTTGGTAGCCATCGGTTTGCTGGCAGTAGCGATTATCGGTTTCGTGGTGTTCATTGAGCGTGGTCAGCGTCGTATTGCTGTTCACTACGCCAAGCGTCAGCAGGGCCGTAAGGTTTTTGCTGCGCAGACTAGCCACTTGCCGCTGAAAGTGAACATGGCCGGTGTTATTCCGGCTATTTTCGCGAGCAGCATTTTGCTGTTTCCGGCTTCGTTGGGTGCCTGGTTTGGTCAGTCTGAAGGTATGGGCTGGTTGCAGGACATCTCGCAGTCGATCGCTCCTGGTCAGCCGTTGAATATTCTGCTGTTTAGTGCAGGGATTATTTTCTTCTGCTTCTTCTATACGGCGTTGATGTTCAATCCGAAAGACGTAGCGGAAAACCTGAAGAAGTCCGGTGCCTTTATTCCGGGCATCCGTCCAGGCGAGCAGTCTGCGCGCTACATTGATGGCGTTCTGACTCGTTTGACCATGTTCGGTGCTCTTTACATGACGGCCGTGTGCCTGCTGCCCCAGTTCCTGGTGGTTGCAGCAAACGTACCGTTCTACCTTGGCGGGACCTCGTTGCTGATCGTCGTCGTGGTTGTGATGGACTTCATGTCCCAAGTACAATCGCACCTCGTTTCGCACCAGTACGAATCCCTGATGAAGAAAGCCAACCTGAAGGGTTACGGCAGCGGCATGTTGCGCTGAGTACCCATAAGGTTCGAGGAGTTGGTGATGAAAGTTCGTGCATCGGTGAAAAAGCTGTGCCGTAACTGCAAGATTATTCGCCGCGAAGGTGTTGTTCGAGTAATTTGCAGCGCGGAACCGCGTCACAAACAGCGCCAAGGCTGAGTGTGATTGTGCTTCAAGCCCGGTAGCTAGTGCGCTACCGGGTTGATTATTTGTTATTACAGCGATATTATCTCGCGCCCTATTTCTTGGCTTCCGGGGCGTAGGTAGCTGTCAATTGGAGTCCCACTGAATGGCCCGTATTGCAGGCGTTAACATTCCAGATAACAAGCATACTGTTATCTCGCTGACCTACATCTATGGTGTTGGTCGCACTACTGCACAGAAGATCTGTGCAGTGACTGGGGTAAACCCAGCAGCAAAGATCAAAGATCTGAGCGACGAGCAGATTGAACAGCTGCGTGGCGAAGTGGCGAAGTTCACCACTGAAGGTGACCTGCGTCGCGAAATCAACATGAAAATCAAGCGTTTGATGGACCTCGGTTGCTATCGCGGTCTGCGTCATCGTCGTGGTCTTCCAGTACGCGGTCAGCGTACCAAGACTAACGCGCGTACCCGTAAAGGTCCGCGTAAGCCGATCCGCAAGTAATCGCCCCAGCGAATCGACAGGAAAATTATCATGGCAAAACCTGCTGCTCGTCCTCGTAAAAAAGTTAAAAAGACAGTGGTTGATGGCATCGCCCACATCCATGCTTCTTTTAACAACACAATCGTGACCATTACCGACCGTCAAGGTAACGCGCTTTCTTGGGCTACCTCCGGTGGTTCGGGTTTCCGCGGTTCCCGCAAGTCCACCCCGTTTGCTGCTCAAGTAGCTGCTGAACGTGCTGGTCAAGCTGCGCTGGAATACGGCCTGAAAAACCTCGACGTTAACGTCAAAGGTCCAGGTCCAGGTCGTGAGTCTGCTGTCCGTGCTTTGAACGGCTGTGGCTATAAGATCGCCAGCATCACCGACGTGACGCCAATCCCGCACAACGGGTGCCGTCCGCCGAAGAAGCGCCGCGTGTAATCCAGGAGATTGTAAAGAATGGCTCGTTACATTGGTCCAAAATGCAAACTCGCTCGTCGCGAAGGCACCGATCTCTTCCTGAAGAGCGGCGTGCGCGCGATCGAATCGAAGTGCAACATCGAAGCAGCACCTGGTATCCACGGCCAACGCCGCGGTCGCCAGTCCGATTACGGCACCCAACTGCGTGAAAAGCAGAAGGTCCGTCGTATCTACGGCGTTCTCGAGCGTCAATTCAGCGGCTACTACAAAGAAGCTGCTGGCAAGAAAGGTGCAACTGGCGAAAACCTGTTGCAACTGCTCGAATGCCGTCTGGACAACGTTGTATACCGTATGGGTTTTGGCTCTACTCGTGCCGAATCCCGTCAGCTGGTATCGCACAAATCCGTAAGCGTTAACGGTCAGACCGTAAACGTGCCGTCGTACCAGGTTCGTGCTGGTGACGTGGTAGCGATTCGCGAGAAAGCAAAGAACCAACTTCGCATTGTCCAAGCTCTCGATCTGTGTGCCCAACGTGGCCGCGTAGAATGGGTAGAAGTAGACACTGAGAAGAAGTCGGGCGTTTTCAAGAACGTTCCTGCTCGCAGTGATCTGTCCGCCGACATCAACGAAAGCCTGATTGTCGAGCTCTACTCCAAGTAAGGGCTAGAAAATAGGTGCATCCATGCAGATTTCGGTAAATGAGTTCCTGACACCCCGCCATATTGATGTGCAGGTTGTCAGTCCAACCCGCGCCAAGATCACTCTCGAGCCTCTCGAGCGTGGTTTCGGCCACACCCTGGGCAACGCGCTGCGACGCATCCTGTTGTCCTCAATGCCCGGCTGCGCAGTAGTCGAGGCCGAGATTGACGGTGTGCTCCATGAGTACAGCGCCATCGAAGGTGTACAGGAAGACGTAATTGAAATCCTGTTGAACCTTAAAGGTCTGGCTATCAAGCTGCACGGCCGTGACGAAGTTACGCTGACCTTGTCGAAGAAGGGTTCGGGGGTGGTTACCGCTGCCGATATTCAGCTGGATCATGATGTCGAGATCGTTAATCCCGATCACGTAATCGCTAACCTGGCGTCTAACGGCGCCCTGAACATGAAGCTCACCGTAGCTCGTGGTCGTGGTTATGAACCGGCAGACTCGCGTCAGAGCGATGAAGACGAAAGCCGCAGCATTGGTCGTTTGCAGCTTGACTCTTCGTTCAGCCCGGTTCGCCGTATCGCATACGTGGTGGAAAACGCCCGTGTCGAGCAGCGTACTAACCTGGACAAGCTGGTTATTGATCTGGAAACCAACGGTACCCTGGATCCTGAAGAGGCTATCCGCCGCGCTGCAACCATTCTGCAACAGCAGTTGGCTGCGTTCGTCGATCTCAAAGGTGACAGTGAGCCAGTGGTTGTCGAGCAGGAAGACGAGATCGATCCGATCCTGCTTCGCCCGGTTGACGATCTGGAACTGACTGTACGTTCGGCTAACTGCCTTAAGGCGGAAAACATCTACTACATCGGTGACCTGATTCAGCGCACCGAAGTAGAGCTGTTGAAGACTCCGAACCTTGGCAAGAAATCCTTGACTGAAATCAAGGACGTTCTGGCCTCCCGCGGTCTGTCCCTCGGCATGCGCCTCGACAACTGGCCGCCTGCAAGTCTTAAGAAGGACGACAAGGCGACTGCCTGATCGTCGTAATCACCGAACGTTGTGTTTGGTAAGGAATGAACCATGCGTCATCGTAAAAGTGGTCGTCACCTGAGCCGCACTAGCTCGCACCGCAAGGCCATGTTTCAAAACATGGCAGTGTCGCTGTTCGAGCACGAGCTGATCAAAACTACACTGCCGAAAGCTAAAGAACTGCGTCGCGTTGCTGAGCCGCTGATCACTTTGGCCAAGACAGACAGCCTGGCTAACCGCCGTCTGGCTTTCGACCGTACTCGTTCGAAAGCTATCGTTGGCAAGCTCTTCAACGACCTGGGCAAGCGTTACGCTACCCGTGAGGGTGGCTACCTGCGCATCCTCAAGTGCGGTTTCCGCACTGGCGACAACGCGCCTATGGCGTACGTCGAGTTGGTTGATCGTCCAGTTGGCGGTGAAGCTGTATCCGCTGAGTAAGACGTCAGTCTGAAACGAAGAACCGGGCCTAGTGCCCGGTTTTTTGTGTCTGTAAGAAATGCGCGGTTCGTACAAGCTTCCTTGCGGTCGATGCCATCACTATGTGCGCGGGATTGTTGTTAGTAATTTTCTATTGATCGACACAAATTAATGAATTTGTAAGCAACCCGATCAGTGGTCAATACTCCTCCCACGCCGATTAGCCGGCAGTTCAAGACTGACTGAGGAAGAGATCGCATGAGCCAAAATAAAACGCTGACCACCGCCAGTGGCGCGCCCGTCGCCGATAACCAGAATTCCCGCTCCGCCGGCCCGCGTGGCCCGCTGCTCCTCGACGATTTCCACCTGCTCGAGAAGCTGGCTCACTTCAATCGTGAAAATATTCCGGAACGCCGCGTCCACGCCAAGGGCTCAGGCGCTTACGGTACTTTCACCGTAACCCGCGACATTACTCAGTACACCAGCGCCAAGTTGTTCGAATCCGTTGGTAAGCAAACACCTACCTTCCTGCGATTCTCCACCGTCGGTGGCGAGCGCGGTTCGGCTGATACCGAGCGCGATCCACGTGGCTTCGCCCTGAAGTTCTACACCGAAGAAGGCAACTGGGACATTGTTGGTAACAACACGCCGGTGTTCTTCATTCGCGACCCGCTGAAATTCCCCGACTTTATCCACACACAGAAGCGCCTGCCGCAAAGCAACCTGAAAAGTGCGCAGATGATGTGGGACTTCTGGTCGCATTCCCCAGAGGCGCTGCACCAGGTCACGATCCTGTTTTCGGATCGCGGCATCCCTGACGGCTACCGGCACATGCACGGCTTCGGCAGCCACACCTACAGCCTGATCAGCGCGACGGGCGAGCGTCACTGGGTGAAATGGCACTACAAGACCCAGCAAGGGATCAAGAACCTGGCGCCGGCAGAAGCTGCTCGCTTGGCCGGGACCGATCCGGACTACGCGCAGCGCGACCTGTTTGGTGCGATCGAACGCGGTGATTTCCCGAAATGGCGGGTCTGCATCCAGATCATGACCGAGGCTCAGGCTGCAGCGCATTACGAGAACCCGTTCGATGTGACCAAGACCTGGTCGCAGAAGGAATTCCCGCTGATTGAAGTGGGTGAACTGGAACTCAACCGTAATCCGCAGAACTACTTTGCCGAAGTCGAGCAAGCCGCGTTCGGCCCGAGCAACATGGTTCCGGGTGTTGGCCTGTCTCCGGATCGCATGTTGCAGGGACGGGTATTTGCTTACGCCGATGCGCACCGCTATCGCGTTGGCACCAATCACCAGCAACTGCCGGTGAATGCGCCGCGCAACCCGGTCAACACCTATCAGCGCGATGGTTCGATGGCGTTCGGCAGCAACGGCGGTGCAGCGCCAAACTACGAGCCGAACAGCTACATCGAATCGCCAAAACAAGCGCCGCGTTACGCCGAACCGGCGTTGGCCTTGAGTGGTGCGGCTGATCGCTACGATCACCGCGAAGATACCGATTACTACAGCCACGCCGGTGCGCTGTTCCGGTTGATGAATGATGAGCAAAGAACTCTGCTCATCAACAACATCGCCGGTGCAATGGCTGGCGTTACGCCGGACGTGATTGATCGTCAACTGCAGCATTTCTACCGCGCCGACCCGGCGTATGGAGAAGCAATCGCGAAGGCGTTGGGCGTACAGCTTAACGAAGTCTAAACGAGAAGCAGAACCGCCCTCATTTGGGCGGTTTTTGCGTTTTTTAAGCCACTTTTCTCTGAATATCTTCGCTTTTATCGCGCGTGCAGGGTGACCAATCAGTCCGGTTGGTTCAAACTACAGACTTTCAAGCAGGGAGATGTAGGGCGATGCAAGGCCACCCAGACGTAATCGATTACCTCAACACGTTGCTGACCGGCGAACTGGCCGCGCGTGACCAATATTTCGTTCACTCGCGGATGTATGAGGACTGGGGTTTCACCGAGCTCTACGTACGTATCAACCACGAGATGGAAGAAGAGGCGCAGCACGCTGACGCCTTGATGCGCCGCATCCTGATGCTCGAAGGCACGCCGCGCATGCGTCCTGACGACCTCGATGTCGGCACCACGGTGCCGGAAATGCTGGCTGCCGACCTGCGACTGGAATACAAAGTCCGCGCCGCACTCTGCAAAGGCATCGAGCTTTGCGAGTTGCACAAAGACTACGTCAGCCGCGAGATCCTGCGCGTTCAGCTGAACGACACTGAAGAAGATCACACCTACTGGCTGGAGAAGCAGTTGGGCCTGATCAAGCTGATCGGTCTGGAGAACTACCTGCAATCGCAGTTCTGATCCCCGATACCACAGCAGTAATAAAACACCCGCATACAAAAAAGCCCCTGGCACTGATGAAGTGACAGGGGCTTTTTCGTGGGCCTGATTCAGGCCTTGTCGCGAGCCAGCAGCGGCTTGAGGTAGAAGCCGGTGTGAGACTGCTTCATCTCCGAGACTTCTTCCGGCGTACCGACGGCAATGATCTGCCCGCCTTTCGAACCACCTTCCGGGCCAAGGTCCACCAACCAGTCGGCGGTCTTGATAACGTCCAGGTTGTGCTCGATCACCACCACAGTGTTGCCGTGGTCGCGTAGTCGATGCAGGACGTCGAGCAATTGCTGAATATCGGCGAAGTGCAAACCAGTGGTTGGCTCATCGAGGATGTACAGCGTCTTGCCGGTATCGCGCTTGGACAGCTCACGGGACAGTTTCACCCGTTGCGCCTCGCCGCCGGACAAGGTGGTCGCCGATTGCCCGAGTTTGATGTACGACAGGCCGACGTCCATCAGCGTCTGTAGCTTGCGCGCCAGTGCCGGGACCGCATCGAAGAACACCCGTGCTTCCTCGATAGTCATCTCGAGGGTTTCGTGGATGTTCTTGCCCTTGTACTTGATCTCGAGCGTTTCGCGGTTGTAGCGCTTGCTCTTGCAGACGTCGCACGGCACATAGATGTCCGGCAAAAAGTGCATTTCAACCTTGATCAGGCCATCGCCCTGGCAGGCTTCACAGCGTCCGCCCTTGACGTTGAAGGAGAAACGCCCCGGGCCATAACCGCGCGACCGCGACTCAGGCACGCCGGCGAACAGTTCGCGGATCGGCGTGAACAAACCGGTGTAGGTCGCCGGGTTGGAACGCGGCGTCCGACCGATCGGGCTCTGGTCGATGTCGACAACCTTGTCCAGATGCTCCAGGCCCTTGATGCTGTCATGCGCGGCGGCTTCGAGGGTGGTTGCACCGTTGAGTGCAGTAGCGCTCAGCGGGAACAGGGTGTTGTTGATCAGCGTCGATTTGCCCGAACCGGAAACGCCGGTCACGCAGGTCAGCAGCCCGATCGGAATATCCAGATCGACATTGCGCAAGTTGTTGCCGCGAGCGCCCTTGAGCGACAGCGACAGTTTTTTGTTACGCGGTGTGCGCTTGGCCGGGACAGCAATCTTCACCCGGCCCGACAAATATTTGCCGGTCAACGAGTCCGGGTGCGCCATGACCTCGGCCGGTGTGCCTTCGGCGACGATGTGGCCGCCGTGGACGCCTGCGCCCGGGCCGATGTCCACGACATAATCGGCAAGGCGAATGGCATCTTCGTCATGCTCGACCACGATCACCGTGTTACCGATGTCGCGCAAATGCTTGAGCGTGCCGAGCAGCCGGTCGTTGTCGCGTTGATGCAGACCAATCGACGGTTCGTCGAGGATGTACAAAACCCCAACCAGACCGGCGCCGATCTGGCTGGCCAGACGAATTCGCTGCGCTTCACCGCCGGACAAGGTGTCCGCACTGCGATCAAGCGACAGATAATCCAGACCGACGTTAACCAGGAACTGCAGGCGCTCGCGGATTTCCTTGAGAATCTTGTCGGCAATTTCGCCGCGACGGCCAGTCAGCTTCAATACACCGAAGTACTCACAGGCATCGCCGATCGGCAGATTGGTCACCGCCGGCAAGGTCTTCTCGCCAACCCACACGTGCCGCGCTTCACGACGCAGACGCGTGCCACGGCAATCCGGGCAAGGCTGGGTGCTGAGGAACTTGGCCAGCTCTTCACGCACCGAGGCGGACTCGGTTTCGCGATAACGACGTTCCAGGTTCGGCACGATGCCTTCGAACGGGTGCGAGCGTTTGACGATGTCGCCACGGTCGTTCAGGTATTTGAAGTCGACGTTTTGCGAACCGCTGCCGTGCAGGATGAATTTCTGCTGGTCGGCCGGCAGTTCGTTGAACGGCACTTCAAGACTGAACTTGTAATGGGACGCCAACGACCCGAGCATCTGAAAGTAATAGACGTTACGCCTGTCCCAGCCGCGTATCGCGCCCTCGGCAAGGGTCAGTTCGCCATTGACCAGGCGCTTGATGTCGAAGAACTGCTTCACGCCCAGGCCATCGCACGTCGGGCAGGCACCGGCCGGGTTGTTGAAGGAAAACAGCTTCGGTTCCAGTTCGCTGATCGCGTGACCGCAAATCGGGCAAGCGAAGCGCGCGGAGAAAATGATCTCTTCGCCGGGCTCGTCGTCCATCGGCGCAACCAGCGCGATGCCGTCCGCCAGCTTCAGCGCCGTCTCGAAGGATTCGGCGAGGCGCTGCTGCAGATCGGCGCGGACCTTGAAGCGGTCGACCACAACATCAATCGAATGCTTCTTCTGTTTATCCAGCTTCGGCAACTCGTCCAGCTCGCACAGCCGGCCGTTGACCCGCGCGCGCACAAAACCCTGGGCGCGCAGTTCTTCGAAGACTGACAGATGCTCGCCTTTACGCTCGCGAATCACCGGCGCCAGCAACATCAATTTGCTGCCTTCGGGCTGCGCGAGGACCAGGTCGACCATCTGGCTGACGGTCTGCGCTTCCAGCGGAATATCGTGGTCCGGGCAACGCGGAATACCGACGCGGGCATACAGCAAGCGCAGGTAATCGTAGATTTCGGTGATGGTGCCGACTGTCGAGCGCGGGTTATGCGAAGTCGACTTCTGTTCGATGGAAATCGCCGGCGACAAACCTTCAATGGTGTCGACGTCAGGTTTTTCCATCATCGACAGGAACTGCCGGGCGTAGGCCGACAGCGATTCGACGTAGCGGCGCTGGCCTTCAGCGTACAACGTGTCAAATGCCAGGGACGACTTGCCGGATCCGGACAGGCCGGTGATGACGATCAGTTTGTCCCGTGGCAGGGTCAGGTCGATGTTCTTCAGGTTGTGGGTTCGGGCCCCACGAATCAGGATCTTGTCCAAAGTGGCCTCGCTTGGCGGGCGTCGAAAACGTAGGAGTATACGGCCAAATACTGGATGGATGCACACTATCAAATCGGGGCAACGCAGGCTTACATGAAGACTGCGTCATCTATGCGCGTCATAGCGTCGCGATATACCCCGTCAATCGATGGGACTGGTAGAATCGCCGCCGGTTCACATGAGGTTTTTCCATGCACGATCCCCACAGCGAACGCATGAGTGGCAGTGAGACCCGCGCAGCCAGCGGTCTGGCCCTGGTGTTCGCCTTCCGTATGCTTGGCATGTTCATGGTGTTGCCGGTTTTGGCGACCTATGGGATGGATCTGGCGGGAGCGACCCCGGCCCTTATCGGGCTGGCGATTGGCGCTTACGGCCTGACCCAGGCGCTGTTTCAGATTCCGTTCGGGTTCATTTCCGACCGCATTGGCCGGCGCCCGGTGATTTATCTGGGGCTGATTGTCTTTGCGTTGGGCAGTGTGCTGGCGGCGAACGCCGATTCGATCTGGGGCGTCATCGCCGGGCGAATCCTGCAGGGCGCCGGGGCGATTTCTGCGGCGGTCATGGCGTTGCTGTCAGACCTGACCCGCGAACAGCATCGGACCAAAGCCATGGCCATGATCGGCATGACCATCGGTCTGTCGTTCGCTGTCGCCATGGTCGTCGGCCCGTTGCTGACCAGTGCTTTCGGCTTGTCCGGGCTGTTCTACGCCACGGGTGGCATGGCACTGCTCGGTATCGTCATCGTGATGTTCATGGTGCCGCGCGCCACCGGGCCGTTGCAGCATCGAGAGTCCGGCGTCGCGCGCCAGGCGCTGATCCCGACACTCAAGCATCCCGACCTGCTGCGCCTGGACCTGGGCATTTTTGTGTTACATGCGATGTTGATGTCGAGCTTCGTCGCATTGCCCCTGGCCCTGGTCGAAAAAGCCGGGCTGCCCAAGGAGCAGCACTGGTGGGTGTACCTGACCGCGCTGCTGATTTCTTTCTTCGCCATGATCCCGTTCATCATCTATGGCGAGAAGAAACGCAAAATGAAACGAGTTTTATTGGGCGCCGTCGCGACGCTGATGCTCACTGAGCTATTCTTCTGGCAGTTCGGTGACAGCTTGCGGGCTCTGGTGATCGGGACGGTGGTGTTCTTCACCGCGTTCAACTTGCTCGAAGCTTCATTGCCATCACTGATCAGCAAGGTTTCACCAGCAGGCGGCAAAGGCACGGCAATGGGGGTCTATTCCACCAGCCAGTTCCTCGGTTCGGCGCTGGGTGGCATCCTCGGCGGCTGGCTTTTCCAGCATGGCGGTTTGTCGGTTGTGTTCCTTGGATGCGCCGGCCTGGCTGCACTTTGGCTGGTCTTTGCTGTTACCATGCGCGAACCTCCTTACGTCACAAGCCTGCGCTTGCCGTTGTCTCCCGAGGCAATCCGCGAAGCGGGTCTGGTCGAGCGCCTCAAGGCTGTCGTAGGGGTAACAGATGCAGTGGTCGTTGCTGATGAAGCGGCGATTTACATCAAATTGGACACAGAACTATTGGATCGCACGACCCTTGAGCGCCTGGTGAACAACCCGGCCGAGGCAGCGTGCGTAGCCTAGGAGAACGTTATGGCCCGTGGGGTTAACAAAGTCATATTGGTCGGTACTTGCGGCCAGGATCCCGAAGTTCGCTACTTGCCTAACGGTAACGCCGTGACCAACCTGAGTCTGGCGACCAGCGAACAGTGGACCGACAAGCAAACCGGTCAGAAGGTCGAGAAGACCGAATGGCACCGTGTGTCGATGTTCGGCAAGGTTGCGGAAATCGCCGGCGAATACCTGCGTAAAGGTTCGCAGGTCTACATCGAAGGCAAACTGCAAACCCGCGAGTGGGAAAAAGACGGTATCAAGCGTTACACCACTGAAATCGTGGTCGACATGCAAGGCACCATGCAACTGCTCGGCGGCCGTCCACAACAGGGCGACCAGCAGCAGGGCGGCGGCAACAACTACCAGCAGTCCGCGCCGGCACCACGCCAGCAACAGGCTCCGCGTCCGCAGCAGCAATCCGCTCCGCAACAGCGCCAGGCACCTGCTCCACAGCAGGCCGCTCCGCAACCGGCTCCGGATTTCGACAGCTTTGATGACGATATCCCGTTCTGATCTGTAGCTCTTTTTCAGACCCGCAAGACAAAAAAAAGCGAAGCTATCTGGCTTCGCTTTTTTTATGGGCGTTATTCAGCTTTATGAAACCGTCACATTCGTCCGTGCCGAGTGCAATTTCTTGTAGCTGTCGATCAGCCGCAGATGCCGGTCGAGTCCTTCGAGTTTCATGCTGGTCGGCGTCAAGCCGTGGAAGCGCACGCTACCGTCCACCGAGCCGATAGCGGCATCGGTTCGCTCGTTGCCGAACATCCGGCGGAAGTTGGCTTCGTAGTCTTCCAGTTCGAGGTCTTCGTCCAGTTTCATTTCCAGCACCACGTTGACCGCCTGGTAGAACAAGCCGCGCTCAACTGTGTTGTCGTTGTACTGCAGGAACATTTCCACCGCTTCCTTCGCTTCTTCATATTGCTGCAGGGCGAGGTAAATCAGCAGTTTCAATTCCAGAATGGTCAGCTGACCCCACGCCGTGTTGTCGTCGAATTCAATGCCGATCAGCGAAGTAATGTCGGTGTAGTCGTCCAGTTCGCTTTCGACCAGGCGCTCGACCAGCGATTGCAGTTCTTCTTCGTCGAGACGATGCAAGTTGAGAATGTCGGCGCGGAAGAACAACGCTTTGTTGGTGTTATCCCAGATCAGATCGTCGGCAGGATAGATTTCCGAATAGTCCGGCACGAGGATGCGGCAAGCCTTCGCGCCGATGTGCTCGTAAACCGCCATGTACACTTCTTTGCCCATGTCTTTGAGAATGCCGAACAAGGTTGCGGCTTCTTCGGCATTCGAGTTTTCACCCTGGCCGGAGAAGTCCCACTCGACGAAGTCGTAATCCGACTTGGAACTGAAGAAACGCCACGAGACCACGCCGCTCGAGTCGATGAAGTGCTCGACGAAGTTGTTCGGCTCGGTCACCGCGTGGCCTTCAAAGGTCGGCTGCGGCAAGTCGTTGAGGCCTTCGAAGCTGCGGCCCTGGAGCAGTTCGGTGAGGCTGCGTTCCAGCGCCACTTCCAGGCTCGGATGCGCGCCGAACGAGGCGAACACGCCGCCAGTGCGCGGGTTCATCAAGGTCACGCACATCACCGGGAATTCGCCGCCCAGCGACGCATCCTTGACCAGTACCGGGAAGCCTTGTGCTTCCAGCGCCTCAATTCCGGCGAGAATCCCCGGGTATTTGGCCAACACCTCGGCCGGGACGTCCGGCAGGGCAAATTCGCCTTCGATGATTTCGCGTTTCACCGCGCGCTCGAAAATCTCCGACAAGCATTGCACCTGAGCTTCTTCCAAAGTGTTGCCGGCGCTCATGCCGTTGCTGAGGAACAGGTTTTCGATCAGGTTGGACGGGAAATACACCACTTCGCCGTCCGACTGGCGCACGTAGGGCAGCGAGCAGATGCCGCGTTCTTCATTGCCCGAGTTGGTGTCGATCAGGTGCGAGCCGCGCAGTTCGCCGTCGCGGTTGTAAATCTTCAGGCAGTGCGCGTCGAGGATTTCCGTCGGCAATGCGTCTTTACGGCCAGGCTTGAACCAGCGTTCGTCCGGGTAATGCACAAACGGCGCATTGGCGATGTCTTCGCCCCAGAACTGATCGTTGTAGAAGAAATTGCAGTTGAGGCGCTCGATGAACTCGCCCAGCGCCGAGGCCAATGCGCCTTCTTTGGTCGCGCCTTTGCCGTTGGTGAAACACATCGGCGAGTGCACGTCGCGGATGTGCAGCGACCAGACGTTGGGCACGATATTGCGCCACGAGGCGATTTCGATCTTCATGCCCAGGTCCGCCAGAATCGCCGACATGTTGGCGATGGTCTGCTCCAGCGGCAGGTCTTTGCCGGCGATGAAAGTGTGCGCCGTTGAACTGGACGCCGGCATCAACAACGCCTGGGCATCGGCGTCGAGGTTTTCCACTTCTTCGATGACAAACTCAGGCCCGGCTTGCACCACTTTCTTTACGGTGCAGCGATCGATCGAACGCAGGATGCCTTGGCGATCCTTGTCGGAAATGTCCGCAGGCAACTCGACCTGAATCTTGAAAATCTGGTTGTAGCGGTTTTCCGGATCAACAATGTTGTTCTGCGACAGGCGAATGTTGTCGGTGGGAATGCTGCGAGTGTCGCAGTACAGCTTGACGAAATACGCCGCACACAGCGCCGATGAGGCCAGGAAATAATCGAACGGGCCTGGCGCCGAGCCATCGCCCTTGTAGCGGATTGGTTGATCGGCCACCACCGTGAAGTCATCGAACTTTGCTTCAAGCCGAAGGTTGTCGAGAAAGTTGACCTTGATTTCCATGGGGGATTACCAGAATAACGGGATAGACGAAATGGCCGTCATTATCCGGCTTTTCAATCGTATGTCTTGTCGTTGTCTGGTTCTGAGCCTGAATGAAAGCCGTTTCGTGCAAAAGCCCGATGCACGGCACCGGGCTTTGTTTGTTCAGCGCTGCACCGACTCAGCGCTTGCCGGCGAGAAATTCCTCGGCAGAAACCACGCTCGCGTAAGCAAAACCCAGCGCCGACATGAACGCCGCGTGAACGTGGGCGGCTGGCACGCTGACGCCGTTGAATTCCAGGTCGCGGGTGGCGCAGGCGTCGTGGATGACCGTGACCGTGTAGCCCAAATCGGCGGCGGCGCGGGTGATGCCGTCGATGCACATGTGGCTCATGCTGCCGACCACCACCAGATGCTTGATGCCTTGCTTATCGAGAATGGCCTGGAGGTCGGTTTCGCGGAACGAGTTGACGAAATGTTTGAGCACCACCGGCTCGTCGGCGCGATTCGTCACTTTGGGATGCAGCTTCGCGCCTTCGGAATTCGGCGTGAAGAACGGCGCATCGTCGGAGGTGAATTCGTGGCGGATGTGCACCACCGGATCACCGGCCTCGCGGAAGGCGTCGAGCAGCCGAACCGCGTTGTCCGCTGCCGCCTCGGCGCCGACCAGGGGCCATTTGCCTTGGGGGAAGTAGTCGTTCTGGATATCGACTACGATGAGCGCTTGCTTGGCCATGGGTGTGTCCTTGAAGTGGTTGGGTTTGAGATCGGTGGTTGGCTGATCGTTGCTGTGGCGGGGAGTATTGGCGCTGGTCGACGTTTCGGGGATTGGCCGCACCGACAATTGAAGGGGGAAAACTGACAATGGCTGTAGAAAGGGCAGTCGCCGAACTCGGTGTGTTGATCTATCCCGGCGCGCAAATGGCTGCGGTGCATGGTTTGACCGACCTGTTCGGTGTGGCCAACCGGATTGCCGCCGAACATCAAACGGCGCAATTGCCGTTGCTGCGGGTCAGTCACTGGCAGGTCGACAATGCTCAGGCGCCCGCGCGCTGCTACGACAGCCACCCCGGCGCGGATCGCGCATTGGTTGCGGTGCTGATCCCGCCGTCGATTGGCGGATTTACCGAAGGCCAGTCGCCGGCGGGATTGATCCCTTGGCTGCGTCAGCAACATGCGCAAGGCGCGACGCTCGGCGGTGTTTGCGTCGGTTCGATTCTGCTGGCCGAAAGTGGTTTGCTCGACGGCCGCAGCGCGACCACGCATTGGACTTCGACAAAATCCTTTGCCGAACGCTACCCGGCGATCAAGCTGTTAGCGGATACGCCGATCGTTGATGACGGCGACCTGATCACCACGGCGGGGTTGATGGCGTGGTCCGAGCTGGGTTTGCGCATGGTTGATCGCTTGCTCGGACCGAGCATCGCCGCCAGCACTGCGCGGTTTCTTGTGATCGAGCACAGCGACAGCGCCAGCCAGTGCGGCAGCAACTTTGCGCCGATCCTCAGCCATGGCGATGCGTCGATTCTCAAGGTCCAGCACTGGCTGCAAAGCACCGGCGCCACCGATGTGTCGCTGACGGCGATGGCCGAGCGCGCCGGGCTGGAGGAGCGCACATTCCTGCGCCGTTTTCGCGCGGCGACCGGGCTCAAACCGACCGAGTACTGCCAGCATCTGCGGGTCGGCAAGGCGCGGGAAATGCTTGAATTCACCAACGGCACCATCGACCACATTGCCTGGACAGTGGGCTATGCCGACGCCAGCGCATTTCGCGCCACGTTCAAGAAAATCACCGGGCAGGCGCCAAGTGACTACCGCACGCGCTTCGGTGTGACGCCGCCTCGCCAGTGATGGCGCTCGCGAAGGCGGTTATCCAGTCGATGAATATGCCAACTGACCCACCGCGATCGCGAGCAAGCTCAGCTCCCACAGGGGATTTTTGTGGATGCACCGCCCACCCTGTGGGAGCAAAGCTTGCTCGCGAAGGCGGTTATTCAGTCAATGAATATGCCAACTGACCCACCGCCATCGCGAGCAAGCTCAGCTCCCACAGGGGATTTTTGTGGATGCACCGTCCACCCTGTGGGAGCAAAGCTTGCTCGCGAAGGCGGTTATCCAGTCGATGAATATGCCAACCGACCCACCGCCATCGCGAGCAAGCTCAGCTCCCACAGGGGATTTTTGCTGGATGCACCGTTGGTGTCCGACCGTAATTGATGTAGGAGCGAGGCTTGCCCGCGAAGAGGCCTGCACAGCCAACATCAACGTCTATTGACCCGCCGCTTTCGCGGGCAAGCCTCGCTCCTACAGGTACGCGTTGCCTCATGCGCCCTGTGCGCAGCCGGTTTCGTGCAAAGTGCTAGAGTCATCAAACGCGTCGTGCAGAATAAAACAGGCGCAAAGCCATCACGGCTTTGGCAAATGCCTGATCTGCAAGTCATTTGTTTTCAATGGACGATTGGCCTGATCCCTGCACCTTCAGGCTAAACCCATCAGCGCAATTTGAAGGGGGATGCATGACCCCACCAGGCCGCAAGAAACTGGTCGTCGCTCACTCCGTGCGGCCCGAAGCGCCGCTGCACGAAGTCGAAACCAATCGCGCGCTGGCCCGGTGGCTGGCGCAGATTCTCGGTTTCAAATTTGGCGGCAGTTACGATGCCGGCCAGCACAGCGGCCGAGAACTTTACGTGCTGCCAACGCAGACTCTGGTCGGCGTCGCAGCCGCTCGGCAACTGGGCGTCAAAGGTCCGGATGATCTGTGGGGCGGCTATGTCGACCACGACTTCATCTGCACCAAAGCCATCAGCCACGGCTTGCTCGGGCCTTACGCGCAAGCACCGAAAGGCTGGTCAACGCTGTTTTCCGAACGGGTCAGCAAAGTCGTGCTCGACGGCTTCAGCGTGTTTTCCATCGATGATGCGCGCGAGGCGGCGGAGCGCTTGCTGGATAACGGGCCGATTCGCCTCAAGCCGATTCACGCCTGCGCCGGGCGTGGTCAGGAACTGATCAAAAGTCCCAACCAGTTCGGCGCCATTCTCGCGCGCGCCGACGCCGCGCAACTGTTCGCTGAAGGCGTAGTGCTGGAGCAACATCTGGAAAACGTCGTGACCCACAGCGTCGGCCAGGCGTTTATCGGCGACAAGGTCTTGAGCTACTGCGGTGATCAATACTTGACCGAAGACAGCCACGGCGAGGAAGTCTACGGCGGTTCGAACCTGTTGGTGGTGCGCGGTTATTACGAGGATTTGCTCGAACTCGACCTGCCCGACGACGTACGTCTGGCGATCCAGCAAGCGCAGGTTTTCGACAGCGCCGCCGATGAAGCCTATCCGGGTTTCTACGCGTCGCGGCGCAACTACGACATCGCCCAAGGGCTCGACAGCAACGGCCAGCAACGCAGCGGCGTGCTCGAACAGTCTTGGCGCATGGGCGGCGCCAGCAGCGCCGAAGTGGCGGCGTTGCAGAGCTTCGTCAACGACCCGGCGATGCGCGCGATTCGCGTGTCGTCGGTGGAAACCTACACCGAACAAGCGCTGCCGGCGGACGCCATCGAGGTGTATCGCGGGCCGGCGGAAAACGGTGATTTTCTTCTCAAGTACGTAACGGTCAAATCTTATGACGGCTAGAAGCGAAACCATTGAAATCGACATCGACGGCGAGCAGATGACCGGGCATTTCCTCAGCCCCAAATCGAAAGTCCCGGGCGTGCTGTTTGTGCACGGCTGGGGTGGCAGTCAGGAACGCGATCTGGAACGCGCCAAAGGCATCGCCGGTCTGGGTTGTGTCTGCCTGACCTTCGACCTGCGCGGGCACACGGGCGGCAAGGGGATTTCGTTGTCGCAGGTCACCCGTGAAGACAACCTGCGCGACCTGCTGGCGGCATACGACCGCTTGCTCGCGCACCCGGCGCTCGACACCTCGGCGATTGCCGTGGTCGGCACCAGTTATGGCGGTTACCTGGCGGCGATTCTTACCTCGTTGCGCCCGGTGCGCTGGTTGGCGCTACGCGTGCCGGCGCTGTACCGCGACGAACAATGGCATACGCCAAAACGCCAGTTGGACAAGGTCGATTTGCTTGATTACCGCAGCACGCTGGTGCACTCGGCGAACAACCGCGCGCTGCATGCCTGCTCGGAATTTACTGGCGATGTGTTGCTGGTGGAATCGGAAACTGACGATCACGTGCCGCACGCAACGATCATGAGCTACCGCGCGGCCTGCCAGAAAACCCACTCGCTGACGCACCGGATCATCGACGGCTCTGACCATTCGCTGAGTGATCCCGTTTCGCAGCAGGCCTATACCTCGATCCTGGTGGACTGGATTACCGAAATGGTCGTGGGCGAGCGGTTGAGCATTATTCAGTCGAGCTGAATCTGCGGTGCTTTGGCGATTCGCGGGCAAGCCTCGCTCCTACAGGTTTCGCGCTATCCCTGTAGGAGCGAGGCTTGCCCGCGAAGACGTCACAGGCCCCAGCCCCTTATTCAGCCGGTTTCTTCTTGATCCGCAACGACTTGGCTTTAGCCTCAACCGCCAGATACATCACCAGCGCAATCAGCAGCGGCAAGATGAAATAAATCGCCCGATACGCCAACAAACCCGCGACCAGACTGCCGCGCGAGGTCTCGTGTTGCAGCAGCGCGACAAACACCGCTTCCAACACCCCAAGCCCCGCAGGAATGTGCGTGATGACCCCGGCAATCGCGCTGATCAACAGCACGCCGAGCACCAGCGGATAGTCGAGTTTGCTCGGCAATAAAGTGAAAATCACCGCCGCCATCAGCGACCAGTTCAAGGCGCCGAGCGCCAGTTGCAGCACGGCCATGCGCAGCGATGGCAAGTCGATTTCGACGCCGCGAATCGACCACTCGCGGCGTTTGGCAAACCGGCACGCCAGCAAGTACCCGGCGCTCACCAGCAGCAACACCACGCCGACAATTTGCAAGGCGTCGCTGCTCAACTTCCAGCCCGGTGGCATGCGCACCAGTCCGCTGGCGAACACCGCGCCGGAAATTGTCATGTAGCCGAACCAGTTGGTCGCCAGGGTCAAACCGAGGATCTTCGCGATGTTGCCCTTGCTCACGCCAAGTCGCGAATACAAGCGATAACGCATGGCAATGCCGCCGACCCACGCACTCAAATTGAGGTTGAACGCGTAGCTGATGATGCCCACTGGGAGGATCTGTTTCCAGGTCAGATCCTGGCGAATATAGGTGCGGCCGATCAGGTCGAACGAGGCATAAACCAGAAAACTCACCAGGGTGATGCCCGAGGCAATGATCAGCGTGCGCACCTTGAAATCGGCCAAGGTGTCGAACACCTCGTTCCATTCCAGACGTTGCGCGAGCATGGTCAGCAAGACGATCAAGGCGAGAAAAAACAGCATGGTCAGCGGTTTTTTCCAGCGGCTCCAACGCGACTTGTCAGGGCTTTCGGCATGCGCTGCCGGGGCGTCAGACTGGCTCATGGGTGATCGCTCCCGGTTTTATGAATGAAAGGTTTGAGTCGCGGTTTGTGCGCCGGCAGCCAACCGGCCCACGCTGGGAAATGCCGCAGGAAGTGGAACACCAGAAAACCCACTGTCATGTGCCAGACCCGTCCGCGCGGCGCTTTCTCCGGGGACATGGCTTTGCAATGGTTGTTGCTCAGTTCTTCGAGGCGCTCGAACAGGTCGCGGTTGAACGCGTGATCACGGATCAGCACGTTGGCTTCCAGATTCATCGACAAGCTCAACGGATCGAGGTTGCTCGAACCGACAGTGCTCCAGTCCTCGTCAACCAACGCGACTTTGCCGTGCAGCGGTCGGTCGCAATATTCGTAGATCTGCACGCCTGCCTTGAGCAGATAGTCATAGGTCATGCGCGCGGCAAGTTTCGCCACCAGCATGTCCGGTTGACCTTGCAGAATCAGCCGCACATCGACGCCCCGGCGCGCGCAATTGCGGATCTCGCGCAGCAATCGATAGCCGGGGAAAAAGTAGGCATTGGCGATGATCACGCGGCGCTGGGCGCTGCGCAGCACCTGGCGATAAACCTCTTCGATGTCGGTGCGATGGTCGCCGTTGTCGCGATAGACCAGCCGCACCTGGCCGTCATGGTCGCTGAACGCCAGTTCCGAACGCCTCTGCCGGCGCCGCTGCCACCAGTATTTGGCGCGCGCCGGACGACCGGCTTGCAGCAGCGCGAAGTGATGAATGTCGGCGACGGCCGGGCCCTGGATTTCCACCGAGTAATCCTGTTTCGCCTCGGGGCCGAAGTCGGCCAGATGGTCGCCGGAAAAGTTGATCCCGCCGATAAACGCGATGGTGCCGTCGACCACCACGATCTTGCGGTGCAAGCGCCGGAACCAGTTGGTGCGAAAGCCCAGACGCTTCGGCGCCGGGTCGAACATCTGGATGCGCACGCCGGCCTCGCTCAACGCGGTGAGGTAACCGGTGCTCAGCTCGCCACAACCAAAACCGTCGAGGCTGGCGGTGACGCGCACGCCGCGCTGGGCGGCTTCGATCAGCACTTGTTGCAGCTCGTGGCCGACTTTGTCCTCGAAGACGATAAAGGTCTCCAGGAGGATTTCAGTCTTGGCCTCGCGCATCGCCTCGAACACCCGAGGGAAATACGCCTCGCCGTTCTCGAGCATTTTCACCAGGTTATTGCCCTGCCAACCGTACTCAACGTCAACCACGCCGGGCTCGCGCACGGTTGGCGGGGTGGCGATTGGTGCAGCTAAAGGCTCCACGCTGGTTTTTTCCATCGATGGACTGCTCATAACTCGATCTCCACCGAAAGCGGTGCGTGGTCGGAAAGGTGTGACCAGGGCCGTGCCGCCAATACTTGCGGACGGCTGGCCTTGAGGTTGCGTACATAAATTCTGTCCAGGCGTAACAGCGGCAAACGCGCGGGAAAACTGCGCGCCGGTTTGCCATGATGCTCGGCGAATACTTCGCGCAAGCCGCAGGGTTTAAGCAAAGCATCAGCGCGCTGGCGCCAGTCATTGAAGTCGCCGGCGACAATGACCGGGGCATCGCTGGGCAGCTCTTTCAAGCGTTCGGCCAATAACCGTAACTGCTCGGTGCGATGGGTTTCGTGCAGCCCGAGGTGCACGCAAATCGCGTGCACTTCCAGGCCATCGCCCGGCAGGCGCAGCACGCAATGCAAGATGCCGCGGTTTTCGTGGCCGCTGATCGAGACGTCGAGGTTGTCGTGACGAATGATCTGGAATTTCGACAGCAACGCGTTGCCATGATCGCCGTCCGGGTACACCGCGTTGCGCCCGTAGGCGAACTGCGGCCACAAGGTGTCGGCGAGGAATTCGTATTGCGGCATCGTCGGCCAGTTGCTGTAGCGCTGCGGATGTTGTTCGTGGGTGCCGTGCACTTCCTGCAAAAACACCACGTCGGCCGATACGCTGCGCACCGCGTCACGCAATTCCGGGAGGATGAAACGCCGGTTGAGCGCGGTGAAACCTTTGTGGGTGTTGACCGACAGCACGGTAAAGCGGCGCACGGCAGTGAGCACGGTTTGCTGCTCGTCGGTGCTGCCGAGCGGTTCGGTAATGCTCATGCCAGGACTCCTTCAGCGACGGGTTCGCCGGGGCGGGTGGCGAGCGTCTGGTCGAGGTCGAAGCGTTCCAGCAGGCTGCGCGCGTCGAAAGGCGCGCGGACTTTGATGTCGTTGTCGAAATAGCAGAACACTTCGCGGGATTTGCGCGCCTTGGGCTTTTGCTTGGGCGCAATCAGTTGCGGGTCGCCGGGTTGGCTGCCGTGGTTCCACGCCTCGATGCGGTCGCCCCAGCGTTTCAGCGCTTGTGGGGTGTAGCCGCTGGCGTAGAGCTCCTCGGCGCCGTGCAGGCGCAGGTAAACGAAATCGCTGGTGACGTCTTCGCGATACGGCCATTTGCCGCCGGTGTCGGCGATTACCAGCGCAACGTTATGGCGCTTGAGCAGGCGCACAAAAGCTGGGTCGACGAAGCTTTCGTGACGGATTTCCACCGCGTGGCGCAGTGCACGTTTGCCGTGGGCCTTGAGGCTGGCGGGGCCGTGCAAGTGTGAATCGTGTTGGCGGGCGAGGGCGGCGGCTTGGGCAGTGGTGTGGGGCAATTGTTCGAGGAAATGTTCAAACAGCTCGGCGTCGAATTTGAAACTCGGCGGGAACTGCCAGAGGATCGGGCCGAGTTTTTCTTTGAGTTCCAGCACGCCGGAGGCAAAGAAATTCGCCATGGGAATGTGCACGTCGCGCAGACGCTTGATGTGGGTGATGAAGCGCGGCGCCTTGACGCTGAAAACGAAGCCCGGCGGGGTTTCGTTGTACCACTGCACATAGCGCTCGGGCCGTTGCAGGGCGTAGAACGATCCATTGATTTCGATGCTGTTGACGGCCCGTGAAGCGAATTGCAGTTCGCGCTTCTGGGTCAACCCCTTCGGGTAAAACCCCCCGCGCCACGGTGTGTAGCGCCAGCCTGAAATACCAATATGAATCGCCGCCATGTGTGCTCCCGTCGAGTGCCCTCCGTCTTTTGCTGACTGCCGGGCAAACCAGAAGTTTCGACGGGGCTACGGACGGTCAGCGACAACCCGCATCGCCCCTGCAGGAGCAAGACTTGCCCACGAAAGCATCAAATGTAGGAGCGAGGCTTGCCCGCGAAGGCGTCGGCACATTCAGCATTTATGCGACTGACCCACCGCCATCGCGAGCAAGCTCAGCTCCCACATTTGCTCAGGGTTGAATCAGATAGCAATGAATCACCCCGGCCCCTGTGGGAGCCGAGCTTGCTCGCGATGGCGGTGGGTCAGGCACCGCGATGCTGGGTGTGCCGACGCCTTCGCGGGCAAGCCTCGCTCCTACAGGGGTTGGCGGTGATTGACTTTTATCTGATTCAACCTTGGACAAATGTAGGAGTGAGCCTGCTCGCGATGGCGGTGGGTCAGTCGCATCAATGTTGCGAGTGCCGACGCTGTCGGGGGTTATATCTGGGGGAAACCGAACTTGCCGGGCATTTGCCGATCAGTTCCTTACAGACCCTTTTCGAGGAGTTCGGTGTTTTGCTCAAGTTCAAGACTGCGATTTTACTGGGGGCGTTGCTGATTCTGGGCAGCAACGAGTTGGAAGCCGCCGCGTTGCCGGGTATGCCGGCCGCGACAGAAGAGGCCGAAAAACCTGAGCCGCTGGTGCAGGGCGGTTTGCTCGGCGCCATCAGTTCGAGCATCGATGACGTGCAGGACAAACTCGATCTCAACGAAAACCTCGTCGATGCCTGGCGCCTGCGCGCTGATCGCGCTGCTGATGAAGTCGACAAACTGGTCAACCAGCATTCGGCGCGTTCCGGTTGGAGCGTGGCCGGCGATTTCATGATGTTGTCCGGAGTCTGGCTCGGCACGTTTGCCTTGCTTACCGTACTCGGCGGGCTCGCGGCCAGCCGCTTGAGCCAGGGCAAATGGCTGCGCACCCGACAACGCAGCCAGGACCTGCTCGGCTACTTGATGCCGTATACCTTGCCGGCCATCGCCTGCCTGCCGCTGACGCTATACGTCAGCCACTTTCTCCCGGCTTCAGTAGGCCGCGCGCTGGCGCTGTGTTTTGCCTACGCGACCAGCAGCGGCATCTTTTCAACGTCGATATTGCTGTGCGTCATCGTCATGTTCAACACCGGCCACAAACGCCCGGCAGTGCGGATCATCCGCGACTATTGCCCGAAACCGCTGTTCCTGATCGGCTTCCTCGCCGCGCTCAGCGACGCCTTGACCAGCCCGCAGATCGCCCGGCAACTGGGCGGCAACATCACCAGCAGCGTCGCGGTGTTCACCGGGCTGTTCGCCTCGATCATCTTCGGGTTGCTGGTGATTCGCCTGCGACGCCCGGTCGCGCACCTGATCCGCAACCGTCCGCTGAGCCAACGCCTGAAACAACCGTCATTGCAGGAATCGCTGCGAATCTTTTCCGGGCTCTGGTATTGGCCGATCCTGCTGATGGTGATGGTCTCGGCGATCAACCTGATCGGCGTCGGCGAGGACAACCAGAAAGCCCTGCGCTGTGCGTTGTTCACCACCATTTTGCTGATTACCACGGTGTTCCTCAGCACGATTTTCCAGCACCTGTTCAAGTCGCGAAAAGCCGAGCGGCTGCAGCGCAGCAGTGCCTACAAGGAACGTTTTCTCAGTTTGCTGCACGCCTTGCTGCGCATCGTGATGGCCGTGGCGTTCATCGAGATTCTCGGGCGCATCTGGGGCGTGTCGCTGTTTGAATTCGCCGAGCAGAATTCGATTGGCCGGGCGATCAGCAATTCGCTGAGCAGCATCGGTTTGATCCTGTTGGTGACGTGGCTGTTCTGGGTGGTGCTCGACACCGCGATCCAGGAAGCGCTGAAACCGCCGGTCAACAAACGCTCGGCGCGTCAGCCGAGTACGCGGGTCAAAACCATCCTGCCGCTGCTGCGCAACGCGATCAAAATCATCCTCGTGGTGATTTGCGCGATCACCACCATGGCCAATCTGGGGATCAACGTCGCGCCGCTGCTGGCCGGTGCCGGGGTGGTTGGTCTGGCGATCGGTTTCGGTTCGCAGCAGTTGGTTCAAGACGTGATCACCGGCCTGTTCATCATCATCGAAGACACACTGTCGATTGGCGATTGGGTGGTGCTCGATTCCGGCCACGCCGGCACTGTCGAAGGGCTGACCATTCGCACCTTGCGCCTGCGCGACGGCAAGGGCTTTGTGCATTCGGTGCCGTTCGGCCAGATCAAGGCTGTGACCAACCAATCGCGGCAGTTTGCCTATGCGTTCTTCTCGGTGCAGTTCACTTATGACACCGACGTCGACAAGGCCATCGAGCTGATTCGCGAGGCCGGGGATTCGATCCGCGACGACACGTTCCTCAAGTACAACCTGCAAGGGCCGCTCGATGTATTTGGCGTCGACAAGATGGACCTGAATGGCGTGGTGCTGACGGCGCAATTCCGGACTGTGTCGGGTGGCCAATATGCGGTGAGCCGCGCGTTCAATCAGCGCTTGAAGAAGCTTGTGGATAACAGCCCGTGGGTCCACTTCGCGCAGACTTATCCACAGCAGGTTTTGCTCCCGCATCGGCCGGCTGGCGAACAGGTCGAACCGGCGACGGAAAACTCCGCGGTGCTGCTGCCAGAACAACCGCGCCCGCAATGAGTTGCGTTGACGCTGCCGGCCTCATCGCGAGCGAGCTCGCTCCCACATTGATTCGCTGGCGATCACCAAACCTGTGGGAGCGAGCTTGCTCGCGATAGGGCCAGCCCCGCCAACATCAATGACGGGTCAGTTTGCTGTGCACCTGCGCCGCTGCCGGCAGGTCAAGTTCCAGCCAATTGATTTGCTTGCCGGCAATCACCGCCGCCGCTGGCAAGCCGTCGCGGTACACCAGCCGATTGCTCGCCAGCGCCGGGACTTTCGCGCCGGGCAGTAACGTGCCGGCGAGGTTCAGCGGATCGACTCCACACACCGCCACCAGGCTGCCGTCATGCGGGCGGCGGCGCACGTCGCGCAGCAGCGGAATGGCTTCCGGCAGCGCAAATTGTTCGCCGGCCAAACCACTGACAAAACGCCCGCCACGAATCTCGCCGCGCGCCTCCAGTCGATGAAAAGTACGCAGCAATTCCCGCCAACTCGGCAGCCAATCCGCTTCGCGCTCAAGCAAACGCCAGAACACCACGCCATAGCGGCGCAGCAATGTCATGGCGATGTGTTCCAGCGTCTCGTGCGGCATCGGTGCCGGGCGTTGGTTGTCGATAATCGGCGCCGGCGCGCCACGGCGCAGCAAGGCCCAGCGCCCGGCGTCGTCCATGCCGCCGACAAACGCGCCGCGCCCTCGACGACTGCTGCGCTGCTGGCGTTTGCTCGCGGGAGTAATCAATGCGCGCAGCCCGGCAAAACTGTCAGCGTTCACCAGCCCGGCGCCGACCAGTTCCTGCAAGGCGATTTCCAGTTCCGCGCGCAACAAGTGCGCTTCGTGAATCAACTCGTCGAAAAACAACGCGCCGTGCTGGCTCAGCGCCTCGAAGACTTTCCGGGTTTTCGGCGACAGTTCGCTGACCGGCGTCTGTTCAGTCAAACCACTCCACAACCCGACCTGACTGCGCGGCAACAACAGAATCGGCGTGCTGCGCAATGCCGTGCTCGCGCTTTTGCTGCGCGTGGTCAGGCGCGTCCACACCAGTTTGCCGCTGCGGCACAAGTCATCCAGCCAACTCGCCGAATAGTCCTTGAGCCGCGCCGGCAGAATGTCGCTGTCCCACGCCGAAGCGGCAGCGGGGTAGCCTTCAAACTGGCTGATGATCGACGGCAACACCGCGCTGCCCTGGCCCTGCGTGGTGCTCGACAGATGCTGCCAGTCGAACAGAAACCGCATGAAATCCTGCAACGCCACCGGCTCGATTTCCCGGCGCAGACGCTTGACCGTGTAGCGATGAATGCGTGCGAGCAAATGCCGCTCGCACCATTCGTCCTGCTCGGCGCCGGGGGTGAAGTGCCCGCGCAGCACATAGCCTTCACTTTCCAGGCGCGCGAGGGCCTGGCTGACGTCGTTGCTCGCCAGACCCAACGGTTCGGCAATCGCCGGCAGCGGCAGCGGGCCGAAAGCACTGAGGCGCGCGCGGATCACTTCCAGCAACGCTTCATCGGCCTCCCACACTTCATCAAAACCGTGCAGCGCTTGCAGCGGCGGAGCCAATTTTGCCTGTGGATAAACCGCCTGCAGCAGCGTCAGGCGTTCCAGCGCCAGCCAAACGGATTGTTCCTGATTGATCTGCAAACGGCTGGCGCGGCCACTCTTGGCCAAGGCATCGAGCCATTCGCGCCACTGTGGATTGACCTGCGCTTCGGCCTCGGTGATGCACGCGAGGCTCATCAACGCCTCGTGCATTTCATCGACGCGGGTCGGCGCCGGCCAGGCCTCGTCGCGCACCGCTTGAATCGCTTCGCCATCGAGTGCGCCGAGGTCATCGGTGGACTGCGGATCGGTCCAGCGCCGGTTGAGCACCGCTTGCGTGCGGCGTTCTTCCAGCGGGGCGTCGTCGAGAAAAGTGTAGGGCCGCGCGCTGAGAATTTCGGCGGCGAGCGGCGAGGGCGCCGGCAAGTCGCGGCTGATCAACCGCACTTCGCCGCGCTCCATGCGCCGCAGCAAGGTCAGCCAACCTTCGGCGTCCATCGCTTCGTGCAGGCAATCGTCGAGGGTTTGCTCGACCAGCGGATGCTCCGGCACTTCGCGCTCGCCGGCGAGGTTTTCCACGCAGGCGATCTGATCGGGGAACACGTTGGCGATCAAATCTTCGCTTTTCATTCGCTGGATCTGCGGCGCGACTTTGCGCCCGCCGGTGTAACGCGGCAATGCCAGCGCGACCCCGGCATTCCAGCGCCAGCGCACACCAAACAGTGGCGCTTCGAGCACCGCTTGAATCAGCAAATGTTCGGCGCTGCTGCTGTGCAAATAACGCCAGACGTCATCCAGTTCAAAACTGTGCGCAGTGGACAGCGACAAGACAATCGCGTCCTCGCTGGCGGCGGCCTGCAACTCGAAGTTGAACGTGCGGCAGAAGCGCTTGCGCAACGCCAGGCCCCAGGCGCGGTTGATGCGGCTGCCGAACGGTGTGTGGATGATCAGTTGGGTGCCGCCGGACTCGTCGAAAAAACGCTCCATCAGCAGCGTGTCCTGCGACGGCAGGGCGCCGAGTGTGAGGCGCGCGCGGGCGAGGTAATCGACCAGTTGTTCGGCGCTGGCGAGGTTGAGGCCGAGGGTTTCGGTCAGCCAGTCGAGCGCCGGTTGCAGGTTGCCCGGCGTGGCGCCGAGCAGTTCATCGAGTTGCGCTTGCAGGCGCGCGACCGCAAACGACAGTTCGGCGCTGCGCCCCGGCGCCTCGCCGAGCCAGAACGGAATGGTCGGCGGCTGGCCTTGGGCGTCCTCGACCCGGACCTTGCCGGCGTCGATGCGCAGGATTCGATACGAGGTATTGCCCAACTGGAAGATATCGCCGGCAATGCTTTCCACCGCGAAGTCTTCGTTGACGCTGCCGATGTTCAGCCCTTGCGGCTCGAGCAGCACGCTGTAATCGGCGTTGTCCGGGATCGTCCCACCGCTGGTGACGGCGGTCAGTTTGGCGCCACGGCGCCCGCGCAAGGTGCGGGTCACGGCGTCGCGATGCAGGTAAGCGCTGCGCATGCCTTCGCGACCGTTGTAGCCTTCGGCGAGCATGTGCAGCAGGGCCTGATAGTGTTTTTCGTCGAGGCTGGCGTACGGCGACGCTTGACGGAACAGCGCCAGCAGGGCGTCTTCGTGCCATTCCTGGCAACTGACTTCGGCGATGATTTGCTGGGCGAGCACGTCCAGCGGCGCTTCGGGGATCAATAACGTGTCGAGTTCGCCACGGCGCACGCAATCGAGCAGCGCGGTGCATTCGATCAAATCGTCGCGGGTGGTGGCGAACAAGCGGCCCTTGGGCGTGCCGCCGACCTGGTGCCCCGAGCGGCCGACCCGTTGCAGAAACCCGGCAATCGAGCGCGGCGAGGAGATCTGGCACACGAGGTCGACGTCGCCGATGTCGATGCCCAATTCCAGCGAAGCAGTGGCGATCAGCACTTGCAACTCGCCGCGCTTGAGCCGTTGCTCGGCGTCGAGGCGAAATTCCTTGGCCAGGCTGCCGTGGTGCGCGGCGACCGCATCCTTGCCGAGACGGTCGCTCAGATGTCGGCTCAAGCGTTCGGCGAGGCGTCGGGTGTTGACGAAAATCAGCGTGGTGCGGTGTTCGCGGGCGAGGGCGGCGAGGCGGTCGTAGACCAGTTGCCAAACGTCGTTGGCCATCACTGCTGTCAGCGGCACCGGCGGCACTTCAATGCCCAGATCCCGCGGCCGCGCGTGGCCGATGTCGATAATCTCGCAGTCGCGGTCGCGGCCGACGAGAAAACGTGAAACCGCTTCGATGGGTTTCTGCGTGGCCGACAAACCGATGCGCATCAGCGTTTGCGGGCAGAGCGCCTGCAAGCGTTCCAGGCTCAGCGCCAGATGGCTGCCGCGTTTGCTGGCGGCGATGGCGTGGATTTCATCGACGATCACCGTGCGTGTGCTGCCGAGCATTGTTCGCCCGGAGTCGGAGCCGAGCAGCACGTAGAGCGATTCCGGGGTGGTCACGAGAATGTGCGGCGGCTTGCGGCGCATCGCCGAGCGTTCTTTTTGCGGCGTGTCGCCGGTGCGTACGGCGGTGCTGATCTGCAATTCGGGCAGGCCCATCCGCCGCAGTTGTTCGGTGATCCCGGCCAGCGGGTTTTGCAGGTTGATCTGGATGTCGTTGGACAACGCCTTGAGCGGCGAAACGTAGACCACCAGGGTTTCGTCGGGCAATTGGCCGCCGTTGTCCAGGCCTCGGTGGACCAGATCGTCAAGCACGGCGAGGAACGCGGTGAGGGTTTTGCCGGAGCCGGTGGGCGCCGCGATCAAGACGCTGCGGTGCTGGCGAATCAACGGCCACGCCCGCGCCTGGGCGGCGGTGACCGTCGGGAAGGTGTTGCGGAACCAGGCACTGACAGCCGGATGAAAGCCGGCCAGCGCAGTGTCGGCGGGGATGGGCAGGTTCATGGGCTAATTTATGCGGGCGGGGTGGGGAAGTTGCAAGCCCTGGAAGCCGACCGGTGTCCCTGTGGCGAGGGGGCTTGCCCCCGTTGGGCTGCGAAGCGGCCCCAAAACATCCGCCGCCATGCTTCAGGATTACCGCGTTTGGCGGTTTTACGACTGCTGCGCAGCCGAACGGGGGCAAGCCCCCTCGCCACAGGGGCGGCGACTAAATCCGGGGATCTACACTTTACGGATGACGGTTGCGCACTAAACCCGCAAAATGCAACGATTCCGGCATCTATCGACGACAACGCCTGTGTGCGCTGTCGATAAAGCCATTGATTCAATCAGACTGGGCCTGCTGACTTTATGCGAATGCGCCTTATGTTACTGGGCGGCGGAAATGCCCTTGGGCAGGCGCTGATTCGCCTCGGTGCGGAGGAAGACATCGGTTTCCTCGCCCCCCGCCCACCCCAAGACGGCTGGGACGCCGCAAGCCTGACGCAACTGCTCGACGACACGCGCCCGGACGCGCTGATCAACCTCGCCTATTACTTCGACTGGTTCCAGGCAGAGACGGTCAGCGAGCAGCGCCTCGCCAGCCAGGAACGCGCCATCGAACGCCTGGCCGAATTGTGCCAGCACCACAACATCGTCCTGCTGCAACCTTCGAGCTATCGCGTGTTCGACGGCTCGCGCGCCACCGCCTACAGCGAAAAAGACGAACCGGTGCCGCTGGGCCTGCGCGGTCAAGCCTTGTGGCGAATCGAACAAAGCGTGCGCGCCACGTGCCCGCAACATGTGTTGTTGCGTTTCGGCTGGCTGCTCGATGACAGCGCCGAGGGCACGCTCGGGCGTTTCCTCGCGCGCGCCGAAACCCCGGAAGAATTGCTTCTGGCCGACGACCGTCGGGGCAATCCGACGCCGGTCGACGACGCGGCCCGGGTGATTATTTCGGTGCTCAAGCAACTCGATTGTGCGGCGCCACTGTGGGGCACCTATCATTACGCCGGGCATGAGGCGACCACGCCGCTGGCATTGGGTCAGGCGATCATCACCGAAGCACGCAACCTGCACGCGCTGGCCATCGAAGCGCCGACCGCCCAGGCTCACGCCGCGCGGCCCGACGCCGCCGAAGAGCCGCAACACGCGGTGCTCGCCTGCAAGAAAATTCTGCACACCTTCGGGATCAAGCCACGCGCCTGGCGCGCGGCTCTCCCGGGCTTACTGGATAGGTTTTATCGCCATGGCTGACGGCCCTGTTTTCATCACCGGCGGCGCCGGTTTCATCGGCTCGCACCTGACCGACGCCTTGCTCGCCAAGGGCCATTCGGTGCGCATCCTCGATGACCTGTCGACCGGCAAACGCAGCAACCTGCCGATGGACAATCCCAAGGTCGAGCTGATTGTCGGCGACGTCGCCGACGCCGCACTGGTTGCGCGCTCGATGCTCGGCTGCAGCGCCGTCGCCCACTTGGCCGCCGTGGCTTCGGTGCAGGCCTCGGTGGACGACCCGGTGAAAACCCATCAGAGCAATTTCATCGGCACCTTGAATGTCTGCGAGGCAATGCGCCAGGCCGGGGTCAAACGCGTGTTGTTCGCTTCCAGCGCGGCGGTGTATGGCAACAATGGCGAAGGCGAATCGATCGACGAAGAAACCGCCAAGGCACCGCTGACGCCCTACGCGTCGGACAAACTGGCTGGCGAGTATTACCTGGATTTCTACCGTCGCCAGCATGGACTGGAGCCGGTGGTGTTCCGCTTCTTCAACATCTTCGGCCCGCGCCAGGATCCGTCCTCGCCGTACTCCGGCGTGATCAGCATTTTCAGCGAACGCGCGCAGAAAGGCCTGCCAATCACCGTGTTTGGTGACGGCGAGCAGACGCGCGATTTTGTTTACGTTGAAGATCTGGTCGATCTGCTGGTGCAGGCGATCGAGAAACCGCAGGTTGAAGTGGGCGCGGTGAATGTCGGCTGGAACCAGGCGACTACGCTCAAGCAAATGCTCGAAGCACTGGCGCAGGTGGTCGGTGAATTGCCACCGATTACCTACGGCCCGGCGCGCTCCGGCGACATCCGCCATTCGCGCGCCAACAACCGGCGCCTGCTCGAGCGGTTTACCTACCCTGAGCAAACGCCCATGAACGTTGGGTTGGCGCGGTTGCTGGGTCGCTGAGTTTTTCTCAGTCATGAAAAAGGCGCCTTTCGAGGCGCCTTTTTTATTGCTCGGACATCACCGTTATGGCAAGTGATGAACTTGTGGCGAGGAGGCTTGCCCCCGTTTGACTGCGCAGCAGTCACCATCAGTTTTGGGGCCGCTTCGCAGCCCAACGGGGGCAAGCCCCCTCGCCACAGGATCTTCTTCAATCTTACGGTTGCGGTGTTAGAACTTGTAACCGAGGCCAACCATGTAGATGAACGGGTCGACTTCGACATTGACCTTGGCCCGGGTGCCCGGTGCCACGGCGTTGTTTTCGACGGTGGCCTGGGTGTCGATGTCGATGTAGCGCACTTGGCCGTTGATCATGATGTTGTCGGTGATCATGTAATCCGCGCCGACCTGGAACGCCATGCCCCACGAGTTTTTTGCCTTGAAGTTGCTGAAACCGTTGGCCTGAGCCTGGCTGCCGACGTGCTCGTCATAGATCCAGGTGTAGTTGATGCCAGCGCCGACATACGGCTGGAACGCCGATTTGCCGTCGAGCGGGTAGTAGACAACGCTGAGGGTTGGCGGCAGGTGTTTCAGCGTGCCGAGTTTGCCGTTGGCCGCGCCGAGTGCGGTGCCTTTGATTTTCACGTCATGCTCGAACGGCGAGGCGGCGAGCAGCTCGATTCCCCAGTGGCTGTCGATCATGTAAGCGAAGTTCAAACCCAGCTGCGTGTCGCTGCTCATGGTCGCCTTGCCACCCAGATCGGCACCCGACAACGGCCCCTGATCGACCTTGACGCTGGAGCTGTCGGCTTTCGGGTTGACGGTGATTGCACCGGCCCGAACGATGATGTCGCCGGCATCGTGGGCGTGGGCGAGCGGGGCTGCGAGCGCGAGAGCAAACAGCGAAGCGCTGAGCAAGGACTTGTTCATGGGGGCTCCAAAGGACGTTAAAAATGTTTGATGTCCAATGGTACGGAGCGCTCTGATCCGGTCTTTTGACTCAGCTCAATGAAACAGTGATCGGGCCTGTTTTAGTGGAACCTTTGATGGCCTCTTCGCGGGCAAGCCTCGCTCCTACAGGGTTGGTGATGACCTAGTAGGAGCGGGGCTTGCCCGCGAAGGCGTCCTCACAAACAGCACAGAACTGCGGATTCACTCCTGCAGCTCATACACATAAATCTTGTCCGCCTCCATCTGATACCCGGCATCCGCCAACTCGCTGCTCGACGCTTTCACCTGCAACGCGCCCTCGATCCAGTACGGCTGATACAGCTCATCGAGCTTCACGCCGACTTCGCTTCTGACATGCACAATCTGGTTCGACGGCGGTGGCGGCACGTGGATGCAGGCGCCGAAATACGGCACCAGCAAAAACTCGGTGGTGCGACCTTCCTCACTCACCTCCAGCGGCACGATGTAACCCGGCAGGCGAATGTTCTGGCCGTCGAGGCCCTTCACCACCGGCGCATTCGGCAAATCCTGCTTGGCGGCGGGCGCCGATTCCAGCGTGCTGCTCATCTGCGACAAGTCATGCAGCGGGGTCATGTTCGGCACTTCCGGCGCAGCGTCCGGCGGGATCATTTCCGACCAGGTCAAATCCTTCGGCTCGGCCGCCCACAGCGGCAGGGCTACCAGCATCAACAGCGCGAGTAGAGCGCGGGGCATATTCAACGTCCTCATCTAAAGTCGGATCGACAGGCCATCGGCCAACGATTGGCGATACGCGCGCCAGGCCGGCACGCTGCCCATCAGCAGCGCAGCGAGCAGGATGCCACCGAGCAGCGTCCATTCATATTCGCTCGGCCACGCCAGCGGCAGATACAAACCGTAATTGGCTTGCACGTAACCTTGCGCGGCGGCGATGCCGACGTACAGCAACGCGACGCCGGCAATCACCCCGGACAACGCCAGGGCAAAGGCTTCCAGCACCAGCAACGTTGCGATGTGCCACGGTCGCGCGCCCACCGAACGCAGGATCGCCATCTCGCGACGACGCTCATTGAGGCTGGTGAGAATCGCCGTGAGCATGCCGATCAACCCGGTCAACACCACAAACAACGACACCACTAACAAGGCTTTTTCCGCCGTGCTCATCAGGCTCCACAGCTCTTGCAACGCCACGCCCGGCAGGATCGCGAGCATCGGTTCGCCACGGAATTCGTTGATCTCGCGTTGCACCGCGAAGGTCGAGATCTTGCTGTTGAGTCCGAGCATGAACGCGGTAATCGCTTGCGGCGTGAGGTCCATGTTGCGCGCCTGATCGGCGCTGATCCGGCCCTTGCCCTGCGCGGGCACACCGTTATGCCAGTCAACGTGAATCGCTTCCATGCCACCGAGACTGATGTGCAACGTGCGGTCCACCGGGGTGCCGGTGCGCTTGAGAATGCCGACCACGGTGAACGGTTTGTCATCGTGCTTGACCAGGCTGATCACCGCCACGCCGTGGGCCAGCACCAGTTTGTCGCCGAGTTTGTAATGCAGCGCATCGGCGACTTCGGCGCCGAGCACCACTTCAAACGGATCGCTGGCAAATGCGCGGCCATCGGCGATCGCCAGGTGTTGTTGGCGGCCGTACTGGTAATGCTCGAAGTAGGCCTCGGTGGTGCCCATCACTCGATAACCGCGATGTGAATCGCCGAGCGACATCGGGATCGCCCACTTCACTTTCGGGTTATTGGCGAAGTGTTCGAAGCTGTCCCAGCGAATGTTGTTGGTGGCGTTGCCGATGCGGAACACCGAATACAGCAGCAGATTCACCGAACCGGAACGGGCGCCGACGATCAAGTCGGTGCCGCTGATGGTGCTGGCAAAACTGGCTTTGGCCTCGGTGCGCACGCGTTCCACGGCCAGCAACAGGCACACCGACAAGGCGATGGCGAACGCGGTGAGAATCGCGGTAAAGCGGCGGTTAGCCAGGCTGGCCAGGGCTAGACGAAACAAATACATCTCAGACCTCGAACGGGGTGGCGGCGCGATTGAGCTCGGCCAGCGACAGGTTGCGGTCGAACAGCGGCGCGAGGCTCTGGTCATGGCTGACGAACAACAGGCTCGAACCCGCCTCGCGGCATTCGGCGAACAACAGGCGAATGAAGTTTTCCCGTGCGTCGTAATCCAGCGCCGAGGTCGGTTCGTCGGCGATCACCAGTTCTGGCTGACCGATCAACGCGCGCGCGGCGGCGACCCGTTGTTGCTGGCCGATGGACAACGAATCGGCGCGGCGGCCGAGGATGCTTTCATCCTTCAAACCCAAATGCGCGAGCAGCGTCGCGGCGGCTTGATCGACGCTGCCGTGGCGCTGTTTCGCCCGCTCGGCGCGCAATTTGGAGAAGTGGCAAGGCAGCTCGACGTTCTCGCGCACCGACAGAAAGGGCAGCAAGTTGAACTGCTGAAAGATGTAGCCGGTGTGATCGACGCGAAAGCGATCGCGCGCACCGGCGCCGAGTTCGGTGAGCTCCTGGCCGAGCAGACGAATGCTCCCGCGATCAGGCTTCTGCACGCCGCCGAGCAAGCCCAGCAAGGTGGTTTTGCCGCTGCCGCTGGGGCCTTTGAGGAACAGGGTTTCACCGGGTTCGAGGCGAAACGCCGGAATGTCCAGCAGCGGCGGGTGACCGGGCCAACTGAAGCCCAGGTCGGACAGTTCGATGAGTGCTTGGGTCATGGCGCCGATTTCATGGGTATTGATGACCTGTGGGAGCAAGGCTTGCCCGCGATTAACGATGACGCGGTTTTATCCAAAACCGAGGCGTCTGTATCGCGGGCAAGCCTTGCTCCCACAGGAGATTTTCGGTGAATTCAGAATTTCAGCGCAGCAGCCTTGGCCGTCACTTCGACGCCTTGCTGGCCGCTCGGGCTGATCAGTTGTACCTGAATCTTCTGCGTCGCCGGGAAGGTGTTAAAAATGTTCGCCAGATCCAGGGTTTTCAGCGCACCCGGCGCCGAGCAACTGAATTGGTAATGCGCTTGAATTTCGCTGTGCTCGTGATGATGCTCGTGACCGTCCTTGTCCGCCTCGTCGTGGTCATCATCGGCATCCGGCTTGTCGCCGAACAGCGGACTTTCCAGTTCCTGAGTCGCGACTTTGCAACCGGCGGCTTTCGGCAGATTGAACAGCGCCAACGGATTTTCCAGTTTCGCGCGCGCGGCGGCGACTTTGGCCTTGTCGGCATCAGTAGTGGCCGCGTGTTCAAAACCCACCAGATTCATCGCCGGGCTTTCCAGCTCCAACTCCAGCGTCTGGCCATCCAGCGCCGCGTTCAAGCGACCGACCCCATGTTCGTGAGCGCTGAGGCTGCCATGCTCATGGTCGTGATCATGTTCATCCACAGCATGGGCGGCGGCCAGCGGCAACAGGGCAAACGGCAAAGCAAGAAGCAGACGACGCATGGCGAGTCTCCGGGGAAGTGAAGAAAAGGTCTGTTATGTAATCTTATAACGAAAGTGCGCAGAGTTTGCCCGGCTGCTTGGCGTTGCACAAGAGCCATGGGAGCATGCACGTCAGAAATGTGCAGGAGCGGACTCATGTTGCGTATACGCGGAAGCATCGGCGACTGGCCGGTGGATTTGACGCTGGAGATGGATGACGGCGATTGGGCAAGGCTTGGCGCGCAGTTGCAGGTGAGTAACACCGAGGAGGTCAGTGCGCCGGTGGCCAAGGCGTCGACTCAGGACGATACGTCCTGGCAGATCGCCAAGGATTTGCTGCGCAAGGCCGGGCAGTTGAGCGGGCCGGATTTGCTTGAGCAACTGGAAGGGCTGACCGGTAATGCCGGGTCGGGCAAACGCCTGTTGGTGCGCTTGCGCCATTGCGCCGAAGTGAAGGTGGTGAGCGGGGCGGATACGCCGATTTACAGTTGGGTCGGGCCTGCGTAAGAGCGCTGGAACCTGTGGGAGCAAAGCTTGCTCGCGATGGCGATCTCAAGGACGCCATCGCGAGCAAGCTCTGCTCCCACAAGATCAAAAGCACCGCCATCGCGAGCAAGCTCTGCTCCTACAAGATCAGAAGCACTGCCATCGCGAGCAAGCTCTGCTCCCACAAGATCGGAAGCACGGCCATCGCGAGCAAGCTCTGCTCCTACAGGGGCATTGGAGCAGGGGTGTTTCGGCGGATCAGTACAGCGCGGCGAACAGTTTGCGGCGGTACGTGGTCACCAGCGGATGATCGTTGCCAAGCAGTTCGAACACTTGCAGTAAGGTTTTGTGCGGCAGGCCTTCGCTGTAGCTGCGGTTGCGGATGAACAGTTTCAGCAGCGAGTCGAGCGCCGGTTCGTATTGCTGGCGCGCGAGTTGCTGGATCGCCAGTTGATACACCGCTTCGTCGTCCTGCGGGTTTTTCGCCAGGCGTGCTTTCAAATCTGCGGCGTCGGGCAAGTCCTTGGCCTGGCCGAGAAACTGAATTTGCGCCTTGGCGCCGGCGAGGGCGGCTTTGTGCTCATCGGTCTTGACCGCGTCGAGCACGGTTTGCGCTTCGCCCAGTTCGCCGCGTTCGGTGAGGCAGCGGGCGTAGAGGATCAGCGCTTTGGCGTTGGTATTGTCTTCGCCCAGCAGCACTGCGAGCACGGCTTCGGCGTCAGCAAAACGGCCATCGTCGAACAACGCCTGGGCCTGTTCGAACGGATCGGCAGCGGCCGGCGGCGGCATTTGCACATGCGGTTCGAGCATCGTGCGCACGGCGGATTCCGGTTGCGCGCCGGCAAAACCGTCGACCGGTTGCCCGTCCTTAAACAGCACCACGGTCGGCAGGCTGCGAATGCCGAAACGCGCGACGATGTCCGGCTCGGCGTCGCAATTGACCTTGGCCAGCAACAACTCGCCCTGATAGCTCTCGGCGACGGTTTGCAGCATCGGCATCATGGCTTTGCACGGCGCACACCATTCGGCCCAGAAATCCACCAGCACCGGTTTGTGGAAAGAGTTCTCGATCACCGACTGGTCGAAATCAGCAGTCGTGGCGTCGAAGATGTACGGCGTTTCCTGACTCATGGGGGATCTCGTAAAAGCGTGAATGGGTCAACTATACGGCTTGGCAGGGTGTCGCTGAAAGTGTGGGCAGTCTGACAGGTCGCCTTCGCGGGCAAGCCTCGCTCCTACAGGTCCGCGCCGATTTGAAGACCGACGCCGGACCTGTAGGAGCGAAGCTTGCTCGCGATGCTGTTAGCCGCGCCGAGCATGGTAAAGGCTCACATGCCGAAACTCTTCCGGCTCGGCCAGATCGGGCAAGGTCATGGCTTCGAGCATTTCGATGCGCCGGTACAACGGATGGCGAAAATCGCGGACCCGCGAATCTGCGACCAAGGCCTCCTGGCCGCGACTCAAGAACTCATCGAGCAACGGCAGATTCGCCCGGTCGTACAGCACGTCGGCAACCAGGATCAGATCAAAGCGGTCCGCCTCGGCAAAGAAGTCCGTCGAGTAATTGAGTTCTACGTCATTAAGCTGGGCGTTCGCCCGACACGCCGCAATCGCCAGCGGATCCAGATCACACGCCACCACTTCCAGCGCGCCAGCCTTGACCGCAGCAATCCCCGCCACACCCGAGCCCGCGCCAAAATCCAGCACTCGTTTGCCTTTGACCCAGTCGGGAAACTCAGCGAGGTATCGCGCCACCGCCAAGCCGCTGGCCCAGCAAAAACTCCAGTACGGCGGTTCGTGGAGAATCCGCCGGGTTTCTTCCGGGCTGAAGGCGCGGTCCATGTTGTCGCCGTCGATCAGCCAGAGTTTCAGCTCGGTGTCGGGCAACGGCACTGGCACCAGTTGCGCATCACCGAGCAGTTCAGCCAACGCCTGTTGCAGGTCGAGCGGTGCAATCATGGGGCTTTGACGAATTGCAGCTGGCCCATCGCCTGAGTGGTCGGCTGGCTGATGACTTGCGATGGCAGATGCAAAATCAACTGGCCGGACTGGCTGGCGCGGCCACGCAGTTCAACACGCGCGCCGGCCGGGAACGATTCCGGGTTGAAGCGCAGGTGAAACGGCAGGATCTGATTGGTACCGATCAGGCTCGAACTGGCGAGCAATTGTTGCGGGCGGTCCTGGGCATCAATCACCAGCAACGCCAGTTCAACCTCGGCGCCGGCCGGCACGCCTTGCAGGGTGCCGCTCAATTCACGTTGATAAGCCGGCAGCGGGCCGAGATTGGCGGCTTCCTTGGCTTTTTTCTGTGCTTGCTGCGGCGCCGGGCCGGGTTTCGGCGGCTGGGGCTTGGGCGCATCGCTGCTGCAGGCCACCAGCAGGCTGAAAATACTGAGCAGGACGAGCGGTCGTAGCGACATTTGGGGCTCCGGCAGGGGTCAAATCCATGGATCAAGCTTATAGCTCGTCTGTATACCGCAAACCCCATGGCTTGTCTTGCCACGGGGATGCGCTACCATGGCCCTCCCTTTTTTTGTTGCCTGCCACCATGCACTGTCCCTTCTGCGGTGCCAACGACACCAAGGTCATCGACTCGCGTCTGGTCGCCGAGGGCGAACAGGTGCGCCGCCGGCGTGAATGCCTGGCCTGCGGCGAACGTTTCACGACGTTCGAGACCGCCGAACTGGTGTTGCCGCGCCTGATCAAAACCGACGGCAGCCGTCAGCCGTTCGACGAAGAAAAACTGCGCGCCGGCATGCATCGTGCGCTCGAGAAGCGCCCGGTGAGTGTCGAGCGTCTTGAATCGTCGCTGGTGCACATCAAACACAAACTGCGCGCCACCGGCGAACGCGAGGTCAAGTCCCTCGTGGTCGGTGAACTGGTGATGGCCGAGCTGCAAAAGCTCGACGAAGTCGCCTACATTCGTTTCGCCTCCGTGTATCGGCGCTTCCAGGACCTCAACGAGTTCCGCGAAGAGATCGATCGCCTGGCCCGTGAGCCGGTGAAAGAATGACCACCTCCCCAGAGCAAGCCGTCCTCGACGCCCATTACATGGCCCGCGCGCTGGAACTGGCGCGCAAAGGTCACTACACGACGCACCCGAATCCGCGCGTTGGTTGTGTGATCGTGCGGGACGGGCAGATTGTCGGCGAAGGCTGGCACGTACGCACCGGCGAACCGCATGCCGAGGTCCACGCCTTGCGCGCCGCCGGTGACAAGGCTCGCGGCGCTACCGCTTACGTGACCCTCGAACCGTGCAGCCACCATGGCCGCACGCCGCCGTGCGCCGATGCGCTGGTGAACGCAGGCCTCGCGCGGGTAGTCGCGGCGATGCAGGACCCGAACCCGTCGGTCGCCGGTCGCGGCATGCAGCGCTTGGCGCAAGCCGGGATTGCCATTGCAAGCGGCGTGCTCGAAGGCGAGGCGCGCAAGCTTAATGAAGGTTTCCTCAAGCGCATGGAACACGGCTTGCCGTTCGTGCGGGTGAAGTTGGCCATGAGCCTCGACGGGCGCACGGCGATGGAAAGCGGCGAAAGCCAATGGATCACCGGCCCGGCCGCGCGTTCGGCGGTGCAACGCCTGCGCGCCCAGGCCAGCGTGGTGCTGACCGGCGCCGACACCGTGCTGGCGGACAACGCACGGCTGACCGTACGCGCCGAAGAATTAGGCCTCGACGCCGAGCAGACTGCGCTGGCCATGAGCCGACCGCCGCTGCGCGTGTTGATCGACGGCCGCCTGCGCGTGCCGCTGGATGCGCCGTTTTTCAAGGCTGGCCCGGCGTTGGTCGCGACCTGCATGGCGATTGAAGAACAATACGCCAACGGCCCGGAATGCCTCATTGTCGCGGGCGACGATGGTTTGGTGGACCTGCGCAAGTTGCTGGTCGAACTGGCGAATCGCGGGGTCAACGAAGTGTTGGTCGAGGCCGGTCCGCGTCTGGCCGGGGCATTTGCCCAACAGGGGCTGGTCGACGAGTTCACGATCTTCATTGCCGGCAAGTTTCTCGGCTCCTCCGCCCGGCCATTGCTCGACTGGCCACTGGCGCTGATGAAAGACGCGCCCGAGCTGAAAATCACCGAAATCCGCGCGGTTGGCGATGACTGGCGAGTCACTGCCATTCCTTCTCCAGCGGCGAGCGTATAATTCCCGGCCGCAGCCCAGCGACGGCCCTGTTCTCGAGGAGGACTCCATGTTTACCGGCATCATCGAATCCATCGGCAGTATTCGTGCATTGACCCCAAAGGGCGGCGATGTGCGGGTTCACGTAGAAACCGGCAAGCTCGACTTGAGCGACGTCAAACTCGGCGACAGCATCGCGGTCAACGGCGTCTGCCTGACCGCGGTGGAACTGCCAGGCAACGGCTTTGCCGCCGACGTCAGCCGCGAAACCCTCGACTGCACCGCGATGAATGACCTGAAAAGCGGCAGCCCGGTCAACCTCGAAAAAGCCCTGACCCCGACCACTCGCCTTGGCGGGCACTTGGTCAGCGGTCACGTCGATGGCGTCGGCGAAGTCGTCAGCCGCACCGAGAATGCGCGTGCCGTGGAGTTCCGCATTCGCGCGCCGAAAGACCTCGCCAAATACATCGCCCATAAAGGCTCGATCACCGTCGACGGCACCAGCCTGACCGTGAACGCCGTTGATGGCGCCGAATTCCTGCTGACGATCATTCCGCACACCTTGAGCGAAACCATCATGGCGTCTTACCAGCCAGGTCGCCGGGTGAATCTTGAAGTGGACTTGCTGGCGCGTTATCTGGAGCGCCTGTTGTTGGGCGACAAGGCTGCCGAGTCGACGTCCGGTGGCACCATTACCGAAAGCTTTCTGGCCGCCAACGGCTACCTCAAATCCTGAAGCTTTTAATTGCGAAAAAGGGGGTGCCTTGTGGCGCTCAATAGCATCGAAGAACTGGTCGAAGACATCCGCCAAGGCAAGATGGTCATCCTCATGGATGACGAAGACCGCGAGAACGAAGGCGACCTGATCATGGCCGCCGAGTGCTGCCAGCCTGAACACATCAACTTCATGGCCAAGCACGCCCGTGGCCTGATTTGCATGCCGATGAGCCGCGAACGCTGCGAACTGTTGAAGCTGCCGCTGATGGCGCCGCGCAACGGTTCCGGGTTCGGCACCAAGTTCACCGTTTCGATCGAAGCCAGCACCGGCGTGACCACCGGCATCTCCGCCGCCGACCGCGCGCGCACCGTGCAGGCTGCTGCCGCCAAGGACGCCAAGGCTGAGGACATCGTCAGCCCCGGCCACATCTTCCCGCTGATGGCACAACCGGGCGGCACCCTCGCTCGCGCCGGCCACACCGAAGCTGCTTGCGACTTGGCGCGCATGGCCGGTTTCGAGCCGAGCGGGGTGATCTGCGAAGTGATGAACGACGACGGCACCATGTCGCGTCGCGCCGAACTGGAAACCTTCGCCGCCGAACACAACATCAAGATCGGCACCATCGCCGACCTGATCCACTACCGGATGATCCACGAACGTACCGTTCAGCGGATTGCCGAGCAGCCGCTGGACAGCGAACTGGGCCAATTCAACCTGGTGACCTATCGTGATTCGGTGGAAGGCGACGTGCACATGGCGCTGACCCTGGGCACCGTGTGCGCCGACGAACCGACGCTGGTGCGCGTGCACAACATGGACCCGCTGCGCGACTTGCTGATGGTCAAGCAGCCCGGCCGCTGGAGCCTGCGCGCCGCCATGACCGCGGTCGCCGACGCCGGCAGCGGCGTGGTGCTGTTGCTCGGTCACCCGCTCGATGGCGACGTTTTGCTGGCGCATATCCGCGAAACCGCCGAGCAGGCGCCGCCGAAAAAACCGACCACCTACAGCATCGTCGGTGCCGGTTCGCAGATCCTGCGCGACCTCGGTGTGCGCAAAATGCGCCTGATGAGTGCGCCAATGAAATTTAATGCGATATCCGGTTTCGATCTGGAAGTTGTAGAATACGTGCCCTCCGAATAATGACCGGTTGTTTCCAGTCCTTGATTCGCGGTTAACACATCACTGAGGGATGCGTAGAAAACGCGTCCCGGCTCTTTAAGAGATCTAACGAATGACCCTGAAGACCATCGAAGGTACCTTCATCGCCCCTAAAGGCCGCTACGCTTTGGTAGTGGGCCGTTTCAACAGCTTCGTTGTTGAAAGTCTGGTCAGCGGTGCAGTTGATGCCCTGGTTCGCCACGGCGTGAGCGAAAGCGACATCACCATCATCCGCGCGCCTGGCGCCTTCGAAATCCCGCTGGTTGCGCAAAAAGTAGCCCAGAAAGGCGAATACGCGGCAATCATCGCCCTGGGCGCGGTCATTCGTGGCGGTACTCCGCACTTCGAATACGTGGCCGGCGAATGCACCAAGGGCCTGGCCCAGGTGTCCATGGAGTTCGGCGTTCCAGTCGCTTTCGGCGTGCTGACCGTTGATTCCATCGAGCAAGCCATCGAACGTTCCGGCACCAAGGCCGGTAACAAAGGTGCCGAAGCTGCCCTGTCCGCTCTGGAAATGGTCAGCCTGCTGGCACAGTTGGAGGCCAAGTGATTAGCGACGACAGCGATCAGTTCAACCCGCGCGATCCGAAGCCTGCGGATGCCGGCAAGCCATCGAAAAGCGTCAAGCGTCGCGAAGCCCGTCAGCTCGCGACTCAGGCGCTGTACCAATGGCACATGGCCAAGCAATCGCTGAACGAGATCGAAGCGCAGTTCCGGGTCGATAACGATTTCAGCGATGTCGACAGCGCCTACTTCCGCGAAATCCTTCACGGGGTCCCGGCAGGCGTTGACAAGATCGATGCTGCGCTGGCGCCATGCCTGGACATCACCATCGAAGAGCTGGACCCGGTTGAACTGGCCGTCCTGCGTCTGTCGACCTGGGAACTGCTGGAGCGCGTCGACGTGCCGTACCGCGTTGTGATCAACGAAGGTATCGAGCTGGCGAAAGTCTTCGGTTCCACCGATGGCCACAAGTTCGTCAACGGTGTCCTCGACAAGCTCGCCCCGCGTCTGCGTGAAGCTGAAGTGAAGGCGTTCAAGCGCTAACCAGCGCTTGAAACTGCGATGGGCGAGTTTGAGCTGATCCGCCATTTCTTCGCCGCCGCGCCTTGTGCGCAGGGCGGCGAGGGCGTTGCACTGGGGATCGGCGACGATTGCGCCTTGCTCGCTGTTCCTCTCGGGGAACAGCTGGCCATTTCCACCGACACGCTGGTTGCCGGCGTGCATTTCGCAGATCCCTGCGACCCGTTTTTGCTCGGTCAGCGCTCGCTGGCTGTAGCGGTCAGCGACCTGGCCGCCATGGGCGCCACCCCCGTTGCCTTTACCCTTGCCCTGACCTTGCCGACGGTGACCGCCGAGTGGCTGGACGCTTTCGCCCGTGGCTTGAACGTCATGGCGCAGAGCTGTGGCGTGGCGTTGGTCGGCGGCGACACCACCCGTGGCCCATTGAGCCTGACCCTGACCGTATTCGGCCGCGTGCCCGCCGCGCTGGCGCTGACCCGCAGCGGCGCGCAGCCCGGCGATTTGCTGTGTGTCGGCGGCGAGTTGGGCAATGCCGCTGGCGCCTTGCCGCTGGTGCTTGGCCAGCGCAGCGCCGCCGATGCGATCGCCGATCCATTGCTGCGCCATTACTGGTCGCCCCAACCGCAACTGGCCCTCGGTCAGGCATTGCGCGGCAAAGCCACGTCGGCGCTGGATATCTCTGATGGGCTGCTCGCCGATTGCGGGCACATCGCGCTGGCGTCGAAGGTTGGCCTGCGGATCGAGCTGAACCGCTTGCCGCTGTCCGAGGCGCTGGTGGCGTTTCTCGGGCAAACCGGCGCGCAGGACGCGGCCCTCAGCGGTGGCGATGATTACGTTCTAGCGTTTACTTTGCCACCCGTCGAATTGGCGCAACTGCTGGCCGATGGCTGGCCGGTCCATGTGGTCGGCCACGTTGTAAGCGGGCAGGGCGTGGTGTTGCTGGACGCCGATGGACAGGACATCACGCCGCAAACCCGGGGCTATCAACATTTCCGCGAAACCCGGTGAGCGCTCCGCGCCAACACACTTCGGCAGATGCTGGCGCCGCTGCGGTTTGGCGTAAATCCTGGCAATTCATCACGTTCGGCTGCGGTTCCGCTGCCTTGCCCAAGGCTGGCGGCAACTGGGGTCGGTTAGTTGCGCTACCCTTTCTGCGGTGTTGCAGAGATTGCCGGCCGGGGATGCAGGAGCTTCTGCGAATTTTCGCCTGAGTGAAACAGGGGACTGGGGATGGCTCGACGCTGGTTGATGCGCTGCTTGATGCGCTGGTTATTGCTCAGTTTCGCGCTGTGCTGCTCGCTCGCTCAAGCGGGGGATGCCGCGCCAATGCCGTCGGTGATTCATCTGGCCAGCGAAGACTGGGAAGAATACACCGCTGCTGACGGCCACGGTCTCGGTTGGGACGTACTGCGCGCCGTGTTCGAGCCGGCCGGGGTCAAACTGGATATTCGCACCGAGCCCTACACCCGCGCCCTTGGCCTGGCCCAGCGTGGCGAAGTGGACGCGTGTGTCGGCGCTTATCGCGATGAAACCAGCGACCTGCTGTACCCGCATTGGAGCTTCGACACCGATCACATCTACGCCCTGGGCCTGGCGAGCAACCCGCCACCGACCCTGGACACTCTCGGCAGCTATCGGCTGGCTTGGGTGCGGGGCTACAAATATCAGGATTACCTGCCCAACGTGAAACGCTTCAATGAAGTGGTGCGGCGCACTGGAATCCTCTCGATGCTGACCCACAACCGCGCCGACTATTACATTGATGCCCTGACCGAAATCGATTACTTGCTCGCCCGCGCCAGAGATCCTGCGCAATTTCGCCGCACGCACATCGCTGAATTGCCGCTGTACCTGTGCTTCGCCGACAACCCCAAGGCCCGCACGTTGATGGCGTTGTTCGACCAGCGCATGGCCCTGCTGGTGAAAAGCGGCGAGCTGAAGCCGATCTTCGCCAAGTGGAAACAGCCGTACCCGTTTGACCCGGATTGACGCCGATCACCCTGCCGACACCAAATCTTGTAGGAGTGAGCCTGCTCGCGATGGCGGTGGGTCAGTCACACTTATGTCGAATGTGCCAACGCTATCGCGAGCAGGCTCACTCCTACAGGGACTATGAGTTGTCTGGTTGATCAAACTTTTTGATTGTTATGCCCCATAATTCAGCCTAAGCGTCCGTTGGAACCTGCTGTTACAATGCCGCCTCTGCGAATCTCCAGTACTTATTGATCAGGAGCACAACGGTGCCTGTCGTTTTTGTCGCCGCTTCGAAGCTGCCAACGCCTTTTGCGCAATTCACCATGCACGGCTTTCTCGATGAAGAGAACGGGCGCGAGCACGTCGTGCTGAGCCTGGGTGAGTTCGCCGACGGTGCCCCGGTACTCGGTCGGTTGCACTCCGAATGCCTGACCGGCGATGCCTTGTTCAGCCAGCGTTGCGACTGCGGCTCGCAACTTGAAGCGGCGCTGCAAGCCATCGCCCGAGAAGGTCGTGGCGTGTTGCTGTACTTGCGTCAGGAAGGTCGCGGCATTGGCCTGCTGAACAAGATCCGCGCGTATGAATTGCAGGATGGCGGCGCCGACACCGTTGAAGCCAACGAGCGTCTGGGCTTCGCCGCCGATCAGCGCGATTACGCCATGTGCCTGCCGATGCTTGAGCATCTGGGCGTGAAATCCCTGCGATTGATGACCAACAACCCGCGCAAGGTCAAAGCCATGACCGACATGGGCATCGTCGTCGCCGAGCGCGTGCCGCTGCACACCGGGCATAACCCGCATAACAAACTGTATCTGGCGACCAAGGCCAAAAAGCTCGACCACATGATGGGCAACGAGCATCAGGGCGAGGTAGACCGGGCGTGACGCGCGGTCAGGTGCGGCGGCGACTGTCCTTTAACTGGTGGCAATACCTGGCGCTGGCGTTGGTGCCGTTGTTCGTGATCAACGGCGTGTTTGGCCAGACCGAGGCGATTCTGCCGGTGCTGGCGATGCCGTTGTTCATTGCTGGCGTGGCCTCGATGTTTGTCAGCCTGAAGTTTTTCGGCGGCTACAAACACGCGCTGATCGCCACGCAAAAAGCCCTCGACACACCTGAAGAGCCGGCCGCCTGGATCGCCCTCGCGGCCAAGCGTCGTACCGCGTTTCTGGCCGCCAGCCTGCCGGCGTGGATTGGTGCATTGGCAGTGTTCGTCGGCCTCGAAGCGGTGCCGCTGATGTTGCTGGCGCTGTCCACCGCCGTGCTGTTTTACCTCTACCGTATCCCGCGTCAACTCGGCTGATGCTTCGCGTCTGGCTGGCGGTTTTGCTGTTGGCCGTCAGCGGTTCGGTGTTTGCGGTGGAGCGCGTGGTTGCGCGGGTCGTCAGCCTCGCGCCGTCCCTGACGGAAATCGTCGTCGAGCTGGATTCAGCTGACTTGCTGGTCGGGGTGCTGGATGCCGGCGAGCGTCCTGCCGCGATCAAAGACCTGCCGTCGGTTGGCCGCTATGGCCAGTTGGACATGGAGCGGCTGCTCAGCCTCAAACCCGATTTGCTGTTGCTCTGGCCTGGCAGCGTCGGCCCGGCGCAGCGTGAGCAACTCAAGCGCTTGAACATTCCCACTTACGTCGCCGAACCGCACAACCTCGAACAACTCACCACACAAATTGCTGCGATCGCCGATCAGCTGGGACGACCTCAGCGGGGCGTGGTGTTGGCGGCGCAGCTGCGGCAGAAACTGCATAACCTGCGCCAGCGCTATCGTCGGGACACGCCGTTGCAGGTGTTCTATCAAGTCTGGGATCGGCCGCTGTACACCGTCGGTGGCGGGCAAATCATCAGCGACGCATTGCAGGTATGCGGGGCGCGCAATGTGTTTGCCGACCTGACGTTGCCGGCGCCGCAAATCAGCGTCGAGGCGGTGTTGCAGCGCAACCCCGAAGTGATTCTGGCCAGTGATCAGGCGCAGTTGGATGCGTGGAAAGCCTGGCCGCAAGTGACGGCAGTGGCTCGCGGACAATTGTTGTTGGTGACCGACAAAGGCCTGGAGCGGCCGAGCGGGCAGATGATCGAAGCGACCGCGAAGCTCTGCCAGATCATCGCGCCAGAGCGTTAGAAAACCCTGTGGCGAGGGGGCTTGCCCCCGTTCGGTTGCGCAGCGACCGCATTCCAGTCACCGCGGTCGGCCTGCCAAAACGCGGTGGCTGCATTGGGGCTGCTGCGCAGCCCAACGGGGGCAAGCCCCCTCGCCACAATTGATCGCGCCGGACTTTACAGCTCAGGCGTCCAGGTCACCCCGAACATCCAGGCCCGACCTTCTTCGCGATAGCCGTATTGGCTGCTGCCATAGCTGTACAACGCGCGGCTGTAACCCTTGTCGAGCAAGTTGTCGACCTTCAGCTCAAGCTTCACTTCGCGGTTCAGCGCCCAACTGCTGCGCAAACCGAGCAGCGCGTAACCGCCCAAGGCTTGCCCGTTGTTCTCGTCGTCGTAACTGCTGCTGACTGCTTGCCAACTGGCGCCCAGACCCAGTCGATCAAATTGTCGATCCAGATCCAGGCTCAATGTGCGCCGCGCACGCCGGGCCAGGGTGTGGCCGCTGTCGCGATCACGCGGGTCGATGATCGCCACGCCGAGGTTGCTCTGCCAGCCGAACAATTCCTGTTTGAGCGCCGCTTCGAAACCGTTGATCCGCGCTGAAGCGACGTTCTGCGGGCCGTTGCCGCCGAAGATAATCGCGTCTTCAAGGTCGGTGCGGTACAGCGAGGCTTCCAGTCGGCTGCTCTCGCTCAACTGACTGCGCCACTGCAATTCGTAGCTTTTCGAACGCTCGGGCTTGAGGTCCGGGTTGCTGAAATCCGGGTAATACAAGTCATTGAAGGTCGGCGCGCGGAAGCCTTCGCTGTAGGTCAGCAGCACGTCGTTGTTCGGGTTCAGCGGCAGGGTGAAGGTGCCGCTCCAACTGTTCTGGCCGCCGAACTGCTGGTTCTGGTCGCGGCGCAAACCCAGCTCCGTGGAGAAGCTGTCGGCCTTGTAGCGATGCTGGACAAACGCGGCGCGGTTCCAGCGGCTGTCCTCGTCGAACGGCGTGCTGCTGTTGACCCGGTCTTCGTACCAGTCGCCGCCGACGATCAAACTGTTACGCGCGTCGAGCGTCAGGTCGTTCTGCCAGTTCACCGAGTCGCGGTAGGTGTTGAACACGCTGCGCTCATCGCTGAGTTTGTCGAAAGTTTTTTCGCGGTTTTCGCTGTGACCGAATTCGAGGCGGGTTTTCCACACGTCATTGATGCGCGCATCGACGTAACTGCTGAGGCTGCTGACGTTGAAATCGCTGTACGGCTGCTGCTGCAGCGATTCGAAGGTGTTCAGGTCGAAGCGCCCGAACGGGTTGTCGAATTCGCTTCTGCCGCGGTTATCCAGCAGGTTGGCGCCGATTTCGACGTTGTCGGTCAGCGCATGACTGAGGCTCAGGCTGACCGATTTGTTGCGGTATTCATCGTGATCGCCGTCGCTTGGATACGATTTGGTCGTGCGGTCGATCCCGGCTGTTTCATCGAGGCTGGTGCCGAGGTTGAAGCGGGTTTTGTCGTCGCCGCCGGACACGCCGAGGCTGCGTTCCCACGTTTGATTGCTGCCGAAACCGACGTGCAGGCGCGGCTGCAAGCCCGGTTCGGCGCCGCGTCGGGTGAAGATCTGGACTACCCCGCCAATCGCATCGCTGCCATAAATCACCGAGCGCGAGCCGCGTAATACTTCCACGCGCTCGACCTGTTCGATGTTGATGTGTTGCAGGTTGCTGTCGCCGGACGTCGAGTTGCCGATGCGCTGGCCGTCAACCAACACCAGGCTCTGCGCCGATTTGGTCCCGCGAATGTAAATCCCCGGCAAACTGCCGCGACCCCCGGTTTGCCCGACTTGCACGCCCGGCACGCGGCGCAACAGGTCGGTGACGCTGCTCGGTTGCAGGCGATCAATGTCGTCGCGGGTGAACACGGTGTTGGCCGCGCTGCTGTCGTTGCGCGCTTCGACCTGGCGGTTGGCGCTGATCAACACGTCGGGCAGCTTCAGCGCCTGATCACGCTCGAAGGTGTCGGCCAGGAGTTGGCCGGCCGGCAAGAGTGTCAGCGTCAGGGCGAGAGGAGAGAGTTTCATAGATATCCGTAGCAAACACGGTACTTGTAGGAGCGAGGCTTGCCCGCGAAGAGGCCCTAACATCCAACATTTGCGTTGCCTGTTAAAACGCCTTCGCGGGCAAGCCTCGCTCCTACAGGGGCGGGGGAATTACTTGGCAAGCAGTTGTAAACGCTCACGCACCGACGCTTCGATCCCGGCTTCATCCAACCCGCACTCGGCGAGCATTTGCGCAGGTTTGGCATGTTCGACGTAGGTGTCCGGCAAGCCGAGGTGCAGCATCGACTTGAGGATGTTTTCCCGCGCCAGAAACTCGCTGACTGCGCCACCGGCGCCGCCCATGATCGCGTTCTCTTCGAGGGTCACCAGCAACGTGTGACTGCCGGCGATTTCGCGGACCAGTGCTTCGTCCAGCGGTTTGACGAAACGCATGTCGACCACGGTCGCATCCAGCGTCTCCGCGACTCTCAGCGCTTCGGTCAATTGCACGCCGAACACCAGCAGGGCGACGTTTTTGCCTTGGCGGCGCACTACACCTTTGCCGATTTCAATCGGTTGCAGGTCTTTTTCGATCACTGCATTCGGGCCGTTGCCGCGCGGGTAGCGTACCGCCGCCGGGCCGTTGTACAGGTGGCCGGTGGTGAGCATTTTGCGTAATTCGTTTTCATCGCTCGGGGTCATCACCAGCATGCCGGGGATGCAGCGCAGGTACGACAGGTCAAAACTGCCGGCGTGCGTCGGGCCGTCTTCGCCCACTAAACCTGCGCGGTCGATGGCGAACAAGACGTCGAGGTTTTGCACCGCCACGTCGTGCACCAATTGGTCATAGCCGCGCTGGAGGAACGTCGAATAAATCGCCACCACCGGTTTCGCGCCTTCGCAGGCCATGCCGGCAGCGAACGTCACTGCGTGCTGCTCGGCAATCGCCACGTCGAAATAGCGCAGCGGGAAGCGCTCGCTGAACGCCACCAGGTCCGAGCCTTCCTTCATTGCCGGAGTAACCCCGACCAGGCGCGGATCGGCTTCGGCCATGTCGCACAGCCATTCGCCGAACACACCGGAATACTTCGGCCCGCTGGCCTTTTTCGGCGCGGCGGCCGGGGCGTCCACGGGTTCCAGTTTGGTGATCGCGTGATAACCGATCGGGTCGACTTCCGCCGGGGCGAAGCCTTTGCCTTTCTTGGTGACGATGTGCAGGAATTGCGGGCCTTTGAGGTCGCGCATGTTGCGCAACGTGGCGATCAGCGTCGGCAGGTCGTGGCCGTCGATCGGGCCGATGTAGTTCCAGCCAAGCTCTTCGAACAGCGTGCCGGGGACCAGCATGCCCTTGGCGTATTCTTCGGTACGCCGGGCAATTTCCCAGGCGCCGGGCAGGCGCGACAGGACCTTTTTGCTGCCCTCACGCATGCTCGCGTAAGTGCGGCTGGAGAGAATCTTTGCAAGATAATTCGACAGGCCACCGACGTTGCGCGAAATCGACATGTCGTTGTCGTTGAGGATCACCAACATGTTGGCGTTCACTTCCGGCGCGTGGTTCAGCGCTTCGAACGCCATGCCGGCGGTCAACGCGCCGTCGCCGATCACGGCGATGGCTTTGCGATCACTGTTTTGCAGGCGGGCGGCGATGGCCATGCCCAGCGCAGCGCTGATCGAGGTGCTGGAGTGGCCGACGCCAAAGGTGTCGTACTCGCTCTCGGAGCGCCGCGGGAAGGCTGCAACGCCGTCCTTCTGGCGCAGCGTGGCCATGCGCTCGCGACGGCCAGTGAGGATTTTGTGCGGATACGCCTGATGACCAACGTCCCACACCAGCCGGTCGTCCGGGGTGTCGAAGACGTAATGCAGCGCGATGGTCAGCTCGATGACGCCCAGGCCGGCGCCGAAATGCCCACCGGTCTGGCCGACCGTGTAGAGCAATTCCAGGCGCAATTCATCGGCCAGGGTTTCCAGCTCGGCTTCGCCTAACCGGCGCAGGCCGTCCGGCGTATTCGCGCGGTCGAGCAAGGGCGTGGTCGGGCGCGTGCGGGGAATCTCATGAAACGTCGTGGGCATCAGGCGAATCGTTATAGGTATAGAAGAGGCGGCAGTTTACCTGATGCATCGGCCCCTGCCCACGCGTTGCGTTTTTTTGGCGGATGCGCTGTCAGCTGCGGCGCTCGACAATGTAACGGGCCAGATCGCGCAAAGGCTCGGCGGCCGCGTCAAACGGTCGCAGCGCATGCAGGGCCTGATCGCGCAGTTCCAGGGCATAAGCCTTGGCCGCATCGAGACCGAGCAACGCCGGGTAAGTCGGCTTGTCCCGGGCAATATCGGCGCCCTGGCGTTTGCCGAGGGTTTCGGTATCGCTTTCGACGTCGAGAATGTCGTCCTGCACCTGAAACGCCAGGCCGATCGCCTGTGCGTAAGTCTGCAACGACTTCAGTTCGTCCTTCTCGGCGCGGCCACTGGCCAGCGCGCCAAGCTTGACGCTGACCTCGATCAGCGCGCCGGTCTTGTGCCGGTGCATGTATTCGAGGGCTTTCTGATCGAGCTTCAAGCCGACCGAACCGAGGTCGATGGCTTGCCCGCCGACCATGCCCGCCGGGCCTGCAGCCACCGCGAGAGCGCCGACCATTTGCAGCGAAGTTTGCGCATCCGGGGCGCTCAGGCGCGGGTCGAGCAGGGCGCTGAACGCCAGGCTCTGCAAACCGTCACCGGCGAGAATGGCGCAGGCTTCATCGAATTTCTTGTGCGTAGTCGGCTGGCCGCGACGCAAATCGTCGTCGTCCATCGCCGGCAAGTCGTCGTGCACCAGCGAATACGCGTGGATCAACTCCACCGCACACGCCGCGCCGTTCGCCTGTTCAGCCTTGCCGCCAAGCGCTTCGCATGCGGCGTATGCCAGCAGCGGACGCACGCGTTTGCCGCCATTCATCACGCTGTAACGCATGGCTTCATAGAGGCGCGCGAGTTCAGCGCTCGGCGGGTTGAACAGGGTTTCCAGCGCTGCGTTGACGCGAGCCTGGCTGGTCGCCGAATACGCTGCGATCATTCTGGCTGATCCGCTTCGAAGGGTTCCTCGGCCAGCTCGCCATCACGCTCGAGCAGCACCTGGACTTTTTGCTCGGCCTGAGCCAGCGCTGCCTGGCAATCGCGGGTCAGACCGATGCCTTGCTCGAAAGCCGTCAGCGAATCTTCCAGCGACAACTCGCCATTCTCCAGCCGCTCGACCAGCGTTTGCAGGTCAGCGAGGGATTGTTCGAAATCCAGTGCAGCTTTTTTGCGGGCCATGGGCGGCTATTTCCGGTTGACGTTAAACCGGCGCGACACTAGCAGACATGGGGGTTATGGGCAAATGAGCGGGGTGTTCTGCCACGAAATCATGGGGAGTGAACGCTATCATTGTGGCGAGGGGGCTTGCCCCCGTTGGGTCGCAAAGCGGCCCTAAAACCAGGCGCCGCGTTTTGTCAGACGTATCGCATTTAGCTGGCGACTGCTTTGCAGCCGAACGGGGGCAAGCCCCCTCGCCACAGGGTCAGGTTTAATCCTGATTATTCGGTGGAGGCATCGGGATAGCGGATTTGGTAGCGAGTACTGCGTCCACCGCCAGGAAGGCGTTTGAGGCAGCCCTTCTCCAGCAATTCACTCAGATGACGTGTCGCCGTCGCCTTCGAGACCTTGGCCACTGCCTGATACTGCGCCGCGCTGATACCGTTCTCGAAACCGCGTTCGCCGCCATCCAGCAAGCGATTCAGTACTTTGGTCTGCTCCACCGACAGCGCAGACGCGCGATGTGCCTGCCAGAAACGCGCCTTGCCCAGCACCGACTCAATCCGCGCCATCGCTTGCTGCAAACTGCGCAGCAGAGTTTGCAGAAACCACTCCAGCCATTGGGTGATATCCGATGTGCCTTTCTGGCTGTTTTCCAGCACCCGGTAATAGCCCGAACGATCCTCAAGAATGCTCGCCGACATTGCATAAAAACGAATCGCTTGCGCCTCGCCCTGCGCCAGTGCGAAGTCGGTAATGGTCCGTGTCAGCCGCCCGTTACCGTCGTCGAACGGGTGCAGCGTGACGAACCAGAAGTGCGCAATGCCGGCCCGCAGCAATGGGTCGAGGTCAGGCTGATGGCGAGTGCTGTCAAACCAGACAAGAAATGTCTCCAGTTGCTGCTCAAGCCCTGCGCGCGGCGGCGCCTCGAAGTGCACCGTTGGCCGGTCGAGTCGACCGGAAACCACCTGCATCGGCTCATCGCCGCGCAATGCGCCGACGCGGATCGCACGGGCGGCGAAGTCTGTGCCTTGATCGGGAAACAGCCATTGATGCCATTCCAGCAATCGCGGCACCGTCAGCGGCTGCGCAAAATGCTGCGTGGCATCCAGCAGCAATTGCGCCAACCCTTCACTGCGTTGGCTGACGTGATCGCCTTCAGTCAATTGCAAACCCAGGCGCCGCGCGAGCGAAGAGCGCACCGAACCGACGTTCAGTTGCTCACCCTCGATCGCCGATGACGTGACGATGTTCTGTAACAACGCATCCAGCTCGTTTTGCGCATTCAGCGAGGCGTCGACAGAACTGGCCATGCCAATCAATTGACCTTGCGCCTGCACGCACTCGCGCAGCAACGGCGCCAAGCGGTCGGCCTGCCAGTTGAAAGTCGGCCAGTCAGGTTGTTGCCAGATCCAGTGAGGTGCCATGAATGCGCGGGCTCGAAGGGGTGATGAGCCGAATAATAGTCCTATTCGGCTCATCTAGTGAGCCGAATAACCCAGCTATTCGGCTCACGCCCGTCAGTTGCCGTGATTCCTGCCGCAAATAGCGATGTATCCGATTGTTAAAAAACTGCCGAATGGCTAATCTTCGCGGCTTCTACGACCCGATAGTCACGGGTCATTTTGACGAAACACAGTTTTGGTATCTGTGACGCGCCGAGGATCGGGCGCAGGGTTTCGTTGTGCATGGCAGGAGGCGTTGCATGCGTGGTTTTCTTTCACTGCTGATGATCACGGTCTGGGCCAGCGCGGCTTGGGCCGAGCCGACGGCCGAGCTGTCGGAGCCGGTCGGCGGCTGGCGTTTCAACGGCTTGCTCGATCGCAGTGAAAACCCGCGGGTGGCCTACCCGACGCCGCCGATCGATCGCGGCGTGCAGCGTAACCGCACGATGATCGAAGGCCAGCTCAAGGCCATCGGCACCCAGCGCGGGCCGCACACCCTGGCGGTCAACGGCAATCCCTTGAATCTCTACACCGACGACGCCGGCCGTTTCGCCCGGCCGTATGCGTTCGGCGCCGGTTCCAACAGCGTCGAAGTGCGCAGCGCCGAAGGCAAATCGCTGAAACGCGTTCAATTCTACGAAGCCAACAATCTGCGCACCCCGGCGCGGATTCGCGTGGTGCTGGGTTGGGACGATCCGAAAGCTGAACTCGACTTGCACATCGTCACGCCCGACGGTCAGCACGCGTTCTGGGCGCGCCCGGCGATGAGCAATGGCGGCGGCCTCGACCCCGATGGCGTCGATGGCCCCGGCCCGGAAATGTTCACCATGACCGCGCCGATGCATGGCACCTATCTGGTTTACGTGAACTATTGGGGCAACTTCGGCAACGGCGGCTATAACTTTGACGAGACCAGCAACCAGAACGAGGTGATTACCTCGCAGATCAACCTGGTGCTCAACGAAAACACCGTCGACGAAAAACGCGAAACATTCATCGTGCCCCTGCGGGCCATCGGTGATCTGTTGCTGGTCAAGACTTTCAACTATTAAGCATCCCGCTCCACGGATGAATTGCTGAGCTTTGGGAACATGAGCGTGAACATGAGCGATAACACTACTTCACCAGCAGTTGCCCCGGCCGCCGAAACGCCTGCCGGCAAACCTTCCCGGCGCTGGCCAGCCGTGCTGATCGGGCTGTGCCTGGTCGCCGGGGTGGCGGCGGGGTTGGGCTGGTTCATGCAAAAACCCAAAGCGCCGCCGGTGGAACTGGCCAGTGACAAACTGGGCATGAGCCGCCCGGACGGCCTGCTCGAAACCCATTCCCTGAGCCAGTTGCCCAAAGACCTGCTGGCGGTGCCGTTCCTCAAGGAAACCCTCACCGAAGATTTCGTCTTCTATTACGAAGCGCACGCCGATCGCCTCGGTTTGATCGGCAGCTTGCGGCGGATCATTTACGAACATGACCTGAAGCTGCAGGACAGCCTGATCGAGCAACTCTTCGATCAACCGGCAGACGTAGCGCTGTGGCGTGGGGCGGATGGTCGCCTGAAAGACTTTTTGCTGGTGATGGATCGCGGTGGTCTGGCGAAAGTGCTGGAGCCGCTGGCCAAAGTTGCGCTGGATGACACGCAACTGACCCAGGTCGGCACGGTGAAAGTCGGCGCCGATGACGTGGCGCTTTATCAACTGACCTACAACGCCAGGCGAGCGCTGCTGTTCGCTTCGCATGGCGACAAATTGGTGGTGCTGTCGAACCCGGCCAAACTCTATGACGCCGAAAGTGGTGTTTCTGAAGAGTCGGGCGCGGTGTCCACCAAGTCCATCGCCGCGCTGCTCAACGGCGACAAACTGTTCCCCGAAGCCTTCGGTCTGCCGCCGCGTGCGCCGGAAGTGAAACAACGTTTGTCGGTGAATTCCAGCGTATTGGCCATGGGTTATCAGCGCTTCATCCCGAACTTCGCCGGTCTGCGTTTCGACATGGACGACAAAGGCTGGCACAGCTTTTTGGCGATGGACGAATTGGAGAACCAGCCGGACTTCGATTTCAAACCGATCTGGCAAGCCATGCCGATGGGCGCCAGCGCCTGCGTAGCCTTGCCGCTCGCCGCCGAACAACAGAAACCGCTGCTGATAAAACTCGGCGCCGAAGAACAAGTAGCGCAAGCCCTGACCGAACACATGGCCGGCGCCGCGGGCCTGTGCTGGTACGCCGATTCGCGGCTATACACGCCGTTGCTGGTGGCCAGCCTCAACGACAGCGACAGCGCCAAACTCGATGGCGACTTGGGCAAGCTGTTCGGCTCGATGGTCGGCGCCTACGAAGGCAACGTCGAGGAACACGCGTTCCCGGTGGTCGAGAAACAGCAAGGTGAAACGCGCCAGTGGCTGCGTCAGGTCAGCTCCAATTTCGGCCCGTATAAAGCCAAGGACGCCGAGAACCCGGACGCGATCACCGGCAAGGCTTTCATGAAAGTCAGCCTCGCTCGTCACGGCTCGACGCTGCTGTTTTCCCTCGACGACAAACTGGTCGACAAGGCCCTCGGCACGCTCGACAAACGCTTCCCGCCGATGGCCGACGTGGTGCCGAAAGACCTGCTGATGCCGGTGTATTTCGGCCCGGATTCGATGGCGCAACTGATGCAACAGGAAACCCTCGACAGCCTGCCGCAGGACATGGAGCCGGTGTTCTACAACGCCGCGCAAACTTACCTGATGCCGAAACTGCGCAAGCTCGGCGGTTACGGCAAGTACGCGCTGACCCTGCCCGAAGGCAGCGAGCCGGACGGCCATTGGCAATGGTTGCCGCTGGAGTGGAAAGCCCTGTGACCACCCTTATCCGAGGCCTCGGGCTGCTGGCGATGTTGCTCGGCAGTCGCGCGTTTGCCACTGAGGCGCCGCCGCTGGATGTGCAGCAATCGCAGGTGTTCCGCGCCTGGTTTGTGCGCATTGCCCAAGAGCAATTGACCCAAGGCCCGAGCCCGCGCTGGTTCCAGCAGGATTGCGCGGGGCTGGTGCGGTTTGCCGCCAACGAAGCGCTGAAAGTGCATGACGACAAATGGCTGCGCAGCAATGGTCTGTCCAATCGCTACCTGCCGCCGGAGCTGCAACTGAGCGACGCGCAACGCAGCCTCGCCCAGCAATGGCAGCAGGGCGGCGGCAAGGTCGGGCCCTACGTCAACGCGATCAAACTGATTCAGTTCAACAGCCATCTGGTGGGCCGCGACGTGGCCCAGGCCCGGCCCGGCGACCTGATGTTTTTCGATCAGGGCGACGACCAGCACCTGATGATCTGGATGGGCCGCTTCATCGCCTATCACACCGGCACCACCACCCCCACTGACAACGGCATGCGATCCGCGAGCCTGCAGCAACTCATGACATGGAAGGACACCCGATGGATACCCGACGCAGCCAACCCCAACTTCATCGGCGTCTATCGACTGAACTTTCTCTCCCAATGATCGGTGCCCGCATGTTGCGTTTACTGCCTCTGCTGTTGGTTTTAGCGCTGCCGTTTTCGGCGGTGAATGCCGAAGACACCGTCGAGCCGAGCGGCTACACGCCGGTCTCCGGTGAAAGCTTTTTCCTGTTGGCGGACAGCAGTTTCGCCGCCGACGAACAAGCGATGGTGCGCCTCGAAGCGCCGGGCCGCGATTATCGCCGCTTCCGCATGGAGCCTTACGGCGGCGCCGACATTCGCGTGTATCGCATCGACAAACCGCTGGATTTCCTCAAGCGCCAGAAGAACCTGCATCGCGTGGTCAGCGACGGCCAGTTCAAGGGTGAAGGGCTGTCGAACACCCTCGCGTACCTGTGGGACAACTGGTACCGCAAGTCTCGTCGCGTGATGCAACGGGCGTTTTCTTACGAGTCGCGTAAACAAGTCACCGAGGAAGTGCCCGAACTGAAGATGGGCAACGCGATTGCCGCGCCAACGCCCTACGACGCTCAGCCGCAATTCGCGCTGATCCCGGGCCTGCCGGTGGTCAGCCAATTCCGTTATCCGCTGTGGGAGGCCAAACCGATCCAGCCGCCGACCGGGGTCAATCTGGACGGTTCTTCCAGCGAATTCGTCAGCGTCTCGCCGGGCAACGTCTACATTCCGTTGGGTCATCTGAAGCCGGGCCTGTACCTGGTCGAAGCGCTGATCGGCAAGTACCGCGCGACCACCATGGTCTTCGTGTCCAACACCGTCGCCGTGAGCAAAATTGCCGGCGATGAACTGCTGGTCTGGGCCGCGCGCAAACACGAAGGCAGTTCGGTGCCGAAGGTCAATGTGCTGTGGACCGACGGCCTCGGTGTGATGAGCAGCGGCGCGACTGACGCCGATGGTTTGCTGCGTCTCAAACACGTCAGCCCGGAGCGTTCGTTCGTGATCGGTGAAGACGAAGAGGGCGGGGTGTTCGTCTCGGAAAACTTCTATTACGACAGCGAAATCTACGACACCAAACTCTACGCCTTCACCGACCGGCCGCTGTACCGGCCGGGCGACTGGGTGTCGCTGAAAATCGTCGGTCGCGAGTTCAAGAACGCCCGCGATTCGGTGGCGCCGAGCGCTGCCGACGTCAACGTGACCGTGCTTGATGCCACCGGCACAGCCCTGCAAACGCTGGCGCTGAAACTTGATTCCAAATCCGGCACGCAAGGGCGTTTCCAGTTGCCGGACAACGCGGTGGCGGGCGGTTATGAACTGCGTTTCAGCTACAAGGATCAGGCCTACAGCAGTGCCTTCCGCGTGGCTGAATACATCAAGCCGCACTTCGAGATTTCGCTGAACCTGGCCAAACAGGATTACCGCACCGGCGAACCGGTGAAGGGCAATCTGGTGCTGCTGTACCCGGACGGCAAACCGGTGGTCGGGGCCAAATTGACCCTGAGCCTGCGCGCCCAGCAACTGTCGATGGTCGATAACGAGCTGCAATACCTCGGGCAATTCCCGATCGAGCTGACCAGCACCGAACTGACCACCGACGCCAAGGGTAACGCGACCCTCGACCTGCCGGCCACCGACAAACCGAGCCGCTACATGCTCAGCGTGTTCGCCAGCGATGGCGCGGCGTATCGGGTCAAGACCACCAAGGAAATCCTCATCGACCGCGGCGCCGCCAACTTCAGCCTGCGCGCGCCGCAACGGTTCAGCGCGGTGGGCGACAAGGTTGCGTTCAAATACGCCAACGAGGGCGGCAGCGAGCAAACCAAAGCGGTCACGCCGAGCAGCTACAGCTGGGTGCGTCTGGAAGACCAGAGCACTGGCGAAGGCAAACTCGCGGCCAAGGACAAAGGCTTCAGCCTCGCGTTCGAGCGGCCGGGCACCTACAACCTGACGTTGAAGGATGAACACGGCCGCGTGATCGGCGCGACCGGGCATTCGGTCACCGGCGACGGCGTCAAAGCCGTGCCGGGCACCGTCGAAATTGTCTTCGACAAAGCCGAGTACAAGGCTGGCGACGAAGCCCTCGCCTTGATCACTTTTCCCGAGCCGATCAGCGACGCGCTGTTGTCGCTGGAGCGCGACAAAGTCGAGGCCACGGCGCTGCTGTCCAAGGGCGGCGACTGGCTGAAAATGGAAAAACTCAGCGAAACCCAATACCGCGCCCGCATTGCGGTGAAGGACAATTTTGCGCCGAACCTGACGTTCTCGGTCCTGTACACCAAGGGCGGTCAATACAGCTTCCAGAACGCCGGCATCAAGGTGATTGCGCCGCAAATCGACGTGGCGATCGCCACCGATAAAGAGGCTTATCAGCCGGGCGATACCGTTTCGGTTGACCTGACAACGCAGTTCGCCGGCAAGCCGATTCCGGCGCACCTGACGGTCAGCGTCGTCGACGAAATGGTTTACGCGCTGCAACCGGAAGTCGCGCCGACCATCGACCAATTCTTCTACCACCCGCGCCGCAATAACGTGCGCACCAGCGCCAGCCTGTCGTTCATCAGTTACGACGTCGCGTTGCCGGGCAGCCCCGGCGCGCCGGGCAAAGCCAATCGCAGCGAGCGCGGGGTGAAAGTGCTGGAGCGGCCGCGTCGTGAAGACGTCGACACCGCCGCATGGCAGCCGGAATTGATCACCGATGCCAACGGCAAAACCCGTTTCACTTTCAAGATGCCGGACTCGCTGACCCGCTGGCGCATCACCGCCCGCGCCATCGCCGATGACGGCCAGGTCGGGCAGAAAAAGCAATTCGTCCGTTCGGAAAAACCGCTGTACCTGAAGTGGAGCGGCCCGAGCAAATTCCGCAATGGCGACAAACCGGCACTGGGTGTATTCGCCTTCAGTCAGGCGGAAAAGCCGGTCAAAGCCGAGCTGGTGATTCATTACGCCGGCACCGAACAACGGGTGCCGGTAAACCTCAACAACGGCATCAATTACATCGCGCTGCCGGCGTTTGCGCTGGCTTCCGGCGACTGGTCCGCAGAGCTGCTGCAGGACGGCAAAACCGCAGATGCGCTGGCCGTGCGCCTGACCGCCACCGGTGAAGGCTGGCAGGTGACGCAGAGCCAAAGTCTGGACGTGGCCAGCGGTGATACGCCGCTGACCTTGCCGGCCGACGCTACCGACATTCGCCTGCGTCTGGATGACAGTCCGCAAGCGCTGTTCCGCTCGGCGCTGGATGATTTGCTCAGCTATCCGTATGGCGGCGTCGAACAGACGGCCAGTCGTTTGTTGCCGCTGGGCATCGCTTATCCGGCGTTGTCGAGCAACCCGCAGATTCGCGATCGCTTGCGCCTGATCATGCAAAACAGCCGTCTGCGCCTGGTGCAAATGGCCGGGCCATCGGCGAGTTTCACTTGGTGGGGCCAGGACGGCGAGCCGGACGCGTTCCTCACCGCTTACGCCTATTACGCCGACTGGTACGCCAGCAGAGCCCTGGAACTGAGCCTGCCGCCGGAGCATTGGCAGCGGGTGTTGGAGGTGTACGCCAAGCAAGCGCCGAACACGCCGTTGCTGCAACGGGCGCTGATCCTGTCGTTCGCCAAACAAATGCAATTGCCGGTGAACACGCTGCTCAGCGGCTTGATGGATGATTTGGCGAAGGCTGGCGACGGCAACGGCGCCACCCTGATGGACGATGGTCAAGACAGCCTGGTGATGAGCGATCCGGATTCAGCGCTTGGCCTGGCAGCGGCGCGGGCGTTGACCGCTTCGTTGGCGAAGCAGTCGAAAGTGACGATGCCTGAGGCTTTCAGCCGTCAAGTCGCTGATGCGCAACAGCGTCTGGCCGTGAGTTCGCAGCCGTTCGCCGAGGCCCTCAACCTGTCGCTGCAACCGTTCGATCAAGCGCAAGCGCAGCAGTTGTTGCAGCGTCTGTTGCCGCAGCAATCGACCCTCGAACGCGCCTTGGCCCTGAGCTGGTTGCAACGCAGCATCGAGCAGGCGTCGCCGACCATTGCTCTGGCACCCGGTGACGGCTGGAAGAAAAACTACGGCGCGACCGGCGAGATGTATTGGACATGGCAGGGCGCTACGCCGGTGCCAACCGTGTTGTCGCTGGCCGGGACGCAGGAACGTCCATTGCGCGCGGCGTTGAGCTTCCAGAGTCAGCAACCGCCGGTTGATCCGATGGCCGTGACCATCACCCGACGCCTGTCGCGTCTGGTGCCGGGTGACGAAGAGTTCGAATTCAAACTTGAAGCGGTCGGCACTAAGCCGTTGTCCAGCGACAGCCTGTACCTCGACGAAGTGATCATCACCAGCAAAGCCGCGAAACCGCTGCGCTACGGCATGATCGAAGTGCCGCTGCCACCGGGCGCCGATGTCGAGCGCACCACGTGGGGCATCAAACTGTCGGGCAAGGCCGGCACCGAACCGACGGCGCTGGAGAAGGCGCGCTTCGAGCCGGGCCAGTTGGCGTATGCGATTCCGGTGGACGCGCTGAGCGGCGAATTGCGCGTGCGGCACTTGGTGCGCTTCTCGCAAAAAGGCCAGTTCAACCTGCCACCAGTGCGTTTCACCCAGGTCTACGCGCCACAGCATCAGGCCCAGGAACAGAAACCGGCGCTCGGCCAGGTCACGGTCAACTGACATGACCCGGCGGCTGGTCTGGTGGCTGCTGTGTTTGCTCCCTGCGCTGGCGACAGCGCAGGACGAACCCTTGCGACTGGGCTTCAACGGTGAATTGCTATCGCTGAACCGCACGCAATTGATCTCGCGCGAACCGCTGCCAGCGGATCTGCAAACGCCGTTGGGCAGTCTGTGGAAGCTGTTTGTCTACGCGTGGCTGGTCGATACCGGCGCTGATGAACCCGCTTATGCATGTCGCGGCCAGTCGAAGGAAGAAGTTTATTGCTGCACGGCTGGCGGCAAGATTTCGCGCGATCAGGCGTTGGTCAAATCCTGTGGGTTGTATTTTGAGCCCGCGCGGTTGGGCATTAATGCTGCGGATTGGCGCACGTATTGGCAGTCGCGCCAGGCGCCGGAGTGGTTGCTCAGCTTGCCGTCGTTGCAACCGGCGACACGGGTTTCCGTGGCTGAATTGTTGAAAGTGCTGGCGCTGATGCCGGCGCAGGATCAAGCGCGGCGCGTGTTGCTGGACGTGGTGTTGAGCGCGGCGGACGGCAATGTCGTCGGTGAACTCGGCGGCCGCTTGCGGGTGAAAACCTGGAGCTGGCTGGGCGATCAGGACCCGGCGTCGCGCCAAGGTGGTTTTGCCGGGTGGCTGGCGGATGGCACACCGATCTGGGCCGGTGGTCGCGGCACCAGTCAAATGGTCCTGCGCCATTACGGCGAAGCACTGGCGGCGGTGCTGCCGGTCGCTTGGCCGCTGGATGCCGGGCGCTGTGTGGAAGTCGGGTTGTTTTCCCGCTATCCGATTGGCCGGGTGTTGGCGGGTGATCGGGTGGTGTCTGGCGGGCCGTTGCAGGGCGACTATCGAGTTGAATTCGCCAACGGCAATCAGCTGGATATTCACAGCGATGGCGAGCTGTTTTTGCTCGGTGACAAACTTGTCGCCCGCTTGGATCGCGAGGAATACGTCGCCCGTGTGCTGCAGCGCGAGGCCAAGTCCGAGCCCGCAGAGGCTGCCAAAGCGCTGGCCATCGCGATCCGCACTTACTTGCTGCAAAACGCCACGCGCAACGGCGACTGCCTGAGCATCGACGACAGCAGCAGCCGCCAACGCGTTGCGCCACGCCCGGCGACCACGCAATCGCGCAACATCGCCGCATGGACCAGCGACCTGGTCCTGGCCGGCAGCACGGTCACCTATCACTCCGACCAGCCCGGCCCGGACAAACTGTCTTGGCAGCAAGCCGTCGAACAAGCCAACGCCGGTCAACGATACGACGCCATCCTGCTGCACGCCTACCCGCGCGCCAGCCTCAGCCGCTGGGACAATCCCGTGGCCTCCTGCGAAGCATTGCCCGCCGCGCAAGACTGGCTGCAGAAACAGCGGCGTGGCTGGCGTGCGCGGTTGGAGGGCGAGGTCGGCTACAACGAAATCAGCAGTTTTGCCGTTTGCCGCCTCGCCTTCGGCCGCCCCTATGTCGACCGCGAACGCCAGCGCATTTACGTGCGCGGCGTGCTGTCGCTGCAAGACCGCCTCGACCTGACCCACGAATACCTGCACCTGGCCTTCGAAGCACACCCCAACGGCCAGGATGAAAACTACATCGAAGGGCTCGCCCGCCACCTCTTGCTGGAATAGGCCATGAAACTCCGTTATCCACAGGTCCTCCTGTTCCTCTGTACTTTCGCCGTACTGCCGACGACCCTCGCCGCCGCCGTCACCCTCGACACCCCGGTCGGCGGCTGGCGCACCGGCGCCGCTGAAGGCGAAGGTGAAAACTTTCGTCAGCCGGTCAATTACCCGGCCTCCTCGGTGAACACCCCGGTCGGCCAAGCCAACACCGCGCGCATCACCGGCCAAATCAACGCCACGCCGAAATCCAGCGAGCCGGGCCGATTAATCGTCAACGGCGTGAGCATGCCGCTGAAGATCGATGCGGCTGGCGGTTTTGATCGCCCGTTCTCCTTTCCGAACGGCAGCAACAGCGTCGAAGTCCGCAGCCCTGACGGCCAGCAGCGCCATCGCACCCAATTCCTCAACACCAGCGGCGGCGCCACTCCAGCCAAATTGCGCGTGTTGCTGGCATGGGACAGCGACGGCACCGACCTCGACCTGCACCTGATCACCCCGGACGGCGCACACATCTGGTACGGCGAACGCGCCGCCCCCAACGGCGCCGCACTGGACGTCGACGTCACCACCGGCTACGGCCCGGAAATCTTCGCCATGCCGGCACCGCTCAAAGGCCAGTATTTGGTGTACGTGAATTATTTTGGTGGCGGGTATAGGAATGATGAAGAAGGGCAGGAAGACGCAGTGCAAGCGCTGACGACTGCGCAGGTGACGGTGATTACCGAAGAAGGGACGCCGAACGAGAAGATGGAGGCTTTCTTGGTGCCGATGCGGGCGGTGGGGGAGTTGACGTTGGTTAAGGGGTTTAGTTATCCGTGAGGGTCCATTGGGCAGCAGGCTTGCCCAAATTTGAGCAATGGAGGACTGACCCGACACAGATACGTAAATACCCAGCACAGAGGGCCACAACCTTGAAGACTACCTGGGTCAACGACTTCTCGGAAGCTGGGTCAATTCCTCATCAGCGCCAGCAGACCAGGTTCCCTCAGAGCGCAAATCGTATCCGGGATTCACGGCGTTGTGCCGGAGGTAACGCTTCTCCCCGTCTCACGGCGGCCAGTAGCTGATCGACCCCGATGTGCACGGCATCGGCTTGCACGTTGGACGGCTTGAAGTTCGCTACGTTATCGAGACCTTGCCGGTGCGCCTGAATGATTTTCACGTCCTGACGAATAACGATACGGGTGTACAGATGAATGAACGGACGCAACAGGCGCAGTACCCAGCGGGGTAGCCGGAAGCGGTAGGCGATGTAGGTATAGACGCGCGACTGTCGTGAATCGATGGGTGTGATCTGGCTGATGATGAAGAACGCCGAACAGTCGCCCCAGCGGTAGTCGCAGCGCGTAACGTTGGGCGCAAAAAAACGATCCGTGTGCACCAATGGCTCGCCGTCGGGGTTACTGAGCCAGTTCAGGAAACCGATCTTGTCTCCGTCATCGTGATAGGTCACTTCAACGCTCTGCGCTTTACACGCGAGCGTGGCCTCCATTGTTCGCCCCGTGCTGGATCTGAAGATGCCTTCGTGCACAAACACAGTGTGGGGTACGTCCATGAAGTTCTGCACGAGGCTACCGACATCTGCCTCGAACGTGTTGATCATGAAATAGGACTGCCAGGGTTTTTCGCCGTAGACCGGTAGCTTGAACACAGGTTTTTGCTGCGGGTTGCCCGTGCCGGTGTAGACCCAGACGAGTCCGTCCTGTTCTTGCACCGCAAAGTGACGCTGGCGGTATCGATACGCGGGCGAAGTCGATGTACACGGCATATCGCCGACGCTGGGGATATGCACCACCTGCCCCTGAGCGTCGTAGCGCCAGCCGTGGTAAGGGCACACCAGGCAATCGTCGGCAATCTTGCCCGCCGATAAGCGCGTTCCGCGGTGCACGCACTGGTCGAGCAACGCTGCTGCCCGTCCGTCACGCTGGCGAAATAGCACCAGGTTCAGGCCCAGAATCTTCGCGCGGTAAGGTTTGTTTTTGCGCAGTTCTTTCTGTGCGCACGCCACATACCATTGTTCGAGGGTGCCATCGTCCGGCGTCTCAAGAAGATTATTCAAAGGTGCCGACATGAGCTTTCCGTTAGAGCGAGAAGGGCTTCGGCTGTCTCCAGCCGATTGATAAGTGAACGCGGCTTGAAGTCGCCCGCACGGATGCCGCTCAACTCCGCCGCCTGCTGCAATACGTGCGCGAGCTGATCAGCACCGCCGTCGAGCAGGCGCATCTGCACAGGTCCCAGTTGCCCGAGTCGGCGTGCCTGGCAGTAATGAAAGGCGTCGGACAGTGCCGTCTCGATCGTCAGCGCCAAGGCACTGGCATCAAGGTGGCGGGATGTCGCAACCAGCGCCGTGTAATGCGGTGGCGACGCGTAGGCATTGGGGATCAGGCAGGCGGCGCCTTTTGTGGCCAGGCAACGGTCGAACAGGTTCTGCACGATTTGCTCATCGAGTTTTTCTCCGACCAGATCACTGGTTCCCGTGGCACGTCCCACGAACTCGACCCGTGGCGTGGCCCCCGACATGCCGACGACGCGGACCCGATCGCCCAATGCATAGCGGTACAAGCCGCCACCGGTGGTCAGCAGGACCTGCGCCGTTTCTCCCAGGCGTAACGAATGAGCATGGCGCAGGGCGCCGTCTTCGCAGAGAAACTCCAGATAATGGCTGCCGATCGCCAACGGGCATCCAGGCCCGTCGCCGAATGGAACGCTCACGACGCCTTCGGTGGCAAAAAGACTTTTCGGCAGCCACTGCGTTTGCGGAAAACGCACGGCCAGTTGCGTGAAGTAGTGAAGGCTGGGGCCCTCCATCCAGCAACTGACGGCGGCCAGTCGTGGCCATAATTCGGTGCATACTCCTTGGGATCTCGCTCGGCGCAATGCTGACTGGCGCGACGCTGGAAGCGCGGCTTCCAGCCATGCAAACGTCTGCACATGTTCGGGCGTTTCGCCGTCGAACAGTGGCTGCAACAGGCTGGTCAGGAAGGTCGGGCTCCACACACTGATAAAGCTCAGATCGGCATCGGCCAGCAAGGCGAGGAGGGTCTGCCGGCGCCATTGCGACAACTCACCGCTGAACTCGGGAATCAACAAAGTCCCTGCCAGACCGGCCAGATGACTGCCGTGCAAATACGCCAGATCACTGGCCGACCCGATGCAAATGCCATTGGGTCCCGCCACTGGCGTTTGCAAGGGCGGCGACATCGACCAGTAGCTTGATCCGTGGCTTATTCCGGGCACCTGACGATGCATGTCGGCTAGCCACACGGTCAGCGCGCTGTGCATTTCTGCGAGGAAGGCGCGCGTATAGGGAATCGCTTTCTGCAGCGCGCTGTTTCCGCTCGTACGCTCGAAGAACAGCGGAGGGGAGGAGGTCAGAATCGCTTCGGATTCATTTTGCGCGCGCTCGATCCACGGCTGCAGTTGCGCGTAATTGTGGATCGGTACGTTATCGCGAAACTGCGTCGAGTCATGCAGCCGAGCAAAGTGGTGGGCGCGGCCGAATGCGCAATCACGATTGGCTTCGAGCAGTCGCAGCAATGCCCGCTCTTGCGTCGATTGCGGTTGCTCGAGTTGCGCGTGCCATTGATCGAGCGTGGGCTTGGCGCGTTCCAGAAAGGTCTGCCACAGCGCGCGTTTGACATCCATGTGGGCGCTCATCAGAAGTAAGTCTTGTCCAGTTGCTTCAAGTCATCGGGTAACCGCTGGGGCGGCAGAAAAACCTGCAGCCAGCCATACCAGAGCGGCCGCGTTTCTTTCAGGTTAGAGGCTTCATGCATCTGCTGCCAATGCATGGCCGAGTGCCGATGATGGGTCAGGTTGTAGTTGAAGTTCAAAAACGCCCAGCGCACCAGATGCGGGGCCCGCATGTTATAGGCGCCCTCTACGACATCCAGCGGCGTGCGCATGTGGTACACCCACTGCAGCGACGACCAGGAAAATGCAAAAGCGAGATAGGCGATGAGCACAACGTGCCACGTCCATCCCAGCAAGAGTCCGATCGATAACCACGCGGCGACGCCGGCAATGACTTCCCGGCGGATGCGTTTGAAGTCGGCGCTGGAGAAATCCTTGAAAGCCGCGGCATAAGTATTGACCTCTGCGGTTTGCGACCACTTGTCCGTGATGCGGGCCGGCAGCACCGGCAATAAAAGGCTGCCGACAAACGCCGCCAGCCAGATACCGCCGAGCACCGCAAAGTAGTACTCGATACGCTTGCGCCACAGCGACTCATCCGCGACCGCGAAGTCGGCCAGCTCTGCGCGTGTGCGATTGCGCACATGATGCCCCAGATGGTTGATATGGATCAGCGTGGCCGAGGCGCCAAAAAGGGTAGAAGCCCACCACATGACGAAGTAGTTGAGTGATTTGCGACTGTGCGCCAAGCCATGGAAGGACTCGTGCATCATCGAGAAGACACCTTGCATGACCAGACAGAAAGGAACGAGCACCAGCCATTTGAGCCAACCCGCATCAGTGTGGGAAAGCCAGGTCAGGGTCGCGCCCCAAAACAGCGTCTGCAGCGCCAGAACACACAGATTGCTCACGTCGAAACGACGCGTTTGCGAAATGTCACTGGAACTGCGCATATGGGCTCCTTGAGAAAGGTCGAGTCAAAAAGTATACCGCCCTGACCGCTTCACTAACGATCAATTGCTGGCGTGTCGGGGCAACGAGGAACCGCAGAAAACTTTATGTCGTATTTAAAACGTCTCTTAACCAGACGCTCGCCCGCGAAACCTGTTTGCGCAGATATCCCCCGGCGCAATGTGCGTTTTTCACTCGATGAGCAGACTCCTCGCTATTGGTATCGTGGCTGGCCGCACGTAACGCGCTTTTTCGATGGCCTGTCGATCATGTTTCCACTCGGCGAAAAACTCTTCATCGACAGTGTCGTGCACTTTCGAAAAGCGATCGAAAACGATTCGGCGCTGGCCGAAGCCGTTGACGCGTTCGTTTATCAGGAAGCGTCGCATATTCGCGAACATCGTTCGTATAACCAGCAACTCGCGGCACAAGGCGCACCTATCGATGCCCTCGAACAACTGCTGTTGCGCCGTCAGGAGGTGGGCAACAAGTTTTCGCCGGCGATGCGTCTGGCCATGACGGCCAGCCTGGAACATTTCACCGCGATTCTCTCCGATCAACTCCTGCGCAATCCCGCGGTCCTCAAAGGTGCCGATGCGAAGATGGCCATGCTATGGCGCTGGCATGCGATCGAAGAAACCGAACACAAGGCCGTCGCCTACGATGTGCTTGGCGTGGTGGTTAGCAATCCGCTCTGGCGATACCTGATGCGATGCGGGGTCATGCTGATCATGACCGGCTACTTTGCAGTCGATGTCATGTACTTCATTTATCGACTTGCCGGCAATGACGGGCAACGCCGCAACGGGCGCGAGTGGCTGCGTTTACTCGGCTGGCTATTCGTAAGTCCCGGTCCTCTGACCCGTGTGTTTCCGAGATGGCTGGCCTGGTTCATTCCGGGGTTTCATCCCAACCACCTCGACACCCGCGAAGCGCTGGAAGCGGCGCGGCAAACACTGGACGAATACGCTGGGAGCACACCATGAGGCGACTTTCGGCGATAACAGAAGTCTGGATGCCTGAGGGGTTTGACGACTGGCCACTGCATTTTCCGGCAACCGAATTCGCAGCGCCCGAGGCACGGCTGGACTGGACGGAACAATTTATAGCGTCTTGGCACAAGCCCATGCCCAGCCTTCTCCCAGGCACACTGGTGGTACTGGTTGCCGGACTGTTTTCCGAATGGTTGCACGGCTGTTTTCAGGATTGTGCGCGGACGTTGCGGCGCCTGGGCTATCCGGTTCTGCGGATGCCCGTGCGTTCATCTCGGGGCGTCATGGCGCAGGGGCGGCATATCAGCAAGGTGCTGACGGCCGAACTCAGGCAGGGGCAACGATTTGTCGTGTTGGCGCACAGCAAAGGTGGCCTCGACGCGCTCGCGGCATTGGCACAGAACAAGGCATTGAGCGAGGCATGTAATGGCGTGGCGCTGGTGCAACCGCCGACAGGTCCGTCGACGGTCATGGATGACGTGTTGGCTGGCAGCGCAGGGCAGTCGAGCATCAACTACCCGTTCGATCGCGTTCGCCGCGTGCTGGCGAAAACCCCCTGGGTGGCCGATGGCGCGCGGGATATCAGCAGTCTGCGCGACCCGCACATTACCCACCTGCTCAAACACCTGCCCGCCGCCGTGCAGTGCGTGCACGTCGTCAGTTGGAGCGCTGTCCCCAGTTCGCGCCTCGATACCCATCACGCCCGCCTCAATGCCCGGCGACCCGGTTGGGCTCATGACGGGCAGTTTTACCTCGAGCATCAACGCATCGAGGGTATGCCGCAGATCTGTCTGCCCCGGCTCGATCATGGTCAACCGGTGCTGGGCGGCGGTGGCTTTGACGCCACACGTTTCTGGCTGACGCTATTGGCTGTCGTGCACGGACGCGCTCAGACGAGATAGATTTCGAAGCCCGGGATGCGCTCGGCGTCCTGGGCCGTCAAAGCCGCGGCATTCCCCACACAGGGCGCCGTGTACAGGTCCATTGGAATGGACACGGCGCGATAGCGCGTCATGGCCATCCAGAGCGGGTCATGGTCATACAGACACAATTGCATCAACGCGTACTGACCGCGAACGCGCATCCACGCAGCATCCAGCAGCGCCGCAAAGATCTGCGGGTCGCGCTGTCGTACGTGCAAGTGGGTCAGGTAAACGTCGCGCAATGCCTCGCCGGGCGCGGCAATGGCAGGGCGCCCCAACAGCGGCGCACAGGTGTTGAACGCGAGGCGAAGGGTCTGGTGCGCCAAGGGCAATGTTTCAAGCACCACCCGTTTGATCCGCCCGGCATCCCAAGGCGCGACACAGCCCAGCAGATTGTCTTGGGCGTCCAGTGCCAGCAGAAATGACGAGAGGCCGAAGTCCGGCCAGGTGTCCAGGCGCCGTGCAAACTGCGCTTCACTGAAAACGCTGCCGAAGGGCTGACCTGCCGATTCGCGGTCGAGAAACGCGCGCAGCGCATCAGCGTGGCACGGCTGCGCTTGTACGATACGCACGTTGTCCAGCTTTCGCGGAGTGCTTCGCCATCCGCGCTGGGCATACACGGCTACGTTACTGTAGCCCCGCCAGTGCGCAAGCCTGAGTGGATTGGCGCGCCGTCCGCCCAGCAGCGACTGCGTCGCGAGACGGTTGTCACGGATGACACAGCAATAGGCGTGCTGGACACCTATTTCATCGGCCAGCGCTTCGAGCCTGACTTTGACCTCGGTCATCCACGACACCGACAGACGCCTATCAGGTACCAGCCGCAGATCCCCCAAATAGGCCACGGGCTGAATGTCACCCTGAAGATAACCCTCGCGCACCACCAGGCTGGCAATGCCCTTCAGATCACCGACCTCGTTCTCGGCGAGCCAAGTGCGATGGTCCAAGGCATGACAATGGTGCAGCGCAAAATAGTCAGGCCCGCGATCAAAACGCATTGGCAAGCCGCCCTGCATGGCCCGCTGCGCCTGGAAGTCGAGCAGTTGCCGATTGTCCGCAGCGCTGGCCTGGCGGATCAGCATGGTTGTGTGGCGGCAAACAGACGCAGCGCCATCGGCCGCAGGTTGTCGGGGTGCAATTCACACAGACAGACCAGCTCATCGCCCGACGCGTAATGAGGATTTTTCTGCAGAAAATAGGCGACGTTTTCCAGGCGCAGGTGAGGGGCAGGGACTTGTGCCAGTTCCGTCGTCAATCGACCTTGAGGCACTTTGAAAGACAGCACGCCCGTTGCCGGATCATAGGCCTCGCCGAAACGATCCACTGCAAGATGATCCGCCAACGCCTGCACCGTAGGATCCGTCACCACGCCGGCGCAGGGGGCGTAATTCAACGCCATGGCGCCCAGATAACGGTAGGTGCGGTGACCCTTGCAGATCAGAAACCAGTACAGAGGCACGTCCGGCTGCTCCTGCCAGATCTCACCGGCCAGGCGCATCCACGCGAATGCCAGTTGCTGGCTGCCCCAGTGTCCGCGGTCAATGATGGTGTCGCCGGAAAAAATCACCCTGATCGGTTGGCCTGACCACGTGCGCTCATACCGTTTGAGGGTGGTGAAACCGACGATGGTTTCATCTGCGCAACGCAATACGATGCAGTGCGTCTTGTCCTGAAAATCCTGATCGAATCGCGGGCGGGAGGTATCGCAGTAGGATGCGGAATAAATCTCGAACATCCGATCGATTTCATGTGGATGCAGATCGCAGCATTCAACGGACGTTGCGCTCAAACGCATGGAGATCCTCGGCATCGCAAGCAAGATGTTTGGAGTTTGGCGAGTTGAAAGGGTCAATGCAACGTAGACTTCCTTTCGTCGCCGTCATTTTCTGACGGTGCAAACCTGAAATAACCAAGCAGAAACCGCCGCTCTTGGCGGTATGGAAACGTTGCACTTGTTTCGACCCATCAGGCGCCTTATTCATGTCATCCACGTTTGCCAGTCATCACCTTGATACCTCGATCGTGACACGACCCTTGCGTTGGCTGGTGGTCTACACCGTCGTGACGGGCGCGCTGTATTTTCTCGTCACGCACTACCCGATGGGCGCGGTGCGGGTGATTCAACCGACAGGTTTTGACGCGCACATTGCTCGATTGCCTTTCACTCTGCCGCTGTACATGAGCTATTTACTGATCATGCCGGCGCTGGTGCTGCTGGGGCGGCGCCGCGAATGGCTGTTGCCGGCCTTTTTTGCGGCGGCCGTGGCTTCCGGTACCTGCCTGCTGAGCCATTTGTTCTGGCCAACCATGATCGAGCGTCCGGACAGCACGTCGCAGTGGCTCACATGGTTCTACCAGGTCGACTCACCGTTGGCCGCCTCGCCCAGTGGGCATGTGGCTTTGCCGGTGGCGATCAGCGTTGTCCTTACTTGCCTGCGCGTCCGTGCGGCATGGCTCTTCAGTCTGTGGAGCGTGATGCTGGGGGTCACCGTGCTGACGACGGGTCAGCACGTGGTGCTTGACGTGGTGTATGGAGCCGCGATCGGCGGCGCGGCGGGCCTGTTCACCGTCATGCTCAAGCGCCTGAAAGTGGATCTGCGCACCATGGCAGCGATCCTGCTGGAATGGCTGTGCATCATCGTGACGTTGCGCATCGCGCTGTATGTGGGGGACTGGCGACTGTATGGCGTGGCCTTCGTGGTGATTGCCGCGCGCCAACATGCGCTGTTCATTCTGTACCACGACGCGACGCACTATCACCTGACCCGTCATCGCACGCTCAACGACTTTCTGATCAACCTGGCGATCGGGGTGCCAGGAATGGTCCCGGTGGAATTCTATCGGCCCTTGCACCTCGAACATCATCAACAGACCGGAACCGCGAACGACCCGGAGCGGCGTTTTCTGTATCACCGGCAGCCTTGGGATTTCCGCCCGCTGAGCGGGAAGTTGTTGCTGCGACAATTGCTCGGGGATCTGTTCTTGATCAACACGCTGCGCAACTTGCGCGCCTATAAGGCGGCGGGCGGAGCATCACCGAAGATGACTCGGCCGGCATTGGCTGCCGGTGTGATCTGGCTGGTCCTTTTATCTTTCATCGCTTGGCAAGCGTCCGCCCAGACGCTCTTGCTGATGGTGTTTTTCTGGTTTGTGCCGCTGGCCACGCTGGGCACCCTGCTGCAGAAAATCCGCAGCATCGCCGAGCACAGTGGCGGACCTGACGTCACCCCCGGTTGGCGGGAATGGACATATGCCTGGAAAGTAGGGTGCGCAGGGCGGTTTTTCATTTGGCCTTATCACATCAATCTGCACCTGCATCATCACCGCAGTGCCAACCATCCCTGGCATGTTCTCCCGCGTCTGGTGACGGCGGATGACGCGTTGCTGGACTCACGGACGCTGCCCTCGCTGCTCTGGTCGGGGATGAAGAAGAACCGTTGATCCAGACTGCTTCCCGGGCAGCAGCGCTGGCGCAAAGAACGCCCCACGTTTTTAACTTGCAGCTTCACCCTTGGGATTGCTGGCAATCAGGCTGGCGCCGCACGCGGTTTTCATCCCGTGAAGCGCCACCGCGATGCCGCCGACATCCAGCAGGGCGCTGCCCTGCGTAATAGGGAAAACCCCTTTGCACAGTGGGCAAACCACCTTATGGCCAACACCGGACATGGGTTTGCCGTTCAGGTCCGTCTGGTTGAAAGCTTCAAGAACGGTGCCACCGTGACTGGTGGAATCGCCGAGCCGAATGATGTCCATGTCAGTGGGCCTCTTAGAGATCGTCCATCCAGTTGGATTTCGGTTTCTGGTCGGCGAGGAACTCTTCTAGGGTGTGATCCTGCTCGATGTCCGGCATTTTAAGCGCCGAAGGCGATGAAGGCACGGCTGGAGGCTCCTCGGTACTGGCGGTTTGAGGCATCAAGTTCACGCCGAAATGATCATTGCCTGAAGGTTTTTTGCCGGGCGTTGGCGAGGTCACGGCAATGATCGTCGCCTGCTCCGGGCGGCGCATCGGCATGACCACGCTGGTGTCCGCGTTCAGGTAACTGGCCATCGTCGCCAGGGTGAGGCCAACGAATGGAGACGCCGAGCCGGTGTCACCCAAGCGCTGCGTCAAATCGTAGCTCTCGCGCGAATCGAGCAGGTCTAGCGGACTGTGCGCGGCGGTGAGCGCCGGCAGCAGTTCCGCCAGAGGTGTGGTGTTCGAGCCACCATCAAAGAACACTCGAACCGGTTTCTGCGCTAGGCCGTCGGTGGCCTCTTTCCAGCCGGCGGCCAGTTTGACGGTCAGGGCGTCGCGCTTGAGTCGTTCGCCATTGTCTGGCCGCAACAGTGACACGGTGACCGGCCGATGCAGCTTGGCCAGCACTGGCTGCGCATCCCATTGCTCGAACGCGCGCTGGGTCCAGGGTTGAGGAATGAACGTCGATGGCAGGAACTCCACGGCGGGTTTCCTCGCGCCCCAACCGGTGAACTCCGGGTCGATTTTGTTCTCGTTGACCTTGGCAAACTGCGCGTAGTAACGCAGCCATTCGACGCGCTCGGGGCGACCGACAACCATGGCGACCATGGCGTCGGTGAGTTCGCCCGGCTTGCGCGGGCCAGGCCCACCAATCAGCGGAGCCTTTTTAGCCGACAAGGCAAACGACATGCTGAACCCTTCTACGTTGTAGACCAGTACAGCGGGGAGGTCAGGGTTCTGTTCGAACAGGTTGAACAGGTTTTCCACCAGGCCTTCGGGGGTGTCACTGCAGACCACGCCATCTTGCAGATTGCGCACGCGATGCCAGTGCAGGCCCGCTTCCGTGCGGTAACTGTTGACCATGCCCGAGAGCATTTCCCGGGTTCTTTCCGGGGAATAACGCAGGTTCGGTGTATCGGGATTCCAGCCACGAACGACCGTGATGGTCGGGATCGGCCACTTCTCCATGAAGTCGCGCAAGCCCAGTTCCAGAGCATCCGCCTTGCGCTTGTCATAGGCCAGGTCTTTGTCGTCGCCATCCACCGGATACTTTTTCGGATCCGTGGGCAGGATGCTGCCCACGTGGAGGGCTTCGGTCTGTTTTGCATTCTGCTCCTGCAGGGCTTTCCAGGCCTGGCCCTGACGGAATACGTCGAGGCTCAGGCCAATGGCGAGCACATCCAGAGTGTCGAGATGGGGCGAGGTGGCAGGGGCGCGGTAACGAGCATCAACAGGCATGGTGGCGGCCTCCTTGGCCGAGGTATAGGCATTCACGGGTGAAGCCGCGCTGGCAAAGCAACGGCTGACCGTCGATGGATGTTCAGCCGCTTGAACCAGAGGGCTGGTCAGGAGCAGGCCGGTAAAAAACAGGCAAGCAAATTCGAGGCGCATCAGGGGGTACCACCAAAACGGACAGGCTCGCCTTTTCTAAGCTCCGTGCGGGTCTGGGTCGCTACCAGGCTCGGCATGTTGTCGCTGATGGCCGGTAACGTGCCGGTCTTGCGATACGCCACTGTGGAGTCAATCAGCTCGCGGTTCTTACCGTCCTCTTGCTGATAGTGCTGATCCACGGAATCGTCCGGATCTTCATTCTCCGCCTGGAATTGCGCATTGGCGCCGCCATCGGTCTTTTTCCAGTCCAGGCGCCAATCTGCCACTCGACACAGATATGCATAGAACGACCCCTCATCAACGCATTCGCCGGCACCGATCGCCACGTCATAGGCCAGCACTTGTCGGCTGTGTTCAGGGTTGTTGGGAATGGATGAGTGGAAGGACAGAGCCTCCGAGTATTCCTCGCCTTGCAGACGTATACGCGCCTGATAAGGCGTTTCCCCGCGAGTGATGAGGACCTTGCCATTGCCTTGAGCCCGAGCGGCAAACACATGGGCGCACTCCGAGGCCTCCTTGCCTTCATTGCGAGCCTTTTCGACGCTCTGGATGTCTTGCCCATATTTGAACGCCAGGGCTTCTTCCATGGTCTCTTGTCGGGCGTAGCGTGGGTTTTTCGGCTCCCAGCCGCCATTGGCCACGCCGATCGAAGCATCGACAGGGTCCAGTTTGTCCTTCATCTGGTACACCCCGCTTTTGGAGGCTTCTCCGGGGGCGGTGATAACGCCATCGTTGGAAAAGTTCACGTCGCCCGGCACCGGCAATTGAGGCGCGGTCAAGACCACGCTGGCGCCCTTGTCCAAGCTGCCATTGGGTATCCGATCCATGAAGCCCAGGCCGGTGTCTTCCCAGGGTTGCTCGCTGTCCTGACGCAACAGGTAGACGTAGGGAGGAACGTGTTTGCCGACGGGTTCCTTCTCGCCGTTACGCTTGCGCACGGTAAATACGCGCTGGTGGAAACGTTGTGGAAGAAGTTTGCGCGCAGGCTGACCATCCACCTCTTCGCCGATCCCCTGCCAGCCGATCCCCTGGACGTTCTTGAGGCCAACCGTCTGATCCTGAGGGGTGAAATAGAGAAAGGTGCAGCCGCGGTTGTCACGCTCGTTGAAGGTGATCTTTTCTCCGCGGATCGTGGTTTGACACGCTGCCGTGCCCGTCCAGCCAGACCCGCCAATTGCGCCGTAACCCTGCTTGTTTTTCAGGGCGACGCCCGACAGAGCCGGCACCGGATTAGGGCTGCCCGCGATGAATTGCAAAATGCCGTTGAGCGTAGCGATGCGCGCGCCGGTCGTTTGCTGACCGCCCAATTTCTGGACTTTATCCATATTGGGCTGAAACAGGCTGTAGGGTGAGTTGAACATGACCACGCCATCGGCGGGTTTGGCACCGTCCTCTTTGAGGAATGCATGGGCCAGCAGCGTGAGCAGCGTGCCCTGACTGTGGCCAACCACGTTGATCGTATCGTTCGGATGACGTTTGTGAATAATCTTGATCAACATGGCCAGGCGCATGGCAGCCAGCACCATGTAGCGCCGACCGGCGGCTGAAAACAACGGGTGGGTCATGGTGCCGCCGATTTTGTTCAGCGAGATGAAGCCGAGCAGCATGCCGTTGAAACCGTTGCCCCACATATCCGGCAGGTTGGTGGTGGCGTTGGCGAACTGGCCGCCTTCCTTGGTGCCGGCCTTGTCCAGGCGGTTGCCGTCTCGGTCCAGCCACTGACCGTGCGCTTCGGTTTTCTGAATGAACGCTTCTTCCTCGCGAAACCCCCAATAGAACGGCACCACCACGCTGCGTGGCTGGCAGCCGTTGCTGGATGCCCCGGCCTTGCGGCGGAAGTACACGGCATCAGGATTCTTGGCTTCGCCGTCATCATCAGTAGGAGCGGTGTAGCTGGCCGGTAACAGGTATCCCGGGTTGTTCGCGCCGTTGGGGAAGGTACGTGGCATATCGAGGCGTTCGTTCAGCCCCTCGCACAGACCCTGCTCAATACGTGCATAGCAACCCGCCAGGTCGTTGACGCCGTGCACGAGGATCGTCACACAGGGCTTCGGTGGAGGTGGAATCAGGTGGATGTCGCCACCGCTGGGCATGGTGATCGATTGGCTGGAACAGATTTTTTTTGGCTGGGCAGCGTCAGTCATCGCGCATTTCCTCCTTGAAAATTACCCCAGTGGTCTCGACGCATGGGGTCGAGCGCCTGTCCGGGTTGACAGCTGCTGCCCGACGCAGGTCGGTTGGTGTCGTGATGAGCAGCCGTAGTGAGTCTCGGATCTTCATTTTTTTTCCCTCAGGTGATGCCCCTTGCACGTGGCGCGGTCATGACGGATTCGCCCGCTGATGCCTATTGGCGCTGCGCCTCAAATACGAAGGGGTCCCCCTGATTCGGGAAGTGCAACAGGTACTGCGCCACCGGGTTTTTAGCATTGGGTACCCGGTAATCCACTTTCAGCCCGGTCGGATTGTTTTCCAGCTCCGCCCCCAGGTAGGCGTTTTCCGGATAGCTGAACTGATTGCCGGGCGCCTTGCGAATGGCCGAGCAAGAGGAGAACAGTCGCGGTAACGCGTATAGATGCTGGCCGTGTACCAGCAACACCAGGGGGTAGCGATCACCGTAGCCACTGCTGACGTACTGCAACTCCAGGCACGTTGAGGCGCCTTGGCGCCAGGTCGTGGCGGTCGCCACGTTTTCCGGGTCGATGGGATCACCGACGGGCCACTGCGGCAAGGCGAAGTTGACCGCATCGCGCAGTGGCCAACGTTGTTTGCCAATCGTCAGGGCTTCGCCATCGAAGACAATCTCGGGCGTGCCTTTGGGCGGGTCGAGCTTCAGTTCGTCGGGCGCGCTCCACTGCGCATCCTCAAAACGTTCAAACGCCGGGCGCATGGCGTTGACCCACAGGCAATGCCGTGGCGATTCCGCGCAGGGCCTGGCCAGCTCGCTGCCGGGTCCGGCAAACAGGTTGTCGCCCAGCGACTGATAAAACGCACGGTAATCGGTGAACTGTACCGGGGCTGCCTGCGCCAGAAAGGGCAGGCTCGCGCCGAGAACCAAGCTCAGACAACGGGTGAGTTTGCTCATCGATATTCCTTGGCGCCGGTTGCCTTGATGTATTCCGGATTGGTGGTCCAGAAGATCGTTTTGCCAATGGCCGCGGTGGATCGGTATATGTGGTCATAACGACCCCGCTCGCGGGTATTTACCATTGTGTTGGTCTTTTTGTTGAACTGCGTCCAATAGGTAACTTTCTCCGGCTTCGAGACTTGCGCAACACCGAAGATGTTGTGCGAAGGAGAGCCGTAGTGGAACCCGGATGAGTGTCGGGGATTTGTCGACTTCTTGATATCGATGCCATCCCACCAGTAAGCGCCATTGGAGGGATCATTGCCGCGCTGGGCGAGAGCATCCCGCGCACTCTCCACTGCCGAGCGCATGTTCAAATCGGCATTGATGGTCGCTTCCGAAGCCGCCATCAGTTGGTTGTAACGGACATTGTTGCCCTGCATTGCAACAACGTAACTGTCCCCAGCCTCCTTGAGCAGGCTAGTGACGTCGGCCAGCCCCCACGCGCGCATACGATTAGTCAACGTAAAACAAATGGCGCGGACTTCCTGCGGATTGTTGTCCGTCGAGGCTTCGCCGTATCCGATGGCCGCGAGCTTGCGCACCTGTGGCGTGATGAGATCAGGCATTCTGTTTCTCCTTTACCGGCCACGACTCCAATTCCAGCTCCATGTCGGAAGGGAATTCCGGCGTGCGCTCACCGGAACCCTCGGCCACGACTTCCCCGGCGGACATCACCTTGAAGTGGTGCGGCGCGGGTCCACCTTTGTCATCCTTGAATTCGAAGAACTGCACAATTTCCTCCGCCTCATCATCGGCACTGGCAACGCTGGCAGCAGCCCCCGCACCGCCTGCCGCGGCCCCCGCGGCTGCGGGGGAGGGCGGCTTGAGCATGGCCACATTGGCAATGCTCATCACATCTTTCTGCAACAACTGCGTGGCGCCTTGAGCATCGGTCACTCCTTCGACCACTTCGCCATTGGATAAGGTGATTTTGTACGGCATGTTGGGCATCGCCGACGTCCCGTCAATCTGCTTGAGCATAAAGCGTCGCTGGGTATCGCCGACTTTGAATTTGGGCAGTTCCGCTTCCAGGCTGGTGGCGCCGAGCAGGCTGTGTTTGGCCGCTTTGACGATCAGGTTGCCGGGCATGCCCAGTTCGATATTGCCGCCCTTGATAGTGATGTAGGCCCCGCCACACATCAGGGTGATGTGCTCTTTGGCCGACACCAGCACATGCTGGTTGCTCGCGCTGACTTCCACACTCTGATCCGCCTCCAGGCGGATGTTGTTTTTTTGCGCCTGCAACAGCATCGGACCCTGGTGGGTGATCTGACGCATTTCGCCGCTGTGGGCAAACATCCCCAAGTCGGTCCCGGCATTGAGCACAAACTTCTGCCCCGAGGTCTGTTGCTGATTCTGCTGGGCAACGGTGTCGATGTGTTCACCCGCCGCCACCGTGATGCTCTTGGGGGACGCCGCGGCGATACCGGCTTCACCGCTCACGGCAATTGCCGGATTGCCACCATTGCCCTTGCCCGATTCGTCATTCGCGCCGTTGCCCAGGTCGCGAACCGCATCGCTGAGCGTCTTCTGCGGCGTCTTATCATGGCCTACGCCCTGGTTGTCGTGGGCGTAATCGCCCAAGTCCTTGGCTAGCTTCAACGCCGCTTCCAGTACCTGTACGACAGAGGCGCGATTGAGGTGACCGCCGCTGGCGTTCATTTGCTCCTCGGTACTCAGCAACAGGCCTTTGGCTGCTCGCAACGCGCCGTGTTCATCGGTGCGCAACTCAAAACCTTCGCCGCGCGGATCACCGCCGCTCGGCCGTGGATGCGTCAGGTAACCCAGATGCAATGCGGTGCTGCCGTGATCACTCATCAACGCGGCACTGATCTGCTTGGTGGTGTCATCAATGCGCAGTTCGTTGGCCCGAGTGCCCTTGTATTCCTTGCTTTTTATGGTGCTGAGAATCTTGTGATTGGGCAGTTGGTAAGGCGGCATGTTCGTCGCCCGGTACGTGCGGCCGGTGATGATCGGCTGATCGCAATCGCCGTCGAGGTAATCGACGATGACGTCCTGACCAATGCGCGGGATCGCCATATGGCCCCAGTCCGCGCCCGCCCAGTTCTGCGCCACGCGCACCCAGCAGGAACTGAATTCGTTATTCTTCCCTTCTCTGTCCCATGGGAACTGGACCTTTACCCGGCCAAATTCATCCGTGTAAATTTCTTCCCCGTCCGGCCCGGTCACCGTCGCAATCTGTGGTCCGTCAACAATCGGTTTGGGGCGTGGCGGGGTACGCCACTCGGTTTCCTCGGAAACGATCTCGGCGACAAAGTCATAACTCACGCCGACATCGGCACCGGCGGACTCTTCTTCCTGACTGGCGTGCTGGATGCCCTTGTGAGTGATCCTCAGCGAGCGCCACCAGCGATTGAAATCATCCCGGGGGTGGCCGGTGAGCTGGAAAGAGAAACCCGGGATCAGGCGCGGATCGTCGCCTTCGACAACGGCAATTCGCGCGTCGCCACGGTGCCCCAGCAAGCGATTCTGGGTGAAGGGTTTACCGGCAGCGGTGGCCTTGTAGCGGCCCGGATAGTCGTAGCGTTCGTAGTTCGGCGTCTGATGTTGCAAGTCATCGCCGGCGAAGTTCTGCTGCTGGTCGAAGGTCGGTCGCTTGAAGGTGTAATCGCGTTGCGTCTGCTCGGCCGTGCGGACGTTCTCGGTGTAACTGAACGCATAGAGCACAGGCTGCGTGGCATCCGCAGCCGGTTCAGTGGTGTAGAGCACCGGAGCGCCTTGAATACGCTGCTGCACATAGAGTTTGTCGCCCTGGATCAGCGTGTGAGTGCTTTCGTTGCATTTGAAGAAATAGAACAAGCCTTCTTCACTGGACAGCCGGTCGAACAGGTACAAGTCAGTGTCGCCGACCTGCGTACAGTATTCGCGCGGCAAATGTTCGCTGTTGATGTGTTGCTGATAGTCGAGGATGCCGTGTTCGCTCAACACGGACTTGATGATGTCCGGCACGTTTTTCTGCTGAAAAATGCGCCAGTTGGAACTCAAGGCCAGTCGGGCGAGTTGCGGTTCGACCACCGCCCGATAACGTGTCCGGCGGAAGCCGGTTTTACGTTGAGTGAAACTGGACACCAGCCCGTGGACATGACGCACAGCCGTGCCGCCTTGCCAGATCGTGAGCAATGAGGGCTGATCGAGCACCTTGCCGAAATCAATGTTCGGGTTGCGACTGGCCAACTCGATCGTGAGTCGAAAAGGCTCACAGATGGCCTCCTCCAGTGTGAACTCTACGACCTCGAACTCCATCTGCCCTGACAACACGGAAAACGTGAACTTCAAATCCCTTTGACGCATTTAACTTTTCCTTGTTCAGGTGAAAGAGAGTCCGCACATCAACGCTGCAAGGCATAAATCACATCGACCAGCAGAGCTGGCCGACGTTTGTAACGATCAGCCGCGATTAAGCGACTGGCTGACGCCAGTCATCGGAACCCGAAGTACCGGATACTTCGTGGGTCCAGGTGATTTTGCGGTAGGTGAACTGTACTTCTTCCAGGTGCGTGAAGTGCGAGTTCGACGGGTCCTGGCAGTTGTGCATTTTGTTGTTGATGGCGACGATGATCGCGTCTTCCAGTTTGGTGGTGTAGTAGTGCTCTTGGGTCCCTTGGGCCGAAGTGCGATACCACTGGATAACGATTTCGCTCATGCGCTCGCCGGAAGTCAGAGCGGCTTGCAGCAATGGCGAAGCCTTGTCGTAGACCTTGGTGATCACAACTGGCTTGTGCACACGCTGACCAGTAGGTTGGCCGGACTGCGGGTCACGCGGGATGATGACGTCGTGGCTGAAAGCCTGAACCATGACCTGGTCTTCGTGACCTTCCTGGTAGGTGTTGCCAACCGAATCGGCAGTGAAAGCGCCGGCGGTGATCAGACCTTGTTTTTCGCCAGTGACGGACATGTACGCTGGTGTAGCCATGGAGGTGCTCCTTGCTAAAAATTTAGGGTGCCCGGGAGGCGATATCGCCCGGTGGGTGCCTGACTGTTATCAAGGTCCGTGCCATAAATGTTGAGGGCTATGTAAACCGGGAGATGGCCGAGGTTTTTCAATCGCTGGGTGATTTTCAAGGGACAACACCCCACAAAGTGCGCAACTTCTTGCGCAGTACTGCGCAACTTCTTGCCCACTCGGCTACAGGCCACGGCGCACTTAGCGCTTAGCGATATTTAAGGGCTTTGTTGAAGAATAAGTGCGCAACTACTTGCGCATCATGGCGATGAGGCATCACTGCCCACTTTGGATAGCTAAGTTGTTCTTCGGTCTCTAACTACTCAAGAGGCCGATACCAAGGCTTCTCATGCGTGCCGGCTTGCGGCGCAAATGTTGTCTTTCCTTGCCAAGGTAGGTCATGGCACTAACTACGTTTGCGGAGGCATGAGTATCGTTACAGTTGATCATCCCGATGCCGAGATTACGGTAACCGTTCTTAGCGGCGTTGCAACTACAGTACCTGCCGTGCCCTCCGGTGATCTGCTTCCAAAGGTCACCTATCTCTTGCGTCTTGTGCAGGGGGATGCCTGAAACGCCCGGAGTAACCTGGCTATCAGGAGGATTTTCGGACGGGATAGGATTATTTCAGACATTAAAAAGCCGGCTTGTGGCCGGCTTCTCGGGGACTGGCTTGGTTTATTTTTGGTAAACCGCGCCAGCCTTCAAAACGTACACCCGGATCTTGCGTCCGGCTGTGGGACTCGGCGAGAAAGTCATCTGCCGGGTCGGGTGCGCTCAGCGCCGCGGGGCGGGGTGAGCGCAAATGTGGGGCGCAGCATACTGATTTTTTTTGCGGATTCCCAGTGGGAAGTGCCGGGTAGAGCGATTGCACTGATGTGTAGCCGCTGCCGAAGGCTGCGTCCGGCTGCGTAGCAGTCGTAAGGTCATGGCCCCCGGTGTGACTGAATGACCGCGATTACCGGATTTACGACTGCTGCGCGGCCGGACGCAGGCTTCGCCAGCTGCTACAGAGGAATGCGTTACAGGAATGGCAATGGCGGCCGTCGTTTGTGCAGTGTCGACCACCAGAACACCCAGCCCAGCACGTGGATGTTTTGCTCTTCGATCTGTGCCGCCCGGAACACTTCGTCCGGGTATTGCGCGCTGTTGTGGCTGCGTAATCGCAGGCCGTTGCCGGGCATCCGGTGCAGGTATTTGATCCGCAACATGCCGTCGTGCTCGATCGCGTAGATTTCGCCGTCGACGATCTGGGTCAAGCCGCGATCAATCGCGATGATCGAGCCGTCTTCGATTTTCTCGGCCATGCTGTTGCCGATCATGTGGGCGCAGATGGCGTCCTTATAGTTGATGTCCAGTGAGTCGAGATCGCTGCGGGACAGGCGCATGGGTTGGCTGTCGTCTTCGATCACGTGAGTCTTGTTGGAACCGGGGGCAATGGCCACTTCTTTATAGAAGGGCAGCTCGACGTCGGTCGGTTCGAGCACGCTGTAGGAACCGCGAATCGCCTGGGCGTCGTAGAGGTTGCCGGTCTCGTCGATCAGGCACAGGTCTTTCGGCCCTTCGGCGGTTTTCAGCCAGGTGCTGTGAACTGAGAGTTTGCGCGCGACTTCTTCCATGCAGTAAGCGGGCACTCCGCGGGTGTACCAGTTGTGTACATTTTGCGGAGGCGTGTCCAGGAAATCGGCGAATCCTGTCGTCGTGATGTTCGCTGCTTTGAGCAGCGCTTTAAACCGTGGACCGCTAGTGTTTTTTTTCATGAGCGCGAGTCTACGGGCGCTGGCGAGGGCTTTGAATAAACGAACTGTTCAAATTGCGCGGGAATTTTACGACTGGATGTAAGCCGGTTTTAAGGAACGCTACACAGCCAAAAACCGTACAAGAAAATCCTTAAACGCTCTGTTTGCCAGCGCTGTTGTCAGCGCCCACAAAAAACCCCGGAGCACCGGGGTTTTTCTTGCAGCGTGAAGCTCAAGGCTCACAGCTGTGTTCAGCCTTTGTAAGCAGCAACCGACTTCATGATCTCGGTGCGAGCGGCTTCTGCGTCGCCCCAACCTTCGATCTTCACCCATTTGCCTTTTTCGAGGTCTTTGTAGTTCTCGAAGAAGTGCTTGATCTGTTCCAGCAGCAGGGCTGGCAGATCGGTGTATTCCTTCACGTCGACGTACAGCTGGGACAGCTTGTCGTGTGGCACTGCGATGACTTTGGCATCGCCGCCGCCGTCGTCGGTCATGTGCAGGATGCCGACTGGACGCGCGCGGATCACCGAGCCTGGAGCAACCGGGTAAGGGGTCACGACCAGCACGTCGAGGGGATCACCGTCGTCTGCCAGAGTGTTAGGGATGAAACCGTAGTTGGCCGGGTAGAACATCGGGGTGGCCATGAAACGGTCAACGAACAGGCAATCGCTGTCTTTGTCGATTTCGTATTTGATCGGCGCGTGGTTGGCCGGGATCTCGATCGCGACGTAGATGTCGTTCGGCAGGTCTTTGCCAGCCGGAATCTTGCTGTAGCTCATTGGGCGGTGCCCCCGTTAGTTGACCAAAAACACTTGGCCGGATTGACCAAAAAGTGGCGGCGATTATAGGCATATTCTGCCGGCGACGCCACGTACCAGAGGTCGTAGAGACCTTAGTCGTGTGCCTGATAGACCGGGTTCTCGGCGAGAAGTTGCCGCAGCCGGGCCAGCGGATCCTGGCGATAGAAAAGCATTAGCTGCTCGTAGACTTGCGGATAAGCCTCGTGGAGCAAATCCGGGGCGCTGAAGAAGTATTCGCTGGTGACGGCGAAGAATTCGGCCGGGTTCTCGGCGGCGTACGGGTCGATCGCGGTTTCGGCGTCGGGGTCGTGGTCCAGTTGCCGGTTCAGGTCGTCGAAGGCCTGTTGCATCACGCTTGCCCAGTCGCTGACGCGCATGCTCGGGTGCAGCGGCGGCAGGCCGTTGGCGTCGCCGTTGAGCATGTCGAGTTTGTGCGCCAGTTCGTGGATCACCAGGTTATAGCCTTCCCAGCCGCCGCTGGCCATCACGCCCGGCCAGGCGAGAATCACCGGGCCTTGCTGCCAGGCTTCGCCGCTGTGCTCGCCGTCCCATTCGTGTTCGACGCCGCTGGCGTCCCGATGGCGCTGCGGGCTGAGGAAGTCGTCGGGATACAACACGATTTCGTGGAAACCCTGATACCAGTTCAGCTCGCCAAGATTGAGCAGCGGCAATTGCGCTTGCGCGGCGAGCAACAGGCGTTGCTCCTGATGCAGTTCGACGCCGGGCAGCGCGGTCAGGTGTTTGGCGTCGAGGAACAGCACGCAGGCTTCACGCAGCCATTGGTCTTCGGCGGCGCTGAGGCCGTCGAGGAAACTCAAGTGCTGGCGCACCCGCTGCCATGCGTCGTCGGCAATCGGGTGTCTGGCCAGAATGCGCCGGCGACGCCAGGCGCTCAGGGACCACATAGATGCTTAGCGGGTTTCGGCTTTGGAGCTCGAACCGCCGAAACGGCTGCGGACCAGGCCGATGATCATCGGCACCAGCGATAGCAGGATGATGGCGACGACCAGCAGCGACAGGTTTTTCTTGATGAACGGTACGTTGCCGAAGAAGTAACCCAAGGTCACCAGGCCACCGACCCAAAGAATCGTGCCGAGGACGCTGAAGCCGAAAAAGCGTGGATAAGGCATCTTCGCGACACCGGCGACGAACGGCGCAAACGTACGGATGATCGGCAGGAACCGCGCGAGCGTGACGGTTTTGCCGCCGTGCTTATCGTAGAAATCGTGGGTTTTTTGCAGGTAATCGCGGCGGAAGATTTTCGAGTTGGGGTTGCTGAAGAGCTTCTCCCCGGTGGTTCGGCCGATCACGTAATTGGTGCTGTCGCCGAGGATCGCCGCCAACATCAGCAGGCCGCCCAGCAGCACCGGGTCCATGCCGCCACCAGCCGCTACCGCGCCGGCAATAAACAGCAGGGAATCACCCGGCAGGAACGGCATTACCACCAGCCCGGTCTCGCAGAAGATCACCAGAAACAGGATGGCGTAGATCCATGGCCCGTAATTGGTCACCAGCATGTCGAGATACACATCGAGATGCAGGATAAGGTCGATCGGGTTGAAATCCATGGAGGGGCACCTGTTGAGGCGGTCCGACTCGGCAGACCTGTGCGTATGACTTCATGTAAGGCTACAAGCAGGTGTAGTTTTTCTTACAAGACGGGAAGCTCGGGATTATACGGCCGGAACACTCAAAAGCGTGCCGAGTTTGTAGCGGGGGATGTCACGGTGCGACCCATGGCTCACGCCGATCTTCGTGGGTGTGAGCCCTTGTGGCGAGGGGGCTTGCCCCCGTTGGGCGCGAAGCGACCCCTGCAGTTACAGGGTGTTGTCTTGGTTTACGACTGCTTCGCAGCCGAACGGGGGCAAGCCCCCTCGCCACAAAAGCGCTCTCGCTACAAGTCGCTCGCCGCGCTGAAAGTGTTACAGCTCGTCGCTGATTGGCAGCACGTAATTCTTGAATTCGGTGTCTTCCTTGAACCCGATCGACTCGTAGGTTTTCTGCGCCACTTCGTTGTCGCTGCTGGTCGACACACGCATGCGCACGGCGTTGGTTTCCTTGGCCATTTTCTTCGCGGTGCGGATCAGGTTGTCGGCGACCAGTTGTCGGCGCGCGTCTTCGGCGACGTAGATGTCGTTGAGGATCCACACACGTTTCAGCGACAACGAGGAAAAGCTCGGGTACAGCTGACAAAAACCCATCAGCTTGTTGTCGTCATCGGACAACGCCAGGTAAATCACCGATTCCTTGCGGCGCAGGCGTTTTTCGAGAAACGCCCGGGACGAGTCCGGATAGGGCAGGGAGCCGTAAAACTCACGATATTTGACGAACAACGGGGTCAGGAGGTCCAGATGTTCGAGGGTCGCTTGAATAATCCGCATTGATTGTTCTCGTCTTCAAGTGGCTGTCTTCACGTGCGCTGACGGCGATCTACCCGGGCAGCCGTGCGTCGATCCTGCCTGAAACCGGAGCAGAAACGCAATGCGGAAACGGTTCAGGCCTGCGGCGGACTGAGCAGGAAATTTCCTTTCATGTCGGCGGCGTTTTCCGAGTCCAGCGTCTGAAGTTGCGCTTCGTCCTTCAGATTGACCCCCGACAACTGACGCCGGCAGGCTTCGCGCATCAGATACAGCAAACGGTGCGCCGCCATGCCGTAGCTGAGGCCTTCCAATCGGACGTTGGAAATGCAATTGCGATAGGCATCGGTGAGGCCGACCTTCGGGTTGTAGGTGAAGTACAACCCCAGGCTGTCCGGCGAGCTGAGGCCGGGGCGTTCGCCAATCAGGATCACCGCCATTTTTGCGCCGAGCAGTTCACCGATCTCGTCAGCCACGGCCACTCGGCCCTGTTCGACCAACATCACCGGCGCCAACGACCAACCGTCGGCGCCAGCCTGTTCTTCCATGCGCGTCAGAAACGGCAAGGTGTGCCGGTGCACGGCCAGCGCCGACAAACCATCGGCGACCACGATCACCAGATCGACCCCGCCGGGATGCGCCGCCGCGTAATCACGCAGGGTTTGCGCCGATTGATCATCCAACTTGCGCCCGAGGTCCGGGCGCTGCAGATAGCTGTTTCGGTCGGTGGCGGCGCTGTGCAGCAACAAACTCTCGCGTCCACGTTCGGCCAGTTGGGCGCTGATTGCGCCGTGGTCAAACGGCAAATGCACCGCGTCGCGGGCCTGCGCGTGGGCGTATTGGAAATCCAGTTGCGCGCCGGTGGGCATGCTGGTGCCGGTGCGACCGAGGGCAATCCGCGCCGGTGTCAGGTTGCGCAATTGCAGCCACGGGTTCTGCGGATCAACAGGTGGTTTATCCATTTCAACACTCATCCCAGTTGCGCCAAGGCGTGGCGGAAGGCCGGCGGCAGGCTGTTGCCGAACTGAATCTTGCCGTCAGCCTGGGTGAAGATGCCCATTTTCTCCAGCCACTGCTCAAACTCCGGTGCCGGTTTTAAACCAAGCGTTTGGCGCGCGTAGAGCGCGTCGTGGAACGAGGTGGTCTGGTAGTTGAGCATGATGTCGTCGGAGCCGGGGATGCCCATGATGAAGTTGATGCCAGCCACGCCGAGCAGGGTCAGCAGGGTGTCCATGTCGTCCTGATCGGCTTCGGCGTGGTTGGTGTAGCAGATGTCGCAGCCCATCGGCACACCGAGCAACTTGCCGCAGAAGTGATCTTCGAGGCCGGCGCGGATGATCTGTTTGCCGTTGTAGAGGTATTCCGGGCCGATAAATCCGACGACGGTGTTCACCAGAAACGGTTTGAAATGGCGCGCCACGGCGTAGGCGCGCGTCTCGCAGGTCTGTTGATCGACGCCATGGTGGGCGTTGGCCGACAAGGCGCTGCCCTGGCCGGTTTCGAAATACATCAGGTTTTGCCCGAGGGTGCCGCGATTGAGGCTGAGCCCCGCGTCGTAACCTTCCTGCAACAGATTGAGGTTGATGCCGAAACTGGCGTTGGCCGCTTCGGTGCCGGCAATCGACTGGAACACCAGGTCCAGCGGCACGCCACGGTTCACCGCTTCGATCGAGGTGGTGACGTGAGTCAGCACGCAGGCCTGGGTCGGAATGTCGTAGCGCTGGATGATCGCGTCGAGCATTTCCAGCATCGCGCAGATTGAGGCGATGCTGTCGGTGGCCGGGTTGATGCCGATCATCGCGTCGCCGTTGCCGTAGAGCAGGCCGTCGAGAATGCTCGCAGCGATGCCGGCCGGTTCGTCGGTCGGATGGTTGGGCTGCAGGCGCGTGGACAAGCGGCCGCGCAGGCCCATGGTGCCGCGAAATTGGGTGACCACGCGGATCTTCTGCGCCACCAGCACCAGGTCCTGCACGCGCATGATTTTCGACACGGCGGCGACCATTTCCGGGGTCAGGCCGGGGGCGAGGGCGCGCAGGCTCTGTTCGTCGGCGGCATCGCTGAGCAGCCAGTCGCGAAAACCGCCGACGGTCAGGTGGCTGACCACGGCGAAAGCCTGTTTATCGTGGGTGTCGATGATCAGCCGGGTGACTTCATCGGCCTCGTAAGGGATCACCGCTTCCTGCAGAAAATGGGTCAGCGCGATGTCGGCCAAGGCCATTTGTGCGGCCACTCGCTCGCCGTCGTTGAGCGCGGCCACGCCCGCCAGAAAGTCCCCGGAACGCGCCGGGCTGGCCTTGGCCATGACGTCTTTGAGGCTGTCGAAGCGATAAGTCTGGGCGCCGACCGTGTGAGCAAAACTAGCCATACAGATTCTCCGTGACGACGCAGCCCCTATGTTTGCAGGGCTGCGCCGAAGTTTGCGCCGAGAGGTGCGGCGGTCAGTGCAAGGCTTCTTCTGCTTGCTGAATCGCCGCGAATTCCTCTTCGGGCGTGCCTGCTACCAAGTGATGCCGACTGTAGAAAGCAAAGTAAGCAATTAACACTCCATAGATGATCGCCGCGCCGATGACCACCCGTGGATCCACCAGAAACCCCGCCACCACAGCGATGCACGCCAGAACCAGTGCAACGCCGGAAGTGAAAATGCCGCCCGGCGTACGGTACGGACGGTCCATTTTGGGGCGACGGATGCGCAGGGTGATTTGCGCCGCCATCATCAGCACGTAGGAAATCGTCGCGCCGAACACCGCCACCAGAATCAGCAGATCGCCTTGGCCGGTCAACGACAGGCCAAAACCGATGATGCCGGGGATGATCAACGCCAGCACCGGCGCTTTGCTTTTATTGGTTTCCGACAGTTTGCGCGGCAGGTAACCGGCGCGGGACAGGGCAAAGATCTGCCGCGAGTAGGCGTAGATGATCGAGAAGAAACTGGCGATCAGCCCGGCCAGACCGACGAGGTTGACGAAAGAGCCCATCCACGTTGAACCGCCGTAGGCTTTGCTCAACGCTTCGACCAGCGGATTACCCGAGGTCAACAAGGCATTGGCGCCCGCGCCGCCGGGGCCGATGACCAGGATCAACAGGGCAAAACTCACCAGCACCAGCATCGCGCCGATCAGGCCACGGGGCAGGTCGCGCTTGGGGTTTTTGGTTTCTTCGGCGGCCAACGGCACGCCTTCGACCGCAAGGAAAAACCAGATCGCGTAGGGGATCGCCGCCCAGACGCCAACGTAACCGAAGGGCAGGAAAGTGCTGGCGCCCTTGGCGTCGGTCACTGGAATGTCGAGCAGATTGGCCACGTTGAAGTGCGGCACCATCGCCACCAGAAACACACCCAGTGCCAGTGCGGCGACGGCGGTGATCACGAACATCAGTTTCAACGCTTCGCCGACGCCGAATATGTGGATGGCGATGAAGATGATGTAGAACGCCAAATAGATCATCCAGCCGCCGATGCCGAATAACGACTCGCAATAGGCGCCGATGAACACGGCAATTGCCGCTGGCGCGATGGCGTATTCGATGAGGATCGCGGTGCCGGTGAGAAATCCGCCCCACGGCCCGAATGCGCTGCGGGCGAAACCGTAGCCACCGCCGGCGGTAGGAATCATCGAGGACAGTTCAGCGAGGGAAAAGCACATGCACAGGTACATGGTGGCCATCAGCAACGTGGCCAGAAACATGCCGCCCCAACCACCTTGGGCGAGGCCGAAATTCCAACCGGCGTAGTCGCCGGAGATGACGTAAGCAACGCCGAGCCCGACCAGCAGAACCCAACCGGCGGCACCCTTTTTAAGTTCGCGTTGCTGGAAGTATTCGGAGCCGACTTTTTCGAAGTCGACGGAGGAGCCGGTAGCCGGAACTCCCGTTTGATCGCTAGGCATAAGAGTTCACCTGTTCTTATTGTTTTTGACCCGCAGTGGTGATGGCGGGAGAGTTCACGCTCACAACGTCGGCAACTGGACAACCGCCATCGCCGGCAAGCCGTGCTCCCACAGGAGCAACCCAATCCTGTGGGAGCGAGGCTTGCCCGCGATTGCCGTTACGCGGCTGCGCGCCGAATCAGAAGAAGCCCAGCGGATTGATGTCGTAACTCACCAGCAGGTTTTTCGTCTGCTGATAGTGATCGAGCATCATTTTGTGCGTCTCACGGCCGACGCCGGACTTTTTGTAACCGCCAAACGCCGCGTGCGCCGGGTACAGGTGATAGCAGTTGGTCCAGACCCGACCAGCCTTGATCGCGCGCCCCATGCGGTAGGCGCGGTTGATGTCGCGAGTCCACAGCCCGGCGCCGAGGCCGAACTCGGTGTCGTTGGCGATGGCCAGCGCTTCGGCTTCATCCTTGAACGTGGTGATGCTCACCACCGGGCCAAAGATTTCTTCCTGGAACACGCGCATTTTGTTGGTGCCCTTGAGCAGGGTCGGCTGGATGTAATACCCGGTCGCCAGATTGCCCTCGAGTTTTTCCACTTTGCCGCCCGTCAGCAGCTCGGCGCCTTCGCCCTTGGCAATTTCCAGGTACGAAAGGATTTTGTCGAATTGCTGCTCGGACGCCTGCGCGCCGACCATGGTGTCGGTGTCCAGCGGGTCGCCGCGTTTGATTTGCAGGACTTTTTTCATCACGACTTTCATGAACTCGTCGTAAATCGATTCCTGAACCAGCGCGCGGGAAGGGCAGGTGCAGACTTCGCCCTGGTTGAAAAACGCCAGCACCAGACCTTCGGCAGCCTTTTCGATAAAGGTCGGCTCGGCTTGCATGATGTCTTCGAAGAAGATGTTCGGCGACTTGCCACCCAGCTCCACGGTGGACGGGATAATGTTTTCGGCGGCGCATTTCATGATGTGCGAGCCGACCGGCGTCGAACCGGTGAAGGCAATTTTGGCGATGCGTTTGCTGGTGGCGAGGGCTTCGCCGGCTTCTTTGCCGAACCCTTGCACGACGTTGAGCACGCCGGCCGGCAGCAGGTCGCCGATCAGTTCCATCAGCACGGTGATGCCCAGCGGCGTTTGCTCGGCAGGTTTGAGCACCACGCAGTTACCGGCGGCGAGGGCCGGGGCGAGTTTCCACGCGGCCATCAGGATCGGGAAGTTCCACGGGATGATCTGCCCGACCACGCCCAGCGGTTCGTGAATGTGATACGCCACGGTGTTGCCGTCGATTTCGGCAGCGCTGCCTTCCTGCGCACGCAGGCAACCGGCGAAGTAGCGGAAGTGATCTGCCGCCAGCGGGATGTCGGCATTGAGGGTTTCGCGCACGGCTTTGCCGTTGTCCCAGGATTCGGTGATCGCCAGGACTTCCAGATTCGCTTCGATACGATCAGCGATTTTCAGCAGCACCAGCGAGCGCGCCTGGACGGATGTCGCGCCCCAGGCATCGGCTGCGGCGTGGGCGGCGTCGAGGGCTTTGTCGATATCTTCAGCCGTGGAGCGCGGGAATTCGGCAATCGGTTGGCCATTGACTGGCGAAGTGGTGGTGAAGTACTGACCTTTGACAGGCGCGACGAACTCGCCGCCGATGTAGTTACCGTATTTGCTCTTGAACGAAACGATAGCGCCTTCAGTACCGGGGTGAGCGTAACGCATGGTGAAGTTCTCCTTGGCTTTTGTGCTTATAAGGGAGAGCGCATGTGCGCCTGCTATAAGCGTAGAGCAAAGGTCGGGCCACTGCCTTGCGGGGCAATGAAACCAAGGGGTTGGCCGGGTTTTGTCGGACGGGCGGAGGGGCGCTGTAGCGGGTCTGGTACAGCGTGGGTGACAGTTTGTACCGCTTGTGGCACAGCGCGTGACTGATGAGTCTTGCCAGCATTGCAATGCTCGCTGACGTGGAGGATGCTCGGAACCCAGTCATTGCAATGAAAGCAACTTTGATGGCTGCTGCATAACCTGTGGGAGCTGAGCTTGCTCGCGATGACGTCTGTACAGCCAACATTAATGTTGAATGTCAGGACGCCATCGCGAGCAAGCTCAGCTCCCACAGGATGTGTATCTGCTCGGAGAACAATAAGAAATGCACGACAACCATTTAAGTCGCCATGCCCGACAAGTCTTGACCGTCACCCAGGGCAAATCGCATCTGCACGGTCCCGGCAGTGATCCGTCGATTGCCCGTTCGTGGCTGCGCTGCCTTGAGGATTATCACCTCGACCCGGCCCTGACCATGGCGCCCACCGTGCTCGAACATGGCCGCGTGCTCGAAAGCCGTGAACGTTTGCAGCAAGTGCTGCAGATTGCCGGCAGCGAAATGACCAGCCTGCACCAGCAACTTTCCGGCGCCGGCCACGCCGTGCTGCTGACCGATGCGCGCGGGGTCATCCTCAATTGCGTCACCGCCCCTGCCGAGCGGCAGATTTTCGAGCGCGCGGGGCTCTGGCTCGGCGCCGACTGGAGCGAAGCCTGCGAAGGCACCAACGGCATCGGCACCTGCCTGGTAGAGCGTCAGGCGCTGACCATCCACCAGGACGAACACTTTCGCGGCCGCCACACCGGCCTGACCTGCTCGGCGAGCCCGGTGTTCGACCCGCATGGCGAATTGCTCGCCGTGCTCGACGTGTCGTCGGCGCGCCACGACGTTTCGCGCCAGAGCCAGTTTCACACCATGGCGCTGGTCAATCTGTCGGCGAAGATGATCGAGAGCTGTTATTTCCTGCGCTACTTCGACAATCAATGGCTGCTGCGTTTTCACTTGCAGGCCGAATCGGTCGGGCTGTTCAGCGAAGGGCTGCTGGCGTTTGACGGCGAAGGGCGGATCAGCGCGGTCAATCAAAGTGCGCTGAACCTGCTCGGGCATATTCGCGGCGGGCTGCTCGGCAAACCGGTGGAAGCGTTTTTCGATTGCTCGCTGGACCAATTGCTCGGCCGCGCCAGCGCCAATGCCAGCGCCAGTTGGCCGTTGCGCACGCGCGATGGGCGCAATCTGTTCGCGGTGCTGCGCGGCCAGCCACGCAGTATCCCCGCGCCAGCGCCGGGGCAACCGCTGCTGGCCGAGCGTCCACGCTTGTCAGGCATCTGTCTCGGCGATGCGGCGTTGCAAGAGAACTTCCGCAAAGCCTTGCGCGTATTCGAGCGCGACGTGCCGTTGCTGATCAATGGCGAAACCGGTTCCGGCAAGGAGGCTTTCGCCAAAGCCGTGCATCAGGCCAGCCAGCGCGCGCCGAAATCCTTCGTCGCGCTGAACTGCGCGGCCATCCCCGAAAGCCTAATCGAAAGCGAATTGTTCGGTTATCGCGGCGGCAGTTTTACCGGCGCGCGCAAGGAAGGCATGCGCGGCAAGTTGCAGCAGGCGGATGGCGGCACGTTGTTTCTCGATGAAATCGGCGACATGCCGCTGGCGTTGCAGACGCGCTTGCTGCGCGTTTTGGAGGATCGGCAAGTGGTGCCGATTGGCGGCGAACCGGAGTCGGTCAACGTCAGAATAATCAGCGCGACCCACCGCAATTTGCTTGACCGGGTGAACGACGGCAGCTTCCGCGAGGATTTGTATTACCGCTTGAATGGTTTGGAAGTGGCGCTGCCGGCCCTGCGTGAACGCAGCGATAAATCGCAGTTGCTGGATTTTCTGCTGGCGGAAGAGGCGGGCGGCGAAACCGTGCTGATCGACGAACCGGCGCGTCAGGCGTTGCTTGCTTTTGCCTGGCCGGGGAACGTGCGGCAGTTGCGCAATGTGCTGCGCACCTTGGCGGCGCTGTGCGATGGCGGGCGAGTCGGGCTGGAAGATCTACCGACGATGATTCGTCAGGCACGGCCGGCGGTTGAAGTGTTGGTGGACACGTCTTCGGAGCATCCGCTGGAAGATGCCGAGCGTCTGGCGTTGCTGAATGCGCTGGAGCAGCAGCGCTGGCACATGACCCACACCGCCGAACAACTCGGCGTCAGCCGCAATACCCTCTATAGAAAGCTGCGCAAACACAACATCGCCCGTTCCGCGTGATGATCTCAACCCCACATCGTCTGCTAGCGGCTTTTGTGGCGAGGGGGTTTACCCCCGTTCGGCTGCGCAGCAGTCGTAAATCTCGATTCGCACTGTGCCTGGCAAACTGCAGCTGCAGGTTCGGGGGGCCGCTGCGCAGCCCAACGGGGGTGAACCCCCTCGCCACAGAGGGGTGCGCCGATCTCAGCTAAGCCGGTCTCAGCTAAAGAGTGCGAATTTCGCCACCCTACGCTAACCTGCGGCGATGTTTTACGAGGTCGACTATGCACATTCATATTCTTGGTATCTGCGGCACTTTCATGGGTTCGATGGCGGTTCTGGCCAAAGAGCTGGGCCACCACGTCACCGGCTCCGATGCCAACGTCTATCCGCCGATGAGCACTCAACTCCAGGCGCAAGGCATTGAGCTGACCCAGGGTTACGACCCGGCGCAGCTTGATCCGGCGCCGGATCTGGTGGTCATCGGCAACGCCATGTCGCGCGGCAACCCGGCCGTCGAATACGTGCTGAACAAAGGCCTGCCCTACGTTTCCGGCCCGCAATGGCTGGCCGATCACGTCCTGCAGAATCGCTGGGTGTTGGCCGTCGCCGGCACGCACGGCAAGACCACCACCAGCAGCATGCTCGCCTGGGTGCTGGAACACGCCGGCATGAGCCCGGGTTTCCTGATCGGCGGCGTGCCGCAGAATTTCTCGGTGTCCGCGCGTTTGGGTGACACGCCGTTCTTCGTCATCGAAGCCGACGAGTACGACAGCGCGTTCTTCGACAAGCGCTCGAAGTTTGTTCACTACCGCCCGCGCACCGCGATCCTCAACAACCTTGAGTTCGATCACGCCGACATCTTCCCCGATCTGCCGGCCATCGAGCGGCAATTCCACCACTTGGTGCGTACCATTCCGAGCGAAGGCCTGGTGATCCATCCGACCACCGAGCCGGCGCTGCAACGCGTGATCGAAATGGGCTGCTGGACCCCGGTGCAAACCACCGGCGCCGGCGGTCAGTGGCAGGTCAAGTTGCTCAGCGAAGACGGTTCGAAGTTTGAAGTGATGTTCGAAGGCGTCGCGCAAGGCGTGGTCGAGTGGGACATGACCGGCCAGCACAACGTTGCCAATGCCTTGGCGACATTGGCGGCGGCGCGGCATGTCGGCGTTGTGCCGTCGATGGGCATCGCCGCGTTGAGCGCGTTCAAAAGCGTGAAGCGGCGGATGGAAAAAGTCGCCGAAGTGCGCGGCATCACCATTTACGACGACTTCGCCCACCACCCGACCGCCATTGCCACCACGCTGGATGGCTTGCGCAAGAAAATCGGCGATGCGCCGCTGATTGCGATCATCGAGCCGCGTTCCAACTCGATGAAGCTCGGCGCGCACCGTGACGGTTTGCCGGAAAGCGTGGTCGATGCCGATCAAGTGATCTGGTACGCGCCGGCCAACCTCGGCTGGGATCTGGCGGGCACTGCGGCGCTGTGCACGGTGCCGTCGATTGTCAGCGATTCGCTGGAAGGCATCATCGAACGGGTGAAAAGCCAGGCGCAGCCCGGCACTCACGTGGTGATCATGAGCAACGGCGGCTTCGGCGGCCTGCACGGCAAACTCGCCGAGGCGCTGCAATGAGCGGCGCCGTGATGAGCCATGGCCCGGAACGCATCACCCTGGCGATGACCGGCGCGTCCGGCGCGCAGTACGGTTTGCGCCTGCTCGATTGCCTGGTGCGTGAAGATCGCGAGGTGCATTTCCTGATTTCCAAGGCTGCACAGTTGGTCATGGCCACCGAAACCGACGTCACGCTGCCGCCGAAACCGCAAATGATGCAGGCCTTCCTCACCGAATACACCGGCGCCGCTGCCGGGCAGATCAAGGTGTACGGCAAGGAAGACTGGATGTCGCCGGTGGCCTCGGGCTCCGGCGCGCCGGCGGCGATGGTGGTGGTGCCGTGTTCGACCGGGACTTTGTCGGCGATCGCTACCGGCGCCTGCAACAACCTGATCGAACGCGCCGCCGACGTCACCTTGAAGGAACGCCGCCAGTTGATTCTGGTGCCGCGCGAGGCGCCGTATTCGAGCATTCATCTGGAGCACATGCTCAAGTTGTCGAACATGGGCGTGACGATCCTGCCGGCGTCGCCGGGGTTTTATCACCAGCCGCAAACCATCGACGACCTGATCGACTTCGTCGTCGCGCGGATTCTCAACCTGCTGAACATCCCTCAAGACATGCTGCCGCGCTGGGGCGAGCATCACTTGAGCAATGATGAGTAAGCTGCTGGCTGCGGTGATGGCGGTGCTGCTGGCGTTGCAATTGTCCGGTTGCGCCACGGCGCGCACGCTCGATGCTGCCAAACCGGGGGCGCCAGTGGTGTATTCGGGAACGCGGCTGGATTTGTATGCGATGAACGGCGGGTGTTGTGAGATGGATCGGTTTGGCGCTGAAGCGCCGAGCTATCCGGGTCTGGACCTGCCGGGCAGTGCGTTGCTCGATACGCTGTTGTTGCCGTTGTCGTTACTCACCGTGATTGGCGTGAGTTTTCAGGCGACTGGCGGGTTGTAACAGAGCGCTTCGCGCTCTATCGCGAGCAAGCTCGCTCCCACAGTGGATGTGTGAGCTACACAGAATCCCTGTGGGAGCGAGCTTGCTCGCGATGGCGTCCCGCCAGACGCCGCAGAATTACTTGCCTAACTTGCGCAATTCATCCGACTCGACCACTCGCACGCCATCCTGTTCTTCCAGCGCCAGGCGCCACATCGCGCGGGCCAGTTGGCAGGCTTCGATGCCGTGATATTTGCCGGGGATCAACCGCGACAACGGGCCGGCGAATTGCTCGGCCAGACGCGGCTCGACCCGGTCACCGAGCAGCAGCGAAGGTCGGCAAATGGTCAGTTGCGGCCAGTCCTGCGCGCGCAAGGCCTGTTCCATTTCGCCTTTGACCCGGTTGTAGAAGATCGACGATTTCGGATCAGCCCCCAACGCACTGATCACGATCAGATGCCGCGCACCCATGTCCCGCGCACGTTTGGCGAACGCCACGACCATGTCCAGATCGACCGCGCGAAACGCTTGTTCCGAGCCTGCCTGTTTGATCGTCGTGCCGAGGCAGCAATAGGCGATGTCGACGCGACCATTGAGTTGCGGCAAGAACACCGCTGGGTCGCCGACCGGATTTTCCAGGTGAGGGTGCTCGGCCAATGGCCGGCGTGAAGGTGCCAATACCCGTGTAATCGTTGGCTCGTTGAGCAGGCGATCAAGCAAATGTTCGCCAGTTAATCCGGTAGCTCCGGCAAGCAATACATGCTGAGGCGTCAAGTACATAGTGTTTCCCCCTTGATACTGTTCAGCTTAGTTGCTCTTCGCATCCTTGCTGCTGATAGCAGCACTTTGTAATGCCTTTCGTGCCTGTTGCTTGCGCAAGAGTTGCCAGTGCGAGAGCACGGTTTTCGGCGCCCAGATCTGTGGTTCCGAGGCTTCGAAGTTGTCCGCCAGCTCACGCTCGGCAACGGTGGCCTTGGCCAGTTTGAAGGCCTGCTCCAGATCATCGGTCTGGTTCAAGGCCTGCGCGAACAGGGCGTCGCCGAAATAGGTGAAGTTGGCCTCTTCCGAACAGCCGAAAGACACTCTGTCAGCTCTTGAGGCAGTCATGATCAGCGTTCGTTCATCTTTGAGTGCCGGAATGAAGCCACCGGAATAACACGCAGAGATGACGATAATCTTGTCGCGATTTTTCAGCGGCGCGAGCACCGCGGCCAATTCGTCGGCGGGCAGGTCGGCCAGCTCCATGCGCGGCTGGTCGAGCACCAGTTCGTGTTCGCTGGTGCCGTGGCTGGTCAGGTAGATGAACAGCAAGTCTTCCGGGCCAGTGCGTTCGGCCAGCGTCTGCGCGGCGCGGCGCAGGTTTTCGCGGGTGGCCATCGGCCGGTCGCTGAGGTGTTCGCGGTGGTTGACCAGACGAATCTGCCCGCGCGCGCCGAAGCGGCTGGCGAGCATGTTGGCGACGTAGTCGGATTCGCGCAGGAACACGCTTTGCTTGCCGTCGCCACCGAGTGTCAGGGTGTACAGCTCGACCGCCGACGTCGAGGCGGGCACGTTGGCCAGCGCTTCATCGAGCAAGCGGCCCTGGGCCAGCAAGCCGAGCTCAAGGGTGTCGGGCAATAACTTGCCATCGGCGTCGCGCACGCGCTGGCCGTTGATCCACGTGCCGCTGAGCACCGTGCCATCGGTCAGCACCAAAGTGCCACGGCCGGAATAGGCGTCGGCGTCGAAACCGCCGACGTAGAAACTGCCATCAGCGAGGTTCAAGCGGCCCGGCCCGGTGAAGCGCCAGTCGTTGAACTGGCCGACGTAATGGCTGCCATCGGCGCCGATCAACTCGCCTTTTCCGCTGAGCGCGCCTTCCTTGAACTGGCCGATCCAGACATCGCCATCGGCGTTTTCGTAGCGACCCTTGCCGCTGAGCTGGTTTTCCTTGAAACCGCCGACGTAGATATCGCCATCGGCGCTGTTAAAGGTGCCGTTGCCTTCCAGTTGGCCGTTGACGAAATGGCCGCTGAACTGGTTGCCGCTGGCATCGCCGCGCTGGCCTTCGCCGTTGGGTTTGCCGTGGGCGAATTGGCCTTGGTACGAGCTGCCGTCCTCGAGTTCGAGACGCCCGAGCCCGGAATATTGATCGGCCTTGAACTCGCCGCGATAGGTCATGCCGTTTTCTTTGAGGGTGCCTTCGCCCTCGCGCCGGCCGAGTTTGAAACCGCCGGTGTAGCTGCTGCCATTGGTGGTCAGCGCGCCCTGGCCATTGAATAAACCTTGCTGGAATTGCCCGCGATAGACCTCGCCGTTGCTGCCGTGCCATTCGCCCTGACCGTGCCACTGGCCCTTGTCGAACTCGCCGGCGTACCAACTGCCGTTCGGGTAGTCGATGCGGCCCTGGCCCTGCAACAACCCGTCGACCAAATCGCCGCGATAGCGTCCGCCGTCCGGCAGGCGGGCGTCGGGCGCCAACAGCGATTCGCCATCGCCGCAAGCGGTGAGCAACAGGGTCAAGGCGAGGAGTGCAAGTGAGCGCATAGCGGGATCCGGGCAATTAGGCGACTGAGTATGCCGCAGCTATGCGTCCTTATATAGCGAGGGAAACGACAGAGTCGCGAAACAGCGTGAGCTGCTTCGCATCTGGATGCGTCAGACGAAACACAGCGACAGCGGTTCGGCGATATAGGCCGGTTTATCCGAGCCTTCTATCTCAAGGGTCGCCGTGGCTTTGAGCAGCCATTGGCCGGGTTTTTTCTCGGTGACATCCGTCAGTTCGACCTTCAGTCGCACCTTCGAATTGACCTTGACCGGCTGGATGAACCGCACGCTGTCCAAGCCATAGTTGACGACCATCTTCAAACCTTCCGGCAGGATCAGGATGTCTTCCATCAGTTTGGGGATCAGCGACAGCGACAGGAAACCGTGGGCGATGGTGCTGCCAAATGGCGTTTGCGCGGCTTTGACCGGGTCGACGTGAATGAACTGATAATCCCCGGTGGCTTCGGCGAACAGGTTGATCCGCTCCTGATCGATGGTGAGCCATTCGGAACATCCGAGTTCCTTGCCGACATAATCTTTGAGCTCTGCAACGGGAACATAGGGCATTGAGACTCTCCTTGGGTTCATCGATTTTATAGTTTTGAGGTGGGCGGCTCGGGCCTCCCTGTGAACCACTTTAGATCAACATGGCATTTTGCTCCGGTCAACTGACCATGCTTTTGGCGAATGCCGGTCTATAGCCCCGGCGTGCTTATAATGCCGGGCCCCTGCTGGGAGGGGCGAGTTGCGGGAGATGCCGGATGTTGCTACGTGGCCTGACCTGGCTGGTGCTGTTCCAATTGCTGGGCACAGCCATCAACCACCTGTTTTTGCCGGTGCTGCCGGGGCCGATTATCGGCCTGCTGCTGTTGCTGGTGTTCCTGATTTGCCGTGGCGAAGTCGGTGAGCCGCTGAACCTCGCCGCCAGCAGTCTGCTGCGCTATCTGCCATTGCTGCTGGTGCCGCCAGCGGTCGGGGTGATGGTCTACGCCAAGGACATTGCCGCGGATTTCTGGGCGATTACCGGTGCCCTGGTGTTGTCGCTGGTGTTGTCGATGGCCTTCGTCGGCGTGCTGATGCAGCGCATGGTCAAGCGCCGCGCGCACCACGAGGAGCGTCCATGATTGTCGATTGGCAGGGCGCCGTGGATTCGGTGATTCATCATCCGTTGTTCGGCATCGGTATCACGCTCGGCGCTTATCAACTGGTGCTCGCGGCGTTCGAGAAAACCCGCTGGATGTTCCTGCAACCGGTGCTGGTCTCGATGTTGTTGGTGATCGGCGTGCTGCTGCTTTGCGGCGTGACCTACGCCGAGTACCGCAAGAGCACCGAGATCCTCAGTATTCTGCTCGGGCCGGCCACGGTGGCGCTGGCGGTGCCGCTGTATCTGAACCTGCGGCGCATTCGGCAGTTGTTCTGGCCGATATTTACTACGCTGGTGATAGGCGGAGTGGTGGCCACGGGCATGGGTGTGTTGCTCGGCTGGAGCTTTGGCGCCGAGCACATGATCCTGATGACCATGGCGCCAAAATCGGTGACTTCGCCGATTGCCATGCTGGTCGCCGAGCAGATCGGTGGCGTCGCGGCGCTGGCAGCGGTGTTTGTGCTGATCACCGGGGTAATCGGGGCGATTTTTGGACCGAGTCTTTTGACTCGCCTTGGTGTCCATAGCCCAGAGGCGCGCGGTATGGCGCTGGGCATGACCGCCCACGCCGTCGGCACTTCGGTGGCCCTGCAGGAAAGTGAAGAATGCGGCGCCTTCGCGGCGCTGGCGATGAGTCTGATGGGCGTGGCCACGGCGGTTTTCCTGCCGTTGGCGGTGTCGATGGTGGTGTAAGGAAATGTCTATGAGTTTGCCGCTTTTTCCGCTGAACACGGTGTTGTTTCCGGGTTGTATCCTCGATCTGCAGATTTTCGAGGCGCGCTACCTGGACATGATCGGCCGCTGCATGAAACAGGGCAGCGGCTTCGGCGTGGTCTGCCTCCTCGATGGCGAGGAAGTCGGAATCGCCCCGACCGGTTATGCGCTGGTCGGCTGTGAAGCGCTGATCACCGATTTCAAGCAACAGGACAACGGCCTGCTGGGGATTCGCGTGCAGGGCGGGCGGCGTTTCCAGGTATTGCGCGCCGAAGTGCAGCGCGACAACCTGACCCTGGCCGACGTCGAATGGCTGGAAGATGAGCCGGAGCAACCGTTGCAGGACGAAGACGCCGATCTGGTGGCGCTGCTCAAAGCGCTCGCCGAGCATCCGATGGTCGAGGCGCTGAACATGGGCACCGAGGCCACCGGGCAACAGTCTTTGGCCAACCAGCTGGCTTATCTGCTGCCATTCGCCGAAGTCGACAAGATCAACCTGCTGCAACTCGACGATCCGCAGCAAAGGCTGGATGCGATTCAAGCGTTGCTGGATGAGTTGCAAGGCGAGTTGTTTGCCTGAATCGCAATGAGATTTTTATCAGCGCTACCTGTTGGCGCGTTTATGAAAAAGCCCCGGATGATTAATTGTCCGGGGCTTTTTATTTGAGTTAGTTGTATTTTGAATTAACTGGTCTACTTTGCCAGTATTGTCACTGGGGCGTCAGGTCTTTAGTTTTCCAGTTGCTCGCGGAGGGCGAGTCAATCAAAAACTACAAGGACGTTATCATGACGCTGTATGAAGATGAATATGCTTTCTGGGATGACATTGTAGGTCGCTACTTGTTGAAAGTTGCGTCCACCGATCACAACCTGACTCATATTATTGAAGGCGCCGGTTTCTATGCCGACTCGATGGTGCTTGAGCGCCGCAAGCGCAAGCGCAGCAAGTTGCCCGTTGCCGAGGTTGCTGTCGCTAGAGATGCAGCCGCGTCGGGCGCGTAAAGGCTTGCTGTTTTGTCTGCACAGGCGGCCAGTTTTCCAAGTGCGCGATGGCGCACACAGCGGGTTGCTGAATTTAATATGAGTTGGATGGTTATATGTCGATTGAAAATAATAATAGTGCGTTTATGGCAAATCTCTATGTCAATGGATTGCCGGTGGTGCTGAACCAGCAGCGGCTGGAGCAGCGGTTGCAAGATCCGCGCATTACCCGGCGTGAACGTCTGGATGTTGAAGTTGCGCTGGTGGACAGAAACGCAACAAGTTATCTGACCGTGGCCGATCATGAAGATGAAACTCCGTTGCTGCTGAAGTTTGCGTTGCAAGGCCGAGGGTATGTGCTGAGGACGGTTCTGCGCGGGGCTTACGACGGGTTTTATATAACGATCGAGGGTGGCACGCATCACTTGTCGGTAAGTGATACTGCCGGGGCCAGCTATTTTTCAATCAGCAAACATGCGGTGGAAAATGCGAAATTCGACGACCTTCAAGCAGGTCCGGCTTATGTGCAGTTGGTCAGCAAGCGCAATGGCGAAGCTGTCTACATGGCAAATAACGGCGGGAAGAAATATTTCATGGATGTTGATCCCAATCCTACCGGTCACGACGCCTTCAACCACGCGCCGGTGTCGTTTGTTTTAAAACTGGTCGATCAATCCGCGCCCGCCGACCAATGAAAAAAGCGCCATCGGTTGAATCTGCCGATGGCGCTTTTGCGTGGACCGCTGATACACGTCGCGCAGCGTCTAGTACGCGTAGCGCAGCATCGCGTGCGGCAAATGGCGCAGGGCGAAGAAGGCGAACAGCGCCAGCATCGACGGCAATATCAGCCACCAGACCCTGAAAGGCATGGCGTTCAGCGAGGTGCGCCGTTGGCTCAGCCACAGACTGGCGGCGCACACGCACGCGGCGAGCATCGCGCCGGCCAGTACATCGGTCGGCCAATGCGCGCCCAGATAAACGCGCGACAAGGCAATCGACAGCGCCGGCAGGCAAGCAATGAACAGCCAGGTCAGGCGCATTCGCGGTGGTTGGCCGCGACCGGCGAGCACCGCGAGCACCAGAAACAGCGCAAAAGCCCCCGAGGCGTGGCCGCTGGGCATGCTGTAGCTGGTCAACGGATCGCTCAACACTTCCGGGCGCACGCGGGCGAAAAACAGCTTGCTCCCGGTGTTGGCCAGCGCCGTGGATAACAGCGCACCGCCGGCGAAAATCGCCTGGCGCCATTGCCGCGTCAGCACCAGCAAAATGGTCAGCAGGGCGCTGAACATCAGCATGTTGCGGAACTCACCGATCAGCGTGAACGTCACCGCGATTTCATCGATCATCGGGTTGCGATGTTCCTGCACCAGCGCCATCAGGCCTTGGTCGAGCGCGGTCAGGTACGGATAACCGATGAACAAGCCGAACAAAATCGCCACGCCGAGGCTGGCAATATAAGCGCTGGCGTGACGATGCCGGCGCAGGCTGCTGGTGACGCTGATGCCGATCATCACCGCGATGCTGCCGGCGACAATTCCTGCCTGCGGCCAGAAACCTTCCGGCAACGGCAAGCGCAGCGCCGCCCCGGTGGCCCAGCCGGGCAGCAGATAGGCGATGCTCCAACCGGCGGCGGCCAGCAGGCTGACGGCGGCGAAGCGCGGGAAGGGCATGTCGAACATCCCGGCGACCATCGGCAGCATGGGCCGCAGCGGGCCGATGAACCGGCCGACCAGCAGGCTGGCGATGCCGTAGCGCTGAAAGTACGCCTCGGCGCCGGCGATCCATTCCGGGTGATGGCGCAAACCCGGCAGGCGCCTGATGTTCTGGTGGAAGTGGCGGCCGAGGAAGTACGACACGACGTCGCCGAGGATCCCGCCGAGGAAGCCCAGCAACAGCGTTTCCCCCAACGACAGCGCACCGCTGCCGGCCAGCACGGCCACGGCAAACAGCAAAACCGTGCCCGGTACGATGAGTCCGGCAATCGCCAGGCATTCCACGCAGGCCACGATAAACACGGCAGCGGCCAGCCACTGCGGATTGACTGTCAACCAGCCGGTGATGCTATCGAGCCATGGGCCCATACCTGCCACTCCATTGAATGTTCAATTCATGCGATCTACAAAACACCACCGACCCCTGTGGGAGCGAGCTTGCTCGCGATAGCGGCGTGTCAGACGACTTCATTTCGTCTATTAGTCCGCCATCGCGAGCAAGCTCGCTCCCACAGGGATTAGCTGTGATTCAAGACAATAAAAAATAATCGCGACCTTCGACCTGCCCCCGTCGCAGCGGGTTCCGCGTGCAGTACGGCGCATACGCCGCGTCCACGAAGCGGTACATCAAATGCTCATCCCGCCCCAGGGGAATGCCCAATCGCGTGGTTTGGATAATGTTTGCCGGCGTCGCCCCAACGTCCTCCACCAGCAACATTTCATGATCAAAACGCTTGGCGTCCCACATTGGCACTTTCAATCCCAGTGCCTTGCACAGCAACGTCTGGCCGGCGCAGAGCTTCTGCGACGGGCGCGGGCGGCCGCTGGCATCGGGGTTGTTCAAGAGCATTTGCGCGAGCGCCGCCGGGCCGCTCAATTCATCGACCCATGGGTACGCGGATTTGATCAGCACGGCGTTGCCCGGGCCTTGCGCGCTGAAGTTCAGCGAATCGCCGCCACGCGCGTAATACATATAGATGTGCCCGCCATCCAGAAACAAAGCCTTACGCTTTTCTGTGTAGCCCAGCGAGGCATGGCTGCCTTTTTCGTCGAAGTAATACGCTTCGGTTTCAATAATTCGCGCGCTCAGCCACAGATCACCGACCCGATGGCGGATGACTTTGCCGAGTAAATCCCGGGCCAGCGTTTGCGCGTCGCGGTCGAAAAAAGCGTCCGGCAACCCCGTAGGCAGGGGGGATGCAGAAGCGCGAACAGTCAGGTTGGACATGATGAACGGCGTTTATCAAGGCTGATTGAGCGGCGATGATAACAATTTGCAGCTTAATCACGGCTGAACGTCGGCAATTTGCGCTCCATTTCGACCATCCGCCCGTCACCGCTGTTAGTCAGGGGACACGACAGCTATAATCTGCCGCTTTCATCTTTGCCAAGACCCCATCCGACAATGACTGAGTCCGTCCTCGACTACATGACCCGCCTGGGTCGCGCTGCCCGCGAAGCGTCGCGCATCATCGGCCGTGCCAGCACCGCGCAGAAAAACCGCGCGTTGCAGGCTGCTGCCAATGCGCTGGACGCTGCGCGCGACGAGCTGACGACGGCCAATGAGCTGGACCTGGCCGCCGGTCGCGCCAATGGTCTGGAAGCAGCATTGCTCGAACGTCTGGCGCTGACCCCGGCGCGCATCGACAGCATGATCGTCGGTTTGCGCCAGGTTGCGGCGCTGCCGGACCCGGTCGGTGCGATCCGCGACATGAGCTTTCGTCCGTCGGGGATTCAGGTCGGCAAAATGCGCGTGCCGCTGGGCGTGATCGGGATCATCTACGAATCGCGGCCGAACGTGACCATCGACGCCGCCAGCCTGTGCCTGAAGTCGGGTAACGCGACGATCCTGCGCGGCGGCTCCGAAGCGATCAACTCCAACCGCGCCATCGCCGCGTGCATCCAGCGCGGTCTTGCCGCAGCCGAGCTGCCGGCCGCCGTGGTGCAAGTGGTCGAAACCACCGACCGTGCCGCCGTCGGCGCGCTGATCACCATGCCCGAGTACGTCGACGTCATCGTCCCGCGCGGTGGCAAAGGCTTGATCGAACGGGTCAGCCGCGACGCGCGTGTGCCGGTGATCAAGCATCTGGACGGCATTTGCCACGTTTACGTGAGTGCCCACGCCGATCTGCCGAAAGCCCAGCGCATCGCTTTTAATGCCAAAACCTACCGTTATGGCATTTGCGGCGCGATGGAGACATTGCTCGTGGATCAAATCGTTGCCAAAGATTTACTGCCGTTGATGGCTGCCCAGTTCCGCGAAAAAGGCGTCGAGCTGCGCGGTTGCGAGCGCACGCGGGCAATCGTTGATGTGCTGGCCGCGACCGAAGAAGACTGGAACACCGAATACCTCGCGCCGATCCTGTCGATCCGCGTAGTCAACGGGCTCGACCAGGCGATCGAGCACATTAACCGGCATGGCTCGCATCACACCGATTCGATCGTCAGCGAAAACCTCGCCGAGACCCGGCGTTTTGTCGCTGAAGTGGACTCCTCGTCGGTGATGATCAACACGCCGACCTGCTTCGCCGATGGCTTTGAATACGGATTGGGTGCCGAGATTGGCATTTCTACTGATAAGCTGCACGCCCGCGGCCCGGTCGGCCTCGAAGGGTTGACCTGCGAGAAGTACATCGTGGTCGGTGACGGCCAGTTGCGCGGACAGGAGTCGGTCTGACTTGGCCGACCTCGACCCGTCAGCCCCGGACATTCCCGGTGAGGCTGGGCCTCGGCGCATTGGCGTGCTGGGCGGAACGTTCGACCCGGTGCACATCGGCCATTTGCGCGGTGCGCTGGAAGTCGCCGAATACCTGGGCCTCGATGAGCTGCGACTGACACCCAGTGCCAGGCCGCCTCATCGGAGCACGCCGCAAGTGTCGGCGCAGGACCGGCTGGCGATGGTCGAGTGCGCGGTGGCCGGTGTGGCGCCGTTGGTGGTGGACGCCCGCGAATTGCAGCGGGACAAACCGTCCTACACTATCGATACCCTGGAGCTGATGCGTGCCGAGATGGCCGCAGACACCCAGGTTTTTCTACTTTTGGGCTGGGACGCATTTTGCGGCCTGCCCACTTGGCATCGCTGGGAAGAGTTGCTCCAGCATTGCCACATCCTGGTGCTGCAACGCCCGGATGCCGACAGCGAACCGCCGGATGCCTTGCGCAATCTGTTGGCGGCGCGCTCGGTGAGCGACCCGCTGGCCCTCAAAGGGCCGAGCGGACAGATTGCATTCGTCTGGCAGACGCCGCTCGCGGTATCCGCCACCCAGATCCGTCAACTGCTGGCCAGCGGTAAGTCGGTACGTTTCCTGGTGCCTGACGCGGTCCTGGCCTACATCGATGCGCACGGTCTGTACCGTGCGTCGAACTGAAAAAGGGCGCGCTTCAACCCACGTGAACGCGTGAACCGAAGCGCCCGAACATACGAGCAAAACGAGTTTTATATGACGAACAAAGACGTAACTAAAGTAAAACGCAAAGGCACGTTCAAGAGCGCTCCGCTGCCTGAGCCGGTATTGACTACCGAGCCGCTGAAGGGTGACGCGCTGGTCCAGGTTGCCGTTGCAGCTCTGGAAGACGTCAAGGGCCAGGACATCCAGGTCATCGACGTTCGCGAAAAGCAGAGCATCACTGACTACATGATCATCGCCACCGGTACGTCCAACCGCCAGATCGGCGCGATGCTCGACAAGGTTCGCGAAGCCGTCAAAGCCCTGGGCGTCAAGCCACTGGGTGAAGAAGGCAAGGGCGACAGCGACTGGGTCCTGCTTGATATGGACGACGTGATCGTGCACATGATGACCGCCTCGGCCCGTCAGTTCTACGACCTCGAGCGTCTGTGGGCCGGTGCCGAGCAGAGCCGTTCTGCCAGCGCTGCTCACCACAGCCCGGAAAACACCCACGAGCATTTCACCAAGCTCAACAAAGACCAGTTGTAAGGGACCGCTGTGCGACTGCGACTGATCGCCGTCGGTTCACGCATGCCGAAATGGGTGGAAGAAGGCTGGCATGAATATGCCAAGCGTCTTCCGTCCGAGCTGGCGCTGGAACTGGTGGAAATTCCGCTCAACACCCGTGGCAAAAACGCCGACGTGGCGCGCTTCATCCGTCAGGAGGGCGAAGCCATGCTGGCGAAAGTCGGGCCGAACGAGCGGATTGTCACCCTCGAAGTCCACGGCAAGCCCTGGAGCACCGAGCAACTGGCGGTCGAACTCGATCGCTGGCGGCTGGATTCGCGCACGGTCAACTTCATGGTTGGTGGCCCCGAAGGGCTGGCGCCGGAAGTCTGTGCGCGGGCTGACCAGCGCTGGTCGTTGTCGCCGCTGACGTTGCCGCATCCGCTGGTGCGGATTCTCATCGGCGAACAGTTGTATCGTGCCTGGACAGTCCTGTCCGGCCACCCTTACCACAAGTAGCTCTGCCCTCATGCCTCAGCCGATCCGCATCAAGGACCACGAAAAAGACGCCCGTCTGGTGCGTGGCCGCGTCGTGTTCGGGGCAATTGCGGTGGTGGCGCTGATTTGTGTGCTGATCGCGCGGCTGTATTTCCTTCAGGTCATCCAGTACGAGTACCACTCGACCCTGTCGGAAAACAATCGCGTGCACGTGCAGCCGATTCCGCCCACCCGTGGGCTGATCTTCGACCGTAATGGCGTGGTGGTGGCCGATAACCGGCCCAGCTTCAGCCTGAGCATGACCCGCGAGCGCTCCGGCGACTGGCAGCAAGTGCTCGACGTGATCGTCGAGGTGCTGGAACTGACGCCCGAGGACCGGGTGATCTTCGAGAAACGCATGAAACAGGGGCGCCGGCCATTCGAGCCAGTGCCGATCCTGTTCGAGCTGACCGAAGAGCAGATCGCGCGGATCGCGGTGAACCAGTTCCGCCTGCCTGGCGTGGAAGTGGTCGCGCAGTTGGTGCGCCATTACCCGCAGGGCGCGCACTTTGCGCACTCGGTGGGTTACATGGGCCGGATCAACGAGAAAGAGCTGAAGTCGCTGGACCCGGTTAACTACAGCGGCACCCACCACATCGGCAAGACCGGCATCGAGCGTTTCTATGAGCCCGAGCTGCACGGCCAGGTGGGTTACGAAGAAGTCGAGACCAACGCTCGGGGCCGCGTCTTGCGCGTGCTCAAGCGTACCGATCCGATTCCCGGCAAGGACATCGTCCTGAGCCTGGACATCAAATTGCAGGAAGCCGCCGAAGCCGCACTCGGCGGGCGTCGCGGTGCCGTGGTCGCGCTGGACCCGGCGACCGGCGAAGTGCTGGCGATGGTCAGCCAGCCGAGTTTCGACCCTAACCTGTTCGTCACCGGCATCAGCTTCAAGGCTTACGCCGAGCTGCGCGATTCCATTGACCGGCCGCTGTTCAACCGCGTGCTGCGCGGTCTGTACCCGCCGGGCTCGACGATCAAACCGGCGGTGGCGATTGCCGGCCTCGATTCCGGCGTGGTCACCGCGTCAACGCGGGTTTACGACCCCGGTTATTACCAACTGCCCAATTACGATCACAAGTACCGCAACTGGAACCGTTCCGGCGACGGCTACGTCGATCTCGACACAGCGATCATGCGGTCCAACGACACCTACTTCTATGACCTCGCGCACAAGCTGGGGATTGATCGGTTGTCGGCGTACATGGGCAAGTTCGGCATCGGCGAGAAAGTCTCGCTGGACATGTTCGAAGAGTCGCCGGGGCTGATGCCTTCGCGTGAATGGAAGCGCGCCACGCGGCGCCAGGCCTGGTTCCCGGGCGAAACGCTGATTCTCGGGATCGGCCAGGGCTACATGCAATCGACCCCGCTGCAATTGGCCCAGGCCACGGCGCTGGTGGCCAACAAAGGTGTGTGGAACCGTCCGCACCTGGCAAAAACCGTCGAAGGCGAAAAACCCAAGGATGACAACCCCATGCCGGACATCGTCCTGCGCGACCCGTCCGACTGGGCCAAGGTCAACCACGGCATGCAGCAGGTGATGCACGGTGCGCGTGGTACGGCGCGCAAAGCGGCGGCCGGTGCGCAATACCGGATTGCCGGCAAAAGTGGTACGGCCCAGGTGGTCGCGATCAAGCAGGGCGAGAAGTACGACCGCTCCAAGGTTCAGGAACGCCACCGCGACCACGCCTTGTTTGTCGGCTTCGCGCCGGCCGATAACCCGAAAATCGTGGTGTCGGTGATGGTCGAGAACGGCGAATCCGGTTCCGGGGTCGCCGCGCCAGTGGTACGTCAAATCATGGACGCCTGGCTGCTCAATCAGGAAGGCCATCTCAAAGCCGAATACGCCAGCCCTATCAGTGCGGAGGCTACGGCCCGTGATGAATAATTTTGATCGCATGCTCTCCAGCGAGGATGTGATGCGTCGCCGCGCGACGCTGCTGCAACGTTTGCACATCGACGGCCCGTTGTTGATCCTGCTGCTGACCCTCGCGGCTGGCAGCCTGTTCGTGCTGTATTCGGCGAGCGGCAAGAGTTGGGATCTGCTGGCCAAACAAGCGACGTCCTTTGGCATCGGCCTGGTGTCGATGATTGTCATCGCCCAGTTCGAACCGCGTTTCATGGCCCGCTGGGTGCCGGTCGGTTATGTGATCGGCGTGCTGTTGCTGGTGGTGGTGGACGTCATGGGCCACAACGCCATGGGCGCCACGCGCTGGATCAACATTCCCGGGGTGATTCGCTTCCAGCCTTCGGAATTCATGAAGATCCTGATGCCGGCGACCATCGCCTGGTACTTGTCCAAGCGCACCTTGCCGCCGCAGCTCAAGCACGTCGGGATCAGCCTGTTCCTGATCGGTTTGCCATTTATCCTGATCGTCCGCCAGCCCGACCTCGGCACCTCGTTGCTGATCCTCGCCGGCGGCGCGTTCGTGCTGTTCATGGGCGGGCTGCGCTGGCGCTGGATCATCAGCGTGCTGGCCGCCGCAGTGCCGGTGGCGGTGGCGATGTGGTTTTTCATCATGCACGACTACCAGAAGCAGCGAATCCTGACCTTCCTCGACCCGGAAAGCGATCCGCTGGGCACTGGCTGGAACATCATTCAGTCCAAGGCTGCGATCGGTTCCGGCGGGGTATTCGGCAAGGGCTGGCTGCTCGGCACCCAGTCGCACCTGGACTTCCTGCCGGAAAGCCACACCGACTTCATTATTGCGGTGCTCGGCGAAGAATTCGGCCTGGTGGGGATTTGCGCGCTGCTGCTGATTTACCTTCTGTTGATCGGTCGCGGGCTGGTAATTACCGCTCAGGCCCAGACATTGTTCGGCAAATTGCTCGCGGGCAGCCTGACCATGACGTTTTTTGTTTACGTTTTCGTCAACATCGGTATGGTCAGTGGCCTGTTGCCGGTTGTGGGGGTGCCGTTGCCGTTCATTAGCTACGGAGGAACTTCGTTGGTGACGCTGCTGTCAGCGTTTGGGGTTTTGATGTCGATCCATACCCATCGTAAGTGGATCGCGCAGGTTTGAATAAGGTGAAGATTTCAATGCAAGCAATGCGTGGCTGGGCGACTCGATACGCTCCGTGGGTCAGCCTGGTAGGCATCCTTGGTACTGCGGAAACGCGGGCCGGCGATTACGAAGGTTCACCTCAGGTGGCCGAATTCGTCGGTGAAATGACCCGCGACTACGGTTTCGCCGGTGAACAGTTGATGGGCGTGTTCCGCGAGGCCGAGCGCAAGCAGTCGATTCTGGACGCGATCTCGAAACCTGCCGAGCGGGTCAAGCAGTGGAACGAATATCGCCCGATGTTCATCACCGACGCGCGCATCGCCCGTGGTGTGGACTTCTGGCGTCAGCACGAAGCCGTTCTGGCGCGTGCCGAGCAGGAATACGGCGTGCCGGCCCAGGTGATCGTTTCAATCATCGGCGTCGAGACGTTCTTCGGGCGCAACACCGGCAACTTCCGAGTGATCGACGCCTTGTCGACCCTGGGTTTCGACTATCCGCCGCGTGCCGAATTCTTCCGCAAGGAATTGCGTGAATTCCTGCTGCTGGCCCGCGAAGAGCAAGTCGACCCGCTGACGTTGAAAGGCTCGTATGCCGGCGCGATGGGCCTGCCGCAATTCATGCCGAGCAGCTTTCGCGCCTACGCCGTGGACTTCGACGGCGACGGCCACATTAATATCTGGACCAATCCGGACGATGCCATTGGCAGCGTTGCCAGTTATTTCAAGCATCACGGCTGGGTCGCCGGCGAACCGGTAGTCAGCCGCGCCGATGTGCGTGGCGAGCAGATTGACGAGGGTTTGACCACGGGCATCGAACCGACTAAAACCGTCGGGGAGTTGCGAGCGTTGGGGTGGTCGAGTCATGATGCGCTGCGCGATGATATGCCGGTCACCGCTTTCCGCCTGGAAGGTGACAAGGGCCCCGAGTACTGGATGGGCCTGAAGAATTTTTACGCAATTACGCGTTATAACCGCAGCGTGATGTACGCCATGGCCGTACATCAACTGTCTGAACAGCTGGTCCAAGCACGGGGCGTCAAGTAATGCGGGCATTGCCTATGAATAAACCCCTGAAGCTGATGGCATTCGCCGGGTTGGCGGTGCTGGTCGCCAGTTGTTCGACCACCACCACTCGCGCACCGGCGCAGAAATCCACTTCCACCGCCGTGCGCGCGACGCCGGGGCTGGACATCAACCGCGCCCACAAAGATGGCGCGCCGTGGTGGGACGTCGATGTTTCGCGCATCCCGGACGCGACGCCGACCCTGCACAGCGGTCCTTATAAAGCCAACCCGTACACGGTGTTGGGCAAGACCTATTTCCCGTTGCAGGAATCCAAGACCTACGTGGCCTCGGGCACGGCGTCGTGGTACGGCACCAAGTTTCATGGCCAGAACACCGCCAACGGCGAAGTCTATGACTTGTACGGCATGAGTGCTGCGCACAAGACCTTGCCGCTGCCGAGTTACGTCCGGGTGACCAACCTGGACAACCACAAGACTGTGGTTCTGCGGGTCAACGACCGTGGGCCGTTCTACTCCGACCGCATCATCGATTTGTCCTACGCGGCAGCAAAGAAGCTCGGTTATGCCGAAACCGGCACCGCGCGGGTCAAGGTTGAAGGCATCGATCCGCAGCAGTGGTGGGCACAGAAGGGCCGTCCGGCGCCGTTGATGCTCAACGAGCCGCAAGTGGCGCAAAATGCCGCGCCGACCATTACCGCGTCGACCGGCAAGGTCGAACAATGGACACCACCGCCGCAGCAACACGCCGCCGCCGTAGTGCCCGTGCAGATTGATGCAAAAAAAAACGCTTCTGTACCAGCGTCTGGCCAGTATCTGCAGGTGGGCGCGTTCGCCAACCCGGACGCTGCAGAACTGCTGAGATCGAAGCTCAGCGGGATGGTGAGCGCTCCGGTGTTCATCAGCTCGATAGTGCGCAACCAACAGACACTGCATCGGGTGCGCCTGGGGCCGATGGGCTCACCGGGTGAAATCCAGCAAGTGCAGAACAGCGTGCGATTGGCCAATCTCGGTTCGCCGAGCCTGGTCACCGCCGAGTAATACGCGTTATTTGTTTCATGGTTCGCTTGTTTCAAGGTTTGCTTGATTCAAGGTTCACTAGATTTAAGGTTCACTAGATTTAAGGTTCGCTTGCGGTTTGGGGGGAGAACCTGGTTGTTGGCTCGTCAAGAACAAAAGCCCGGCAAGGGTTGTGAGTGAACGACTGAACACGCGACGGCCTGTTAGAAGCCGTCTGATTAGTTTTGCCCTAGGGCAGTTTCCATTAGCGATTTCGAGAGACGGATGAACATCACCACCTTTGCCAAACGCCTGTGCCTGTTAGTCCCGCTGTTCATCACGCCTGCCGCTTTTGCGGTAGAAATGATGCCGTCGCCACCTCAACTGGCCGCCAAATCCTACGTGCTCATGGACGCCAGCAGCGGCAACGTGCTGGTCGAGAACAACGGTGACCAGCGCCTGCCGCCAGCCAGCCTGACCAAACTGATGACCGCGTACATTGCGACGCTGGAAATCCGTCGTGGCCAGATCGGCGAAAACGACCCGGTGACGGTCAGCGAAAACGCCTGGCGCACCGGCGGTTCGCGGATGTTCATCAAGGTCGGCTCGCAGGTAACCGTCAGCGACTTGCTGCACGGCATCATCATTCAGTCGGGCAACGACGCCAGTGTTGCGCTCTCCGAGCACATCGCCGGCAGCGAAGACGCGTTCGCCGACATGATGAACAAAACCGTGGCCGACCTGGGCATGACCAACAGCCACTTCATGAACCCGACCGGTCTGCCAAACCCTGAGCACTACTCGTCGGCTCACGACATGGCCGTGCTGGCTCGCGCGATCATCCACGAAGACCCGGCTCACTATGCGATCTACTCGCAGAAAGAGTTCTTCTGGAACGGCATCAAGCAGCCTAACCGCAACCTGCTGCTATGGCGCGACAAGACCGTTGACGGTCTGAAAACCGGTCACACCGACGAAGCCGGCTACTGCATGGTGTCTTCGGCTGTACGTGATGGCATGCGCCTGATCGCCGTGGTGTTCGGCACCAACAGCGAAGTGGCTCGCGCCTCCGAAACGCAAAAACTGCTGACTTACGGTTTCCGCTTCTTCGAAACCCAGACCTTCTATCAGAAAGGCGCCGAGCTGGCTCAGGCACCTGTCTGGAAAGGCACCACCAATCAAGTCAAGGCCGGCCTGGCCCAAGACCTGACCATGACCCTGCCAAAAGGCCAGCTGAAGGAGCTCGCCGCCAGCATGACCATGAACCCGCAACTGATCGCGCCAATCGCCAAGGGCGACGTGATTGGTAAAGTCGAAGTCAAACTGGACGACAAGGTTGTGCACAGCGCTGACCTGATCGCTCTGGATGGCGTCGAGGAGGGTGGTATCTTCCGCCGCATGTGGGATAGCATCCGTCTATTCTTCTACGGCTTGTTCAACTGATTTAGTGTGGACTTGCATGGCCGCGTTCCGATCCGGGACGCGGCCATGTCCGTTGCCACGGCTTACGAGGCCGTTACGCCATGACAGATACCGAAGTAAAGGCGCCAAAGATCGAATTCCCGGTGAAGGATTATCCGGTCAAAGTGATCAGCGATACCGGCGCGGGTAACAAAGACCAGATCATCGACATCGTCAAGAAACACGCGACCATCAACGATGAACGCATCGACGAGCGTCAAAGCACCAACGGCAAGTACACCACTATCCAGTTGCACATCGTCGCCACCGGTCAAGAACAGCTGTACGACATCAACAGCGAGTTGCGGGCTACCGGTTTCGTGCACATGGTGTTGTGATGCCTGGCGCGGTGGGCTTTCGCGAGCTTGGCCAGATGGCTTACGAGCCGGTCTGGCATGCCATGCAACGTTTTACCAACGAACGCGGCACTGACGCCGCGGACGAAATCTGGCTGGTCGAACACCCACCGGTGTTCACCCAGGGCCAGGCCGGCAAGGCTGAGCACTTGTTATTGCCGGGAGATATTCCGGTGGTGCAGGTCGATCGCGGTGGTCAGGTGACCTACCACGGTCCGGGCCAGTTGGTGGCCTACCTGTTGCTGGATGTACGCAAGTTGGGTTTCGGCGTGCGTGACCTGGTCACCCGCATGGAACACTGCCTGATCGAGTTGCTGGCCAGCTACGGCGTTACTGCCGCTGCCAAGCCAGACGCGCCGGGTGTCTACGTCGACGGGGCGAAAATCGCTTCCCTGGGGCTGCGGATCCGCCATGGTTGTTCCTTTCACGGCTTGGCCCTGAACGTGGACATGGACCTGGAACCGTTTCGACGAATTAATCCCTGCGGCTACGCCGGGCTGGCGATGACCCAGCTGAGTGATCACGCAGGATCGATTGTATTTGCCGAGGTAAGTGCCCGGCTGCGCGCGCAGCTCGTCAAACACCTCGACTATGCTGAGCAGACGACCCTTACGGGCGGAATCGACTGATATGACTACTGATGCAGTGCAAACCATGATCCCGACGCTGGATGTTACCGAGCGCCCGGCCCCACGTGCCAAGGTTGAAGCCGGCGTCAAGCTGCGCGGCGCCGAGAAGGTTGCACGCATCCCGGTAAAGATCATTCCGACCACCGAACTGCCGAAGAAACCCGACTGGATTCGCGTGCGCATCCCGGTGTCGCCGGAAGTCGACCGCATCAAGGCCCTGCTGCGCAAACACAAGCTGCACAGCGTTTGTGAGGAAGCGTCCTGCCCGAACCTGGGCGAGTGCTTCTCCGGCGGCACCGCGACGTTCATGATCATGGGCGACATCTGCACCCGTCGCTGCCCGTTCTGCGACGTCGGCCACGGTCGTCCGAAACCACTGGACGTCAACGAGCCGGAAAGCCTGGCGATTGCCATCGCCGACCTGAAACTCAAGTACGTGGTAATCACCTCGGTTGACCGCGACGACCTGCGTGACGGCGGTGCCCAGCACTTTGCCGATTGCATCCGCGAGATCCGCAAACTGTCGCCGAACGTGCAGCTCGAAACCCTGGTCCCGGATTACCGTGGACGCATGGACGTGGCGCTGGAAATCACCGCCGCCGAGCCGCCGGATGTGTTCAACCACAACCTCGAAACCGTGCCGCGTCTGTACAAGGCTGCGCGTCCGGGCTCCGATTACCAGTGGTCGCTGACCCTGCTGCAACGCTTCAAGCAAATGATGCCGCACATTCCGACCAAGTCCGGCCTGATGCTCGGCCTGGGCGAAACCGACGAAGAAGTCATCGAAGTCATGAAGCGCATGCGCGAACACGACATCGACATGCTGACCCTCGGCCAGTACCTGCAACCGTCGCGCAGCCACTTGCCGGTGCAGCGTTTCGTGCACCCGGACGTGTTTGCCTGGTTCGCCGAGGAAGGCTACAAGATGGGCTTCAAGAACGTCGCGTCTGGCCCGTTGGTACGTTCCTCGTACCACGCCGACGAGCAAGCGAAGCTGGTTAAAGCCGAGCTGATCTCGGCGTTGTAATTCGCCGCTGACGTGCACAATCGCCCGCATGGCTTTACCGCCACGCGGGCGTTTTTTTGCCTTGCCTGCAAGCATTGCCGGTTTTCCCCGCAGGCCGTGGCGCATTTCAAGCCTTCTGTTTATGTGCATTCCTGACTACTGTGTGCAGAAGTTTTTACGCTGGGAGATTCAAGGATGACCGTTCGACCGACCCACACGCTGTTCCCCCACGCGCCTGTCCCGGCGCTGCCGTCGGAAGGCCTGATTGGCGTTATCGCGCCCGCCGGGCCTGCGCCGCTGGACACCGACAAAGCCGTGCAATGGATGCGCGCCCGTGGTTATTCCCTGCGTGTATTTCCCGGTGTTTACCAATCTGACGGTTACCTGGCCGGCAGCGACCAGACGCGGCTGAATGATCTGCACGCAGCATTCGCCGACAGCGACGTCGACGCGATCATTTGCCTGCGCGGCGGTTACGGCACGCCGCGCCTGCTGGATGGCATCGACTTCGACGTGCTGCGCGCCAATCCCAAGCCGTTCATTGGCTACAGCGACATCACCGCGCTCCATTTGGCGATCAGCCGGTATGCGGGGTTCGTGACCTTTCATGGGCCGCTGCTCAACGCCGATCTGCTGGGCGATAAACAGAAACCTACCGAGTCGTCATTCTTCAACATGCTGCGCGGGCAGGTGAAGGCTGGCAGCGTGCTGGCGCACCCGGTGGCCTATCCGTTGACGACGATCGAGCCGGGCATCGCGCATGGGCGTTTGCTGGGCGGCAATCTGTCGATGATCGCCGCGGTGATGGGCACGCCTTACCAAATCGAGGCCGAAGGCGCGATTCTGTTTATCGAAGACATCAACGAGCCGCTGTACCGCATCGACCGGCTGCTCACGCATCTGCGCCTGGCAGGCACGCTGGGCAAGCTGCGCGGGGTTCTGGTCGGGGATGTGGCGGGCGTGGAAAGCGCGGCGCTGGCACGACTGCTCAAGCAGACCTTCGAACCCTTGCGGATTCCGGTGCTGGCGGGGTGGCGCAGCGGGCATTGTGATCCGAACCTGACCTTGCCGATGGGCGCGCTGGTCAAGCTGGATGCGGGGAATAAAGTGTTGGTGTTGGAGCAGGATGTGGTGGTCAAGCGTTAGAGCGTAGTCGCCAGTCAGTCAGTCATCGCGAGCAAGCTCACTCCCACGGATCACACAGTCCTGTAGGAACGAGGCTTGCCCGCGAAGCTTTTAACGGCTACGCAGTCCTTCCAGCAACTTATGCGTCGGATAGCCATCCGCCGGCCAGCCAAACGACTGCTGCGCGCTGCGGATCGCTTTGCGCGTATTGGCGCCGATAATGCCGTCAGCCGTGCCGGCGTCGTAGTTCTGCGCGCTCAGCAGGTTTTGCAGCTCGATCCGCTCGCTGCGGCTTAGCGGCAAATCATCCTTCGGCCAGCTGCCGTTGATCAGGCCACCACCGCTGAAACGCTCGGACAACAGACTCACCGCCAACGCATAGGACGACGAATTGTTGTACTTGAGGATCGCGCGGAAGTTATCGAACACCAGAAACGCCGGGCCGCGATAACCGGCCGGCAACAGCAGGGCGGCGGACAGGTTCTCGGTGCCGGGCGGAACCTGGCGGCCATTCGGCATGTTCACACCCAGTTGCCGCCATTCGGCGACGCTCTTGCGAATCGTGCCGTCAGCCAGCACGTAATCGAAGCTGCTCGGCAGCTGCACTTCGTAACCCCACGGCTGGCCACGCTGCCAACCGGAGCTTTGCAGATAATGCGCGGTCGAGGCCAAGGCATCGGCCGGGCTGCCCCAGATGTCGCGGCGACCGTCGCCATCGAAATCCACGGCGTGGGTGTTGTAGGTGGTCGGGATGAACTGGGTCTGACCCATGGCGCCGGCCCAGGAGCCGAGCATCTTCTCCGGAGTGATGTCGCCCTGTTGCAAGATCTGCAGGGCGGCGATCAATTGCGCGTGAGCGAACGCGGGGCGGCGGCCTTCATAGGCCAGCGTCGCCAGGGAATTGATCACCGACTTGCTGCCCTGAAACTGCCCGAAATTACTTTCCATGCCCCACACCGAGACCAGTGCCTGGCGGTCGACGCCGTAACGCTGTTCGATGCTTTGCAAGATCTCGGCGTACTGGTTGACCAGCGCCTGACCTTTGCGCACACGCAGTGGCGACAGGGCGCCATCAAGGTATTCCCACACTGGGCGGGAGAACTCAGGTTGGCTGCGGTCGGCGCGGATCACGCTGTCGTCGAAGCTGATATTGGCGAACGAGCGGTCGAACAGGTCGGCGCGGATGCCGGCGGCCAGGGCGTCCTTGCGGAAACCGGCCTGCCATTCAGCGAAGGTCTGTGTCGGTTGCAGGTCGAGGTTGTCGCCGGTCGGCACCACGGGCGGGATCACCGCAGGCGCGGTTGCGACGGGAACAGTCTTGAGCGGTTGGGCGTCGGCGGCGGTCGGTTTTTCGGCGCAGGCGACAAGCAGAATGAGGCTGGAGGCGGCAATCAATTGGCGAAGGGGCCAACGACGGGAAAGACGAAGGGGCATGCACAGGTCCAGGGAATACGAATCAGGTGCAGACCTTAACATGGAGAAGGGGGGTTCGGCTTCAAGCAGCCAGAAAGTAAGAAGCCTCCCAGCTATTAGACTGGAAGGCTTCGCGGCGGTAGCTGCCTTTGCCCTTGCCGGCTCGTTCCTGACGGCTGCGGAACAGTGGCTGGGCGATGATGGATTTGGCCTTGTTCGGGCCATTTTCAGATGGCTTTTTGCTCATGATGATTCTCTCGACGGAGTGGGTTTGCGCTGCGAATAATCTGCCGAAGTTGAAGGTCTGTCCAGTCCCTTGTGGCGAGGGGGCTTGCCCCCGTTCGGCTGCGAAGCAGTCGCAAAACCTGCGTCCACTTAGTGCCTGGAAAAACTCGGTTGCATATTTGAGGGCCGCTTCGCGCCCCAGCGGGGGCAAGCCCCCTCGCCACAAAAGGCCTTACTCGGCGGGCAATGACAGCCGTTGTCCGGCCATCAACAACGACAACCGGCTCAAGCTCATCCATGGCGAACCTGGCGCTTGCCCCTTGATCTGCGCGTCGATGCGCTGCGCTTCCAGCAACAACTGCGCCCAGCGTTGCGCCGAGTAGCGTTGCAGGGCTTTGCTCATCAGCGGTTTGCGTTTGTCCCAGACCGGTGGCCGGGCCGAGCTGAACGCTTTGTCGAGAGGCACACCCTGGCTGTATTGCAGCGACAGATTGGCCAGCAGCCGCAACTCGCGGGCCAGCGCCCAGAGAATCACCGGCGGCTCGACGCCTTCGCCACGCAGCCCTTCGAGCATGCGCAAGGCGTGGGCGGCTTCGCCATTGAGAATCGCGTCGGTGAGGCCAAACACATCAAAACGCGCACTGTCGGCGACGGCCGCCTGCACGGTTTCGACGGTAATCTGCCCGCCCTCGGCCATCAGCTTGAGCTTTTCGATTTCCTGCGCGGCGGCCAACAAGTTGCCCTCGACCCGCGCCGCGATCAGCTCCACCGCGTCCTGCGTCGCCGACAAACCGGCCTGCGATAAACGCTGACGAATCCAGCTCGGCAACTGGTTGGCATCCACCGGCCAGATCTGCACGAACTGGGTTTGCGCGCCTTCGACCAGCGCCTTGCCCCACTTGGTTTTCTGCGCGGCGCCGTCGAGTTTCGGCAGGCTGATCAGCAATATGGTGTCTTCAGCCGGGCGCGAGCAGTATTCGATAAACGCTGCCGCGCCTTTGTCACCGGGCTTGCCGGAAGGCAAACGCAATTCCAGCAGACGCTTTTCAGCGAACAGCGACATGCTCGCGCCGGCCTGCAGCAGCGTTCCCCAGTCGAAACTGGCGTCGGCGGCAAACACTTGGCGCTCATCGAAACCCTGCTGACGGGCAGCGGCGCGAATGGCGTCCGCCGCTTCCTGACACAGCAACGGGTCATCGCCGCTGATGATGTAGACCGGCGCGAGGGCACCTTGCAGGTGTTTGGCGAGTTGGGCGGGGGCGAGTTTCATAAGAGAGTGCAAACGGGGCGCCTGAGCGCCCCGTAAGTCTTATTGCTGCGGGACTTCGATCGGCGACTGGCGTGGCGTTTCCGCTTCAGCCTTCTGCGCCGCTTCGAGGGCGTCGGCTTCAGCCTTGGCCCGTGCGTTGGCGGTCTGTTGCAACTGATCCAGCTGGGTTGGCGTGATCTGTTGCAGGCGCAGCATCATGCGCTGAACCAGTTCGCGACGGATTTCAGTCTTGGCGGTATTGGCTTCCTGATCGGAACCCACCAGGTTGTTGCCGTCGTGGATGAACACCTTCTGCACTTCAAGCTTGTCGCTCATCAGGCTGAGGTTGTTCTCGCCACGGATGTCGTAGCTCAGAACGGTGGTCACCTGGTACTCGCCAGTCCGACCGGCGCCGGCGTAGCTGAGGATGCGCTGGCCTTCCTGCTCGTCGGTCAGCACCAGTTTGTACGGCGCACCGGTGTAGACGTTGACGCCGCTGCTCTGCAGCACCTGGCGCAGTTGGGTCACGGTTTCGCCGTAGGCATTGCGCGCGCTGACGTCGAGTTCCTTGATCGCCAGTTCATTGGTGCCGGTACCGCGCAGCTGGAAGCCGCAGGCGCTCAACAGGACTGCGAGGCCCATCACCAGCAGATTGCGTTTGATCATCTTGTTGCTCCCCTTGAAACCAGGTGGGCCGACCGTGCGGCCCGAAAGGTTTAACTCGGCGCCAGGCTCACCTGGCGCCTGATCCAATTAGCTGGCGACGATATTGACCAGTTTCCCGGGCACTACGATCACTTTACGAATAGTCAGGCCATCGACAAAACGCAGCACGTTTTCATTGGCCCGTGCGGCGGCTTCGACTTCTTCACGGCTGGCGCTGGCGGGCATTTCGATCTGGCCGCGCAGCTTGCCGTTGACTTGAATAACCAGTTGCAGGCTGTCCTGCACCAGCGCGCTCTCGTCCAGCACCGGCCAGCCTGCGTCGATCACCGGGTCGGCGTGACCCAGTTGATTCCACAGTTCATGGCTGATGTGCGGAGTGATTGGCGCCAGCAGCAGGACCACGGTTTCGAGGCCGTGGTGAATCAGCGCGCGATCCTGTTCGGTGCCTTGCGGGGCTTTTTCCAGCACGTTCATCAGCGTCATCACCTGGGCGATGGCGGTGTTGAATTTATGGTTCTGGCCAACGTCATGGCTCGCTTGCTTGATCGCTTGGTGGATCGAGCGGCGAATGACTTTCTGCGCATCGTTCAGCGAAGCGACGTCGAGTTTGCCCGGCAGGCCTTGAGTCACGTGCGCTTGCGCCAGACGCCAGACGCGCTTGAGGAAGCGGTGCGAGCCTTCGACGCCGGAGTCAGACCATTCAGCGCTCATGTCGGGCGGCGAGGCAAACATCATGAACAGTCGGCAGGTGTCCGCGCCGAACTGGTCAATCATCGACTGCGGGTCAACGCCGTTGTTCTTCGACTTGGCCATCTTCTCGGTGCCACCGATTTCCACCGGCAGACCGTCGGCGATCAGCTTGGCGCTGACAACCTTGGCTTTGCTGTCGCGTTCGAGTTCGACGTCCGCCGGGTTGAACCAGGTGTAGGCACCATTGGCTTCGCGACGGTAATAAGTGTCGGCGATCACCATGCCTTGGGTCAGCAGGTTCTTGAACGGTTCGTCCGAGCTCACCAGGCCTTCGTCACGCATCAGCTTGTGGAAGAAGCGCGCGTACAACAGGTGCAAAATCGCGTGTTCGATGCCGCCGATGTATTGATCGACCGGCAACCAGTGATCGGCTGCGGATTTTTCCACCAGCCCGCCTTCATAGTGCGGCGAGGCGTAGCGAGCGTAGTACCACGAGGACTCGACGAAGGTGTCCATCGTGTCGGTCTCACGTTTGGCAGGCTGGCCGCATTTCGGGCAGCTGCACTCGTAGAACTCGGGCATGCGCGCCAGTGGCGAACCGGCGCCATCCGGCACCACGTCTTCCGGCAGTACGACGGGCAGTTGATCTTCCGGGACCGGCACATCACCGCAGGTTTCGCAGTGGATGATCGGGATCGGGCAGCCCCAATAGCGCTGGCGGCTGATGCCCCAGTCGCGCAAGCGGAACTGCGTGCGCGAGGCGCCGAGGTTTTTCTTGATCAGCGCGACTTCCATCGCGTCGAAAGCGCCTTCGAAGTCGAGGCCGTCGAACTCGCCGGAATTGATCAGCGTGCCGTGCTCGCCGTAGGCGTCTTGCCACGGGGCAGGGTTGCTGTCGCCGGAGCTGGTGCGCACCACCGACTTGATCGGCAGGCTGTACTTGGTGGCGAACTCGAAATCACGTTCGTCGTGCGCCGGGACTGCCATCACTGCGCCGTCGCCGTAATGCATCAGCACGTAGTTGGCGACCCACACCGGCAGCTTCTCACCGGTCAGCGGGTGCTCGACGAACAGCGAGGTCGGCAGGCCTTTTTTCTCTTGAGTGGCGACGTCGGCTTCAGCGACGCTGCCGCCCTTGCATTCAGCGATGAACGCTTGCAGCTCAGGATTGTTCTGCGCGGCCAGAGTGGCCAGCGGGTGCTCGGCGGCGACGGCGACGTAAGTCGCGCCCATCAATGTGTCCGGGCGGGTAGTGAAGACTTTGAGAACGCCGCTTTCGCCGATCGAATCGACGTTGTACGGGAACTGCACTTCCATCCCGCGCGACTTGCCGATCCAGTTGCGCTGCATGGTCTTGACCTGTTCAGGCCAACCCGGCAGATCGTCGAGGCTCGACAGCAGCTCATCCGCGTACGCGGTGATCTTGAAGTAGTACATCGGGATTTCGCGCTTTTCGATCAGCGCGCCGGAACGCCAGCCGCGACCGTCAATCACTTGTTCGTTGGCCAGGACGGTCTGGTCGACCGGGTCCCAGTTCACGGTGCCGCTCTTCTTGTAGATCACGCCTTTTTCGAACAGGCGAGTGAACAGCCATTGTTCCCAGCGATAGTAATCCGGCTTGCAGGTGGTCACTTCACGCGACCAGTCCACCGCCAGGCCCAGGCTGCGCAGCTGGGTTTTCATGTAGGCGATGTTTTCGTAGGTCCACTTGGCGGGCGCTACGTTGTTTTTCATCGCGGCGTTTTCCGCCGGCATGCCGAACGCGTCCCAACCCATCGGTTGCAGGACGTTTTTGCCGAGCATGCGCTGATAGCGGGAGATCACGTCGCCGATGGTGTAGTTGCGCACGTGCCCCATGTGTAGCTTGCCGCTGGGGTAAGGGAACATCGACAGGCAGTAGAAAGTCTCCTTGCCTGGCTGTTCACTGACTTCAAAGGACTTTTGCTCGTCCCAGAACGACTGGGCGGCGGCTTCGATTTCACGGGGCTGATATTGTTCGTGCATGGCTACTTTTGAACTGAATAGGGGTGGCCTAATCCTCTTCGATGCAATGCCGGACGCTGATCACGCCAAATCGGCGTTTCGCTGTCCAGGCGAGCTGGAAGTGGAGTTACAGGAAGCGCCGTAGCATACATGACCGCACTCTATCGAGGGAAACCCTGATTACAGGCACGCGCTCGCGCAAATCACGCCGCGAGGGCCGTTGGTCGCAGCGTTCAGCCGGTTTGTTGATGGAAGCTAAGCTCCTAATTGGGGAGTGAGTCATATCTTCAATGAGGTGAGGGATGGTTGAGTCACAACGTAAAGTTACAAAACCGGAGCTGTACGAAAGATTGATCGACCGTCTGGGGATGGCCCTGGACGCGGCGAAAACTGCTGATCGGTTGCGTGATGAACGTCCATTGGAGCTGGAGTTGCGTGGCCTGAGCCCCGCAGAGTTTGCACTGGTCAAAGCGTATCTGGACCGCAGTGAACGTGAGACACACGGATGCTTGTCTGAAGCAGTGAAGCAGCTCGACGCCCCACGTTCGGCCAAGATCATCTGGCTAAAAGACAAGGCACCCGGCAGGGACGCGGTAAAGGTCCGGTCGCTGCCATTCAAGCAAGGGCACTTGAAACCGTGACGTAGGGTTTTTTGCAGTTTAGTTCTGCACATCAGTTGTCGCGTTGCATCAACCCACTTAGGCTTCGGGCATCTTTTGGAGATGCTCGATGCCTTTTCGTTATTTCGTTAAACAACTTCTATTGCCGCCCGGCATTCTTCTGCTGTTGCTGGCGCTTGCGTGGTGGTTTCGCCGCTCGCGCCCGCGCTTGGCGGCGGTGTGCTTTACCTTGGGTTTTGGCGGTTTTTTGCTGATGAGTTTGCCGGTGGTGGTGCAGTGGAGCGCCAAACTGCTGGAGCGCGAGCCGCCGCTGGCGCGTGAGGCGTGGGCGACGCTGGCGCAGCGTGCGGACGCGATCGTGGTGTTGGGTTCGGGGCGCGAGCGCGGCGACCTCGCGTGGGGCGCGGATCAACCGACCGGCGTTGGCCTGGAGCGCGAGCGATACGCAGCGCGGCTGGCGAAAGCTTCCGGTTTGCCAATCCTGACCACCGGCGGCCTGCATTACGGCACGCCGCCGAGTGAGGCGAAATTGATGGCGGATTCGCTGCTCGATGATTTCGGCGTGAGCGTGCGTTGGCAGGAAGAACGCAGCCGCACGACCTGGGAAAACGCGCAGTTCAGCGCACAGATGTTGTTGCCGGCAGGGGTCAAGCGTGTGGTGGTGGTGACGCAGGCCTGGCACATGCCGCGCGCGGTCTGGAGTTTTGAGGCGGCGGGTTTTGAGGTGGTGGCGGCGCCAGTCGGATTCCTCGGAACGGACAACGCCCGGCCGCTGGGCGGCTGGATGCCGGAATTCAAATCGATCTGGCAGAGCGGGCAACTGCTCAATGAAGCGGTGGGGCAGGTCGGGTATTCAGTGTTTTATCGCTGAACACTCGTGGCGAGGGGGCTTGCCCCCGTAGGGGCGCGAAGCGGCCCCGGCATTCTTTCAGTGACATTGCTCAAGAACGACTGCTTCGCAGCCGAACGGGGGCAAGCCCCCTCGCCACAGTTGTGCGATCACTTAGACAGTTTTGGCCATCCGGTTTGCCACCAGCGCCCAGCCAAACAGCAGCACAGAAACGATGATCAGCGGCCACGAGCGCCATTGCAGATAAGGCGTGAGGTTGTGCATCGGCACCACTTCGCCGTACAAGATCCCGCGTTCGAACTGCGGAATTTGCGTGGTGATCTGGCCGAACGGGTTGATCAGCGCCGTCACGCCATTATTGGTCGCGCGGATCATCCAGCGACCTGCTTCCAGCGCACGCATCTGCGCCATCTGCAAATGCTGCAACGGCCCGATCGAGCGGCCGAACCACGTGTCGTTGCTGATCGTCAGGAGCAAATCGCTGCGAGCGGCGAGGCTTGCGGCAAACTCCGGGTAAACCACTTCGTAACAAATGAACGGGGCGATCTGATAACCCTTGGCTTGCAGCATCGCCTGATCGGCCGGGCCGCGCGCGAAGTCCGACATCGGCAGATCGAAGAACGCGATCAAGCCGCGCAACACATCCTGCAACGGCACGTATTCGCCGAACGGCACCAGTTTCTGCTTCAGGTACGTGCCATCGCCTTCGCCGACCACGGTAATACCGTTGAAGAAGCGCCGCTCGTGGCGCACTTCCTGACGAATCGGCACACCGGTAATCAGCGCCGTTTTACGCTCTGCGGCGAAGGTGCCCATCATGCTCAGGTAAGCCTCGGCGGACTCCTTGAGCACCGGCACCGCGGTTTCCGGCCAGATCAGCAGGTCGACGCGTTTGGCGCTGAAACTCATGTCGCGGTACAGCGCCAACTGCGAATTGAGCTGCGCCGGGTCCCACTTCATGCTTTGTTCGATATTGCCCTGAATCGCCGCGACACTCAGAGGCGCACCGGCCGGGCTGGTCCAGGCGTGTTCTTTGAGCGCGATACCGGCGGCCCACGGCCCGACCAGCAGCAATACGCCAGCAGCCATAAAGCCTTTGCGCCCTGTGCGGAGCAGGCGCGGAGCATTCCAGAGCAGCGCAGCCGTCAGCGCCAGCGCAAAGGAAATCAGCCACATGCCACCCAGCGGCGCCAGCCCGGACAACGGGCCGTCGAGTTGGCTGTAACCGGAATAGAGCCACGGGAAACCGGTGAGGAACCAGCCGCGAAACGCTTCCTGGCCGACCCACAACGCGGCAAACGCCAAGGCATCCGCCAGCGGCGCTTCGTTACGGCGCAACCAGCGCGCCCAGAGCCAGGCGGGCAGGGCGAAGAACCAGGCAATCGCGGCGGTGAAGATCAGCATCAGCAAACCGGCCAGCAGCACCGAGGCGCCGCCGAAGTGGTGAATGCTGTAATAGATCCAACTGGTGCCGGCACCGAACAGACCGAAACCGAAACACCAGCCACGGCCCAAGGCCTGACGCGGGCTCAGTTCACGCAAACCGGCATAGAAGAAGCCGACCGCAAGCAATGCCAACGGCCAGATATCGTAAGGCGCCAACGCCAGGGTAGTGAGTGCACCGGCCACCACGGCCAGCAGATTACCGGGCCAGCCGGGACGGGTCAGACGGTGCATTTCAATCCTTAGGAGTTACCGGGCAATTGGAGTCAGGCGCAGCAGGTGAATCCGACGGCTGTCGGCGTTCAGGATGCGAAAACGGTACGGCCCGATTTCTGTGATTTCGTTGCGTTTCGGCAAGTGCCCGAACGCGCTCATCACCAGGCCGCCCACCGTGTCGAACTCGTCGTCGGAGAATTCGCTGTCGAAGAACTCGTTGAAGTTCTCGATCGGCGTCAGTGCCTTGATCAGGAAATCACCGCTGGGCAGTGGCTTGATGTAGCTGTCTTCTTCGACGTCGTGTTCGTCTTCGATGTCGCCGACGATCTGTTCCAGCACGTCTTCAATCGTCACCAGGCCGGCCACGCCGCCGTATTCGTCGATGACGATGGCCATGTGATTGTGGTTGGCGCGGAATTCACGCAGCAGCACATTCAGGCGCTTGGACTCCGGCACGAAAGTGGCCGGGCGCAGCAGATCCTTGATGTTGAAGCTGTCGCCGTTTTCCTTGAGGATCAACGGCAGCAAGTCCTTGGCCAGCAACACGCCCATCACGTCATCGTGGCTTTCGCCGATCACCGGGTACCGGGAGTGGGCCGAATCGACCACGGCGGGCAGGAACTCGCGAGGTGTCTGGGTCGCCTTGATGCTGATCATCTGCGAGCGCGGGACCATGATGTCCCGTACTTGCAGGTCAGCGACCTGGATGGCGCCTTCGACGATGGCCAGCGCTTCGCTGTCCAACAGTTTGTTCTGGTGTGCGTCGCGCAGCAGCTCCAGCAGCTCCTGGCGGTTCTTCGGCTCGTGGGCAAAAGCCTGGGTGAGCTTACCCAGCCATGACTTCTGCCCGTTGCTCGATCGATCTTCGCTCATAGCGATTACTCTGAATCCTTTGTTGTAACGATAGGGGGGGTGTCGGTTTCGTCGTCGGCGTAAGGGTCGGGATAGCCCAACTCGGCAAGCAACGTTCGTTCCAGTGCTTCCATTTCCTCGGCTTCCTCGTCATCTATATGGTCGTAACCAAGCAGATGCAAGCAGCCGTGAATGACCAGATGCGCCCAGTGCGCTTTTAGTTCCTTGCCTTGTTCCGCCGCTTCGCGCTCGACCACTGCCACGCAGATCACCAGATCGCCGAGCAGTGGAATGTCGAGAAACTCATCGGGCACATCGGCCGGGAACGACAACACATTGGTCGCGTAGTCTTTCTGCCGCCACGTCGAATTGAGCTCGCGCGCCTCTTCTTCATCGACCAAACGAATGGTCATTTCCGAATCCGCCGTGCGCTGGCGCAGCGCCAGTTCGCACCATTGGCGGAACTCGGCTTCGCTGGGCGCAGGCGCTTCGGTGGCCAGTTGCAGATCAAGCTCAAGCATCGTGGCGTTTGTCCTTCGGCGCTTGATCGTCGATACGATTCTCGAAGCGCTCGTAGGCTTCGACGATGCGCTGCACCAGTGGATGGCGCACGACGTCTTTAGGCATGAAGTGGGTGAAGCTGATCCCCGGCACGTCTTTGAGCACTTCGATCACATGGTGCAGCCCGGACTTGGTGCCTTTCGGCAGGTCGACCTGGGTGATGTCACCGGTGATCACGGCTGTGGAGCCGAAGCCGATCCGGGTCAGGAACATTTTCATTTGCTCGACGGTGGTGTTCTGGCTCTCGTCGAGAATGATGAAGCTGTTGTTCAGCGTGCGACCGCGCATGTAGGCCAGCGGCGCGACTTCGATGACCTGACGCTCGATCAGCTTGGCCACGTATTCGAAGCCGAGCATTTCGTAGAGTGCGTCGTAGAGCGGGCGCAGGTACGGGTCGATCTTCTGCGACAGATCGCCGGGCAGGAAACCGAGCTTTTCGCCGGCCTCAACCGCCGGACGCACCAGCAGGATGCGGCGGATCTGCTCGCGTTCCAGCGCATCCACCGCACAGGCAACGGCCAGATAGGTCTTGCCGGTACCGGCGGGGCCGATGCCGAAATTGATGTCGTTACCGAGGATTTCCTTCACGTAGCGCAGCTGATTCAAGCCGCGAGGGCGAATCATGCCTTTTTTGGTGCGCAGCGCGACGGACGGTTCGGCGGGGGAGACGTTGTCCATTTCCTCGACGGCCGATTCCTGCAGGAACAGGTGAACCATATCCGGCGACAGCTCGGTACCTTTGGTTTCCCGGTACAAGCGGCGAATCAGATTTTCCGCGGAAGTGGTGTGCTTGGGGTCGCCGATCAGCTCGAACTGGTTTCCGCGATTGCGGATCTCGATGGTCAGGCGCTGTTCGATCAAGCGCAAATGCTCGTCGAATTGCCCGCACAGATTGGCGAAGCGGCGAGCCTCAAAGGGCTCGAGAATAAAACGATGTGGTTCGATGGGTGCGTTCAAGGTCGTATTTAGCCGCCCTGGGGCAATTAAGATGAAATCAAGGATAACGCCAGAGGGCTGGGTGCGAAAGCTCTTAAATAAGATGCTGATTTTTGCCCTCAACCTGTGGCGAGGGGGCTTGCCCCCGTTGGATCGCGAAGCGGTCCCAAATAATTTGCGACTGCTTCGCAGCCGAACGGGGGCAAGCCCCCTCGCCACAGTGGCCCGCGCCCACAGGTAATGGTGGTGATTATTGGATCAATGAGCCCCGCAGCGAGTGCGGTTGCGCGGCGTCGATGTGCACATCGGCGAACTGGCCGATCAACGTCGGGTTGTCGCAGCGGAAGTTGACGATGCGGTTATTCTCGGTCCGCCCCTGCAGCTCGCCCGGGTCTTTTTTCGAATAATCGGTGACCAGAATGCGCTGAGTCGACCCGACCATTTGTCGGCTGATCTCGAAACCCTGCTGGTTCAAGCGATGTTGCAGCGCGTTCAAGCGTTCCTTTTTCAGCGCTTCCGGCGTTTCGTCGGCCAGGTCAGCTGCGGGTGTGCCCGGGCGCTGGCTATAAACGAAGGAATAGGAGAAGTCGAAACCGACGTCTTCGATCAGCTTCATGGTCTGCTCAAAGTCTTTCTCGGTTTCGCCGGGGAACCCGACGATGAAGTCCGAACTGATGCAAATCCCCGGCACGGCGGCGCGCAGTTTGCGCAGTTTCGACTTGTATTCGAGCGCAGTGTGGTTGCGCTTCATTGCCGATAGAATGCGGTCCGAACCCGATTGCACCGGCAAATGCAGGTGTTTCACCAGTTCCGGAACGTCGGCGTGCGCCTGAATCAGGCTGTCGGAAAACTCCAGCGGGTGCGAGGTGGTGTAGCGAATCCGGTCGATGCCATCGACGGCGGCGACGACGCGGATCAGCTCGGCAAGGTCCGCCAGACGCCCGTCGTGGGTGGTCCCGCGATAGCCGTTGACGTTCTGCCCGAGCAGGGTCACTTCGCGCACGCCGTTTTCGGCGAGGTGAATGATCTCGGCAATCACGTCGTCGAATGGCCGGCTGACTTCTTCGCCACGCGTGTAAGGCACTACGCAGAACGTGCAGTATTTGCTGCAGCCTTCCATCACCGACACATAAGCGCTCGGGCCGTCGATACGCGGCTCGGGCAAGTGGTCGAATTTTTCGATTTCCGGGAACGAGACGTCGACTTGCGGCAGCTTGGTGGCGCGCGCGGCGTCGATCATTTCCGGCAGGCGATGCAGGGTTTGCGGGCCGAAGACCACGTCGACGTACGGTGCGCGGTCGCGGATCGCCGCGCCTTCCTGGCTGGCCACGCAACCGCCGACGGCGATCACCATGTCCGGGTTGGCCAGTTTCAGTTCGCGCCAGCGGCCTAGCTGCGAGTACACCCGATCCTGGGCGCGCTCGCGGATGGAGCAGGTATTGAGCAGGATCACGTCGGCATCTTCAGCGCGAGCGGTGACTTCCAGGGCCTGATGTTCGCCCAGCAGATCGACCATACGCGAGCTGTCGTACTCGTTCATCTGGCAACCGTGGGTTTCGATGTAAAGCTTCTTGGCCATGGAAAGAGTCATCACGTGATTCAAAGAACCGCGCATTATAGGGAACATGTCCCAAGGTTCCTACCGCTGTGCGTCCGGTGGCTATGCTATAGTTCGCGCCCTCATTTTTATCCCCGATGTGTTGCCCGCCCACCATGACCAAACGTGAAGCCCCAATCTATAAGGTGATTTTCCTCAACCAGGGCCAGGTGTACGAAATGTATGCCAAGCAGATCTATCAAAGTGATCTGTGGGGTTTTCTGGAAGTGGAAGAGTTCGTCTTTGGCGAGCGCACACAAGTGGTCGTCGACCCGAGCGAAGAAAAACTCAAGGCTCAGTTCGAAGGCGTGGTGCGCAGTTTTGTACCGATGCATTCGATTGTGCGCATCGATGAAGTCGAGCGCCTCGGCACGCCGAAAATCAGCGAAGCCCGCGGTGCAGTCGGCAACGTCATGCCGTTCCCGATGCCGATGCCTGAGAAATAAGACCGCGTCGCTCCTTTCGCGGGCAAGCCTCGCTCCTACAGATACGCATCGTTTTCACGGCGCACATCAAACCTGTAGGAGCGAGGCTTGCCCGCGAAAGCGTCTGAAGAGGCGAAGAAGATTTAAGGCAATGGCGAAAACGGCGTTCGCCCATCCGCGCTTTGCAATTCCATCAGGTATTTACGGAAGATTTGCCCCAGCACTTGCGTGGCAACTTCCAGATCTTCGCGGGGCATTTTCTCGGCGACTTCGTCAGCCGTGTCCAGCGCATCTTCGGCGCCATTGACCGCCGCCATTTTCAGCACGATATACGCCTGAACGTTATTGGCCGGTACGCCTTCGCCGTGGAAAAACATGCTGCCGAGTTTGTATTGCGCCTGGGCGTGACCTTGCAGCGAGGCCTTTTCGAAAAATTTCAGCGCTTTATCGAGGTCACGCGGCGCATTTTGGCCGTCGTAGTAGAACTCACCCAACTCGTATTGCGCTTGCGCATCCCCTTCATCCGCCGCTTTCTGGCAGGCGGCAAGCGCTTGCGTCAGGTCTTGCGGCTGAGTATTGAGGGTGCAGCGACCCATCGCTGGGATCAACAACGAGTTGCCGCCTGCTTGTGCGTGCGCGAGCAGGGGCTGAAGGAGCAACAGGCAGCCCAATGCAAGGGTGCGGCCGGTGCGGTTCATGGGAATCGACTTACCTCTGAAGGGCGCGCGGACCCATCGAGGGATCCAATAAGCGCGCATTATGAAATAAGCAGGGCCAACCTTACAAAGTCTTTACTCGTTTTTCTGCTGCGTGGGGAATATATCGTCCAGTTTGTGGAAGATTATCGGCACACGCACAGGAAAAGACCGGCAAATGTAGGTAAATGCTGACGCTGGCAATCGCCAACGTCAGCGGCACAGCTTTATTTCAATGCGGCGAAGGCGCGTTCGGCAGCGTCCAGCGTCAGTTGCAACTCGGTTTCGCCGTGGGCAATCGAGGTGAAACCGGCTTCGAACGCACTCGGCGCCAGGTACACGCCGCCTTCCAGCATCAAGTGGAAGAAGCGCTTGAACAGATTGGCGTCGCTGGACATCACGTCCTCGAAGGTCACGATGTCGTCGGCGCCGCTGAAGTACAGACCGAACATGCCACCCGCTTGCGTGGTCACGAACGGAATGCCCGCGGCATCGGCGCGTTGCTGCAGGCCATCGAGCAGGCGAGTGGTGTAGTCGGTCAGCTCGTCATGGAAACCCGGACGGCTGATCAGGCGCAGCGTGGTCAGGCCAGCGGCCATCGCCAGCGGGTTACCCGACAAGGTGCCGGCCTGATAGACCGGGCCCAGCGGCGCAATGTGCGACATGATTTCGCGTTTGCCGCCGAAACAGCCGACCGGCATCCCGCCACCAATGATCTTGCCGAACGTGCTCAGGTCTGGCGTCACGCCGAAGTGCGCCTGGGCACCGCCAAGAGCAACACGGAAACCGGTCATCACTTCGTCGAAAATCAGCACCACGCCGTGCTTGTCGCACAGAGTCCGCAAACCTTCGAGGAAACCTGGCGCCGGCGGCACGCAGTTCATGTTGCCAGCGACGGGCTCGACGATGATGCACGCCACGTCCTGGCCCACTTCGCCGAGCATGGTTTCGACTGCGTCGATGTCGTTGAACGGCAGGGTCAGCGTGTGTTTGGCGAAGTCCGCCGGCACACCTGCCGAGCTCGGAACGCCCTGGGTCAGCAGGCCCGAACCGGCCTTGACCAACAGGCTGTCGGAGTGGCCGTGGTAGCAGCCTTCGAATTTGATAATGGCGTCGCGGCCGGTGAAACCACGGGCCAGGCGAATCGCGCTCATGGTCGCTTCGGTGCCGGAGCTGACCATGCGTACCATTTCCATCGACGGCACGATCGAGCAGACCAGGTCGGCCATCTCGGTTTCCATCGCCGTCGGCGCGCCGTAGGACAAGCCGTGTTCCAGTTGTTTGCGCACCGCTTCCAGCACGTCCGGATGGCTGTGGCCGAGGATCATCGGGCCCCACGAGCCGACGTAATCGACATAACGCTTGTCGTCTTCGTCGGTGACGTAGGCGCCTTCAGCGTGTTTGAAAAACAGCGGCGTGCCACCCACGCTCTTGAACGCGCGGACCGGCGAGTTGACGCCACCGGGGATGTGTTTCTGGGCATTGGCAAACAGCGTTTCGGAACGAGACATGTTGGGCTCTCTAATCAGAATTTTTAAGCTACTTAATGCAAAGCAGTTCGTTGAAGGCGCGGGCGCGGCGGGTCACTTCAGCCGTGCTCTCGGCGCCAAACAGGCCATGCACCACCGCCAGCAGATCGACACCGTGGGCCACCAGCGGCGCGGCGTTGTCGAGGGTGATGCCGCCGATCGCGCAGATCGGCAGGTGCAGTTTGCTGCGCGCCTGGTCGAGCAAGTCGAGGCTGCAGGTCGGCGCGCCGGGTTTGGTATTGGAATTGAAAAAGCGCCCGAACGCGACATAACTGGCGCCTTCTTTGGCCGCTTGCTCGGCGAGTTCGAGTTGCGCGTGGCACGTCGAGCCGATGATCGCCTGGCGTCCGAGCAAGGCGCGTGCCGGCGTCAGCGGGCCGTCGGTCTGGCCCAGGTGCACGCCGACGTTAAGGCGCGCGGCGAGTTCGGCGTCGTCGTTGATGATCAAAGTTGTCTTGTAGCGATCACACAACTCGCGCAGCGCTTCGGCCTCACGCAAGCGGCGGGCGTCATCGCTGCTTTTGTCGCGGTATTGCAGCAGGGTGACGCCACCTTCCAGCGCCGCCTCGACGTAGGACAGGAATTTACCGGCCAGCAGCTGGCTGTCGGTAATGGCGTACAGGCCACGTAGTTTCATCGGGCAAGCCTCTGCGCTTTACGCATCAAAGTGTCGAACAAGCTGTTTCGAACGCATTGGCGAACCAGCGTTATGAACAGAAATCCAGCGGCAAGCGGCGCGGCACGAACTGGCCTTTGCCCAGTTGCTCGGCATCGCGCAGGGTCCGCCACGTGTAGTTAAGCGCGGTCTGCACGGCGCTGGCGAGGTTTTCGCCCTGGGCCAGACGACCGGCCAATGCGCTGGCCAAGGTGCAACCGGAACCGTGATAACTGCCGGGCAAACGCTGGCAGGTGAAGGTTTCGCGGCGACCGTCGCGGCTGTACAGGCGATTGTGGATTTCCAGCTCATCGCCATGGCCGCCGGTGATCAGCAGGTTTTTGACGAACGGCAGGAGTTTTTCCGCGCACTCGTCGGCGGTGCCTTCAGGCAGTTCAGCGAGGATCCGCGCTTCGGGCAGGTTGGGCGTGGCAATGATCGACAGCGGCAGCAGGCGTTCGCGCATGGCGTAGCCGACCTCGTCCTTGCCCAGGCGTCCGCCGCCACCGGCCCGCAGCACCGGGTCGCAGACCACTGGCAAATGCGGATGCGCCGAGAGCAGCTCGACCACGGTGTCGACCATGGCCAGCGAACCGAGCATGCCCAGTTTCACTGCCGCGACTTCGGAGTCGTTGAGCACGGCATTGGCCTGAGCCAACACCCACTCGCGGTCGAGGACGCGGAAGTCAGTGACGTTGACCGTGTCTTGCACAGTCAGCGCAGTGACGGCCGGGGCCGCATGACAACCCTGAGCGAGCAGGGCTTCGATATCTGCCTGCAAGCCGGCGCCACCACTTGGGTCGTGGCCGGAGAGACAGAGGACAACGGGGCGAGAGCTGTAGATATTCATGGTGCGCGAGCTTACCACCAGACGACCAGCGAGTCATGAGCGCCCAGTACAACGGCAAAGCACCCCGTAGCAGCTGCCGAGGCACGAGGCTGCGTTCGGCTGCGCAGCAGTCGTCAAACCTGAGTACGCGGTCTTCCTGATACACCGCATCGCCTGATTTCACGACTGCTTCGCAGCCGAACGCAGCCTCGTACCTCGGCAGCTGCTACATACTCAAGCGAACTCCCGGCGGCATGCCGACGGCTCTATCTCAATGCATAGCGCTGGAACGCCCGTGCTAGAGCCCTTGTAGGAAAAATTTCAATGGTGCTCAATGGCCATCAACGGCTATGCTAGAGTGGATCCAAACTAATAACAGGTATTACCGGTTTTACGTCTACTCAAAAGGAATGGGGGGCTTCCTGACAGGACCGGACAGGCCACGCTGGGGCTTAAATGCGCTATTTGCTGATGTTGCTGTTGTGCTTGCCCCTCCTGGCGAGTGCCGTTGAATTTGATGAGTTCACCCAGAGCCTGCCCCTGGGTCGGGACATGCAGGTGTTCGAGGACGCGGACGGTCAGGCGACCATTGCCGATATTCGCGCGCAAGATGCTGCTGGAAATTTCAAACCCCACGACAAAGCCACGCTCAACGCCGGTTATTCGCGTTCGGTGTTCTGGCTGAAAATCGACCTGCTTTATCGTCCGACCAACCCCGAAGCGCGTCGCACCTGGTTGCTCGAACTGGCGTATCCGCCGCTCGATCACCTCGACCTGTACCTGCCCGATGCCGCCGGCGACTATCAGCTCAGCCGTCGTACCGGCGATGCGCTGCCGTTCGACAGCCGCGAAATTCGCCAGAACAATTACCTGTTCAATCTGAACTTCAAACCCGAACAGGCGCGCACCGTTTACCTGCGCCTGCAAAGCCAAGGTTCGATTCAGGCGCCGGTGACTTTATGGTCGAGCACCGCATACCTCGAAGAACAGCCGGTGCGCCTCTATGTGCTCGGGCTGATCTATGGCGTGCTGCTGGGGATGGTGGTTTACAACCTGTTCATCTTCCTCAGCGTGCGCGACACCAGTTACCTCTATTACATCTTCTATATCGCCTCATTCGGCTTGTATCAGCTGTCAGTGAACGGCGCGGCGGTCGAGTATTTCTGGCCGAACTACCCGTGGTGGGCCAACGCCGCGACGCCGTTTTTCATTGGTTGCGCGGGGCTGTTCGGCAGCCAGTTTGCCCGCAGCTTCCTGCAAACCGCCCAGCACAGTCGCTGGCTCGATCGCTTGTTGCTGGGGCTGATCGCGTTTGGCGCGGTGGTGGTCGGGTTGTCGCTGATGACCAGTTATGCGCTGGCGCTGCGGTTGGCGACGACCCTGGCGCTGCTGTTTACCGTGGTGATTTTCGCCGCCGGTATTCTGGTCTGGCTGCGCGGCTTGCGGGTGGCGCGGTATTTCATCATTGCCTGGTCGGCGTTTTTGCTCGGCGGCATCGTCAATACGCTGATGGTCCTGGGTTACCTGCCGAACGTGTTCCTGACCATGTACGCCAGCCAGATCGGCTCGGCCATTGAAGTGGCGCTGCTGTCGCTGGCGCTGGCCGACCGCATCAACGCCATGCGCGAGCAACAGGCGCAAACGCTGTTCGATGCCGGGCAAAAGCTTGAAGTGCTCAACCAGCAACTGGCGCGCAGCAACAAGCTCAAAGACGAATTCCTCGCCACCCTGACCCACGAATTGCGCACGCCAATGAATGGCGTGATCGGTTCGCTGGAGTTGATGCAAACCGTCGAGATGGACCCGGAACTGGAGCAATACCAGCAAACCGCCGCCGGTTCGGCGCGGGACATGATGCGCATGGTCAACGGCATTCTCACGCTCACCGAATTGCAGGCCGGCAAGCTCAAGGCGTCTGCGGCGACTTTCAGTTTGCGCGGTGTGGTCGAAGCCTTGCGCGTGCAGTTCGACGGCAATGCCTCGGGCAAATCCCTCGATCTGAAAGTCGATGTCACGCCGGGCCTGCCGGACCGTTTGATCGGCGACAGCAGCAAGCTCGCGCAATGCCTTGAATGCCTGCTCGACAACGCAATCAAGTTCACCCGCGTCGGCGGCGTTGCGCTGCGGGTCAGCGGCAAACCGCTGGAAACCGGGCGCATGGCGCTGTCCTTTGCGGTGATCGACACCGGCATTGGTTTCACCGATCTGGGCGAGGCCACCCTGTATCAGCGCTTCTTCCAGCTCGACGGTTCGATGACTCGCGAATATGGCGGCCTCGGCGTGGGCCTGGCGATTTGTCGGCAACTGGTCGAATTGCTTGGCGGCCGACTGACCCATCGTTCCGAGCCGGGCAGCGGCAGCCGTTTTCAACTGGATATAGAAGTCGAATTGCCCGTGGTCGAATCCGCGCCGGCACCGTACATGAGCCGCGATTTGCCGCGTTCGCGGTTGCCGCAGGACTGCACGGTGTTGCTGGTCGATGACAGCGGCGTCAATCAATTGGTCATGCGCGGCATGCTGCTGAAACTCGGCTTTCGCGTGCGTACCGCTGACAGCGCCGCGACTGCGTTGCAGCTATTGGAACGCGAGCGCTTCGACGCGGTGCTGCTCGATTGCCAGTTGCCGGCGCAGAACGGCGCGTCGCTGTGCTGCCAGATTCGCGGTGTGCCGGGTTGCGCCGACTTGCCGGTGTTCATGCTTGCCCCGAGTGTTGACCGCGAACAGTGCCCGAGCGGCGCGCTGATTGATTTCCTGAACAAACCGCTGAAATTCGAAGACCTGCAAGCCGCTCTGCATCGCCGCGTGCTGTGCAGCGAGGCAGGGTGAAAGCGCCGACAGTTCGGCGCTTATGACACTTTGATCAGCCGAGGGGCGGTGCTTAACTGGCCCTCTGGCTGACCCAAGGAACCCCGTCATGAACCTGCATCAGTTCGCCGAAACCCACGAAGTCACCAATCAGCCACCGTCGCCGGACGGCAGCAACCTCTATCGCATCGACCTGCCGTTGCAGGAGTGGTCGCGACGGTTTGGCGCCGGTTGGGCCGAGTCGCGGATCGACGCTTATGGCGCGCTGGCCGGCGGGCCGCTGATGGAAGCCGGGTTCCTCGCCAATCAGAACAAACCAGTGTTCGTCAGCCACGACCGTTATGGCCATCGCATCGATCTGGTGGAGTTTCACCCGGCGTATCACCAGTTGATGCGCACGGCGGTCGAGCACGGTTTGACCTCGTTGCCATGGACCCAGCCGCAGCCCGGCGCACATGTCGCCCGCGCGTCCATGACTTATCTGCACAGTCAGGCCGAGGCCGGCAGCGGTTGTCCGCTGACCATGACATTCGCCAGCGTCCCGGCCATGCGCCTGCAAACGGACCTCGCCGAGCAGTGGTTGCCGAAGATTCTCGCCACCGAGTACGACCCGCGTAACGTCGGCATGGCGCACAAGGCCGGCGTCACTATCGGCATGGCGATGACCGAAAAACAGGGCGGCACCGACGTCCGCGCCAACACCACCAAAGCCTTTCCGGTGGGCGCTGCCGGGCCGGGTCAGGCGTATGAGCTGGTGGGGCACAAGTGGTTCTGCTCGGCGCCGATGTGCGATGCGTTTCTGACGCTGGCCCAGACCGATAAAGGCCTGACCTGCTTCCTGCTGCCGCGCCATCGCCCGGACGACACGCGCAACCAGTTCTACATCCAGCGCCTGAAAAACAAACTCGGCAATTGCTCGAACGCGTCCAGCGAAGTCGAATTTCGCGGCGCGCTGGCGTGGATGGTCGGCGAAGAAGGGCGCGGCGTACCGACGATTATCGAAATGGTCGCGATGACGCGCTTCGATTGCATGGTCGGTTCCAGCGCTTTGATGCGTCAGGCGCTGACCCAGGCCAGCCATCACTGCGCGCACCGCAGCGTCGGCGGCAAGTTGCTCAGCGAACAGCCATTGATGCAAAACGTGCTGGCCGACCTCGCGCTGGAAAGCGAAGCCGCGCTGGCATTGAGCTTGCGCCTGGGCCAGGCGCTGGATCATCTGGACGACAGCCACGAAGCCAAATTCGCCCGACTGGTGACGGCGGTGGGCAAATACTGGATCTGCAAACGCGCGCCGGGAATGATCAACGAAGCCGCCGAATGCATGGGCGGCGCCGGTTATGTCGAAGAAAGCATCCTGCCGCGCCTGTACCGTGAGGCGCCGGTCAATTCGACGTGGGAAGGTTCCGGCAACGTGCAATGCCTCGACGTGCTGCGCGCCTTGTCGAAAGAGCCGGGCGTGCTTGATGTGCTGTTCAGCGAACTCGGCAATGGCCACGGCGACAAGCGCCTGGCCGCGCATATCAGCCAATTGCACAGCGCGTTCAAGGACACCAGCGACATCCAGTACCGCGCTCGGCAATTGACCGAAGACATTGCCCTCGGTTTGCAGGCAAAGCTGCTGCTGGAGGCAGGGAACGCGGCGGTCAGCGATGGGTTTATCGCCAGCCGCCTCGGCTCGGCGGGGCGCGTGTATGGCGCTTTGCCGCGCGGGCTGGATGTCGAAGCGCTCGTCGCCCGCTCAACCCCACCTCTGTAATCCACCCAAAATCCCCTGTAGGAGCGAGCTTGCTCGCGATAGCGGTATGACAGTCGACATCGAAGTCGCCTGTTCCACCGTCATCGCGAGCAAGCTCGCTCCCACAGGGGCTTGTGCTGAAGGGGACTGCGTTGATTGCGGCGATTTGTATCAACACGTCACTGTTCCCGTCCGCCGACGATGCAGGCAAGATGAACGCCTGCAAGTCAGAACACAGGAAGCTGATCGTGACCGAAGCGTTTATTGTTGTTCAAACCGCCGAACAAGCCGTCGACCGGCTCGCCGTCCTGCATGAGCAGGCAACCTCTGCGCTGAATCAGGCGCTCAAGCGTTACCTCAAGGACCGTATCGAACCCGACGCCGAACAGCGTGCGATGTTTCGTTATCCCGAATTGCGCCTGACCTACCTGTGCCAGGGCGAAGTCCCACAAACCACTCGCGCCTACGCCAAAGTGCAGTTGCCCGGCACTTACAGCGTCACCGTGACCCATCCGGCGGCGTTTCGTAAGTACCTGCTGGAGCAACTGGTGCCGTTGATGCACGACTTCACCGTCACGGTCGAAGTCGGCGTCAGCCAGCAAAACATTCCGTATCCGTACGTGGTCGAGCAGGGCGATGAGCTGGCCGGTTCCGGCGTCACCGCTGCGGTGCTGGCGCGGGTGTTCCCGAGTACCGACCTGTCTGCCGCCACCGATGGCATCGCCGATGGCCTCTACGATTGGGAAAACACCGATCCGCTGCCGCTGGCGCTGTTCGATGCGGCACGTGTGGATTTCTCCCTGCGCCGACTGGTGCACTACACCGGCAGCGACTGGCGTCATGTGCAGCCGTGGATTCTGTTGACCAACTACCACCGTTACGTCGACCAGTTCATCGTCCACGGTCTGGAGCAGTTGCGCAGCGACCCGCGTTTTGTGCGCATGGTGTTGCCGGGCAACGTGATCATCGAAAAAACCATGGACCACGGCGAGGCGTCGGCGATTGCTGCCGGCGTGGTCTGGCACCGTTATCAGATGCCGGCCTATCACCTGATCGCCAATGATGGCCACGGCGTGACGCTGGTGAACATTGGCGTCGGCCCGTCCAACGCCAAGAACATCACCGATCACCTGGCCGTGCTGCGCCCGCATTGCTGGCTGATGATCGGCCACTGCGGCGGCCTGCGGCAGTCGCAGACCATCGGCGACTACGTGCTGGCCCACGCCTACATGCGCCGCGACGGGATTCTCGACCGTGTGGTGCCGCCGAACATCCCGATCCCGGCGCTGGCCGAAGTACAAATGGCCTTGCAACAAGCAGCGGCCAACGTCACCGGCGAGAAGGGCGACGAGCTGAAGAAACGCCTGCGCACCGGCACCGTGCTGACCTACGACGACCGTAACTGGGAACTGCGCTGGGCTCAGGAACGGCCATTGATCAACCTGTCCCGCGCGGTCGCCGTGGACATGGAAAGCGGCACCATCGCCGCCCAGGGTTATCGTTTGCGGGTGCCTTACGGCACCTTGCTGTGCGTTTCCGATAAACCGCTGCACAGTGAAATCAAACTGCCGGGTTCGGCCAACGCTTTCTATGAACGCGCGGTCAGCCAGCACTTGAAGATCGGCATCGAAGCGGTGGACCTGTTGCGCACTGAGCTCAACTCCCTGCACTCGCGCAAACTGCGCAGCTTCGACGAGCCGCCGTTCCGCTAACGATTGTTCCGCTAACGGTTGGTCATGGTCATTTGGCGGTCAGGGCACTAGCATTAGCAGCCCTGACCGTTAGATGTTCCTTTTGCCATGTCCCGTCCTCAACGTCCCGTTTCCCGCCGCCCTGGCGCGAATACTCAGCAATCTGCCGCGCGCCGTGTCGCCAAAGCGCCGCCGGCCGAGCCGAAGCTGATCCTGTTCAACAAACCGTTTGATGTGCTGACGCAATTCAGCGACGGCGAAGGGCGGGCGACGCTCAAGGATTACATCGAGATTCCGGGGATTTACCCGGCCGGACGCCTGGACCGCGACAGCGAAGGCTTGCTGTTGCTGACCAATGACGGACAACTGCAGGCGCGCATCGCTGACCCGAAACACAAACTGGCCAAGACCTATTGGGTGCAAGTGGAAGGCGAGCCGAGCGCCGAGCAGTTGCAGCGCTTGCGTGATGGCGTCGAGCTGAACGATGGCATGACCTTGCCCGCCGAGGCGCGACAGCTTGAAGAACCTGAACTGTGGCCGCGCAACCCGCCAGTGCGTTTTCGCAAAAGCGTGCCGACCAGTTGGCTGGAACTGGTGATTCGTGAGGGGCGCAATCGGCAGGTGCGGCGCATGACGGCGGCGGTGGGTTTGCCGACGTTGCGTCTGGTGCGGGTCAAAATCGGCGACTGGTCGATCGATGGGCTCGATCAGGGCCAGTGGAAGGAAGTGCCGGCGCGCTTATGACGAGCCGTTTTCGATGTAGGCGATAACCACGCTTTTGATGATGAACGCGAGAATCCCCAGGCCCAGCACGAAGAACAGAATGAACGTGCCGAACTTGCCGGCCTTGGACTTCTTCGCCAGATCCCAGACGATAAAACCCATGAAACCGATCAGGATGGTGACCAGGCCGGTCATCATCCACTCTTCGAATAGTGCAGGATCCATCGAACATCTCCAGCGCGGGCAGGGCTAAAAGGGCGGGGGCGAGTATACGGCATGCGCTGATCGCGGGGCATTGACCTGCGTCGGGAAGCTGATCGTTCCCATGCAGAGCGTGGGAACGACCAACCGGGGCAAGCCCCCTCGCCACGATCAACTGCGCAGATGGGTCAGCGGCAATTCGGTGCTGTTCAACACCTGGTTCAACACAAAACTCGAGCGAACGCTGGTCACGCCTTCAATCCGGGTCAAATGGCCCAGCAGCAGCTTCTGATAGTGATCCATGTCCGGCACCACCACTTTCAACTGGTAATCGGCATCCATTCCCGTCACCAGGCTGCATTCCAGCACTTGCGGCAAGGTGCGGATCGCCGCTTCGAAGTTCTCGAAACGCTCGGGCGTGTGCCGGTCCATGCCGATCAGCACGTACGCCGTGAGGCTCAGGCCGAGCATCTTGCGGTCCAGCAGCGCGACCTGACGCGAGATGTAACCGTCGTCCTCCAGCTGTTTAACGCGGCGCGAGCAGGGTGAAGGCGACAGGCCGATGCGTTCGGCCAGCTCCTGGTTGGAAATGCGCGCGTCACGCTGCAATTCCGCCAAAATGCTCAGGTCGTATCGGTCGAGTTTGCTCATCAATCAGTCCTTTGTCGTAACTATTGCGGCGGATTATCTATCCAGGGTTAAAAATTGCGCAAGTGATGTTTAATTCAGCAATCTTCGCAATCCTGTGCCAGCGCCTCGAGCCTATTCTTAACACCAGAATCACTGCTCGGACAAACAGTCCACAGCGGCTCGCCCAATCAGGCCAGCTGCGGCCGCCAGCCCCCACCGGGGATGCGCCGGCCCCCGAGCTACACACTGTCCAGAAGACGGCGTGAGGTGAGCCAACGTCAAAAGCGTTGAGCACGGACGAAGTTCTCAAAGGGAGGCCGACGGGTCTCCCTTTTCTTTTGCCCGCGATTTATTGCAGGACGTTGAGCCAATCAGCGCTCAATAAATAAGTTGCGTGACTGATAACCTGTTGCAGAACAAGCCTGTGCTTTCCCAGTCTTACGTACAGGTCCTAACCCGCAGTGAGGAAGAGCATGAAGTCGCGCATCTGGCGTTTGGCCGGTGTTGGTTTGCTGTGTGTAAGTGTCAGCGCGCAAACGCTCGCCGATGACCCGCAAAGTCGCGGCCCGCAGGGTGGACAGCGCGGGCCGGAGCAGCAGGGTAACAATCAGGGCCGTGGTGGTGAGCAGCAGAATCAGCCGCGACCGCAGAATAACCAGATTATTCGTGGCGACAACAGCCGCCAGTTCGAGCACAACGGTCAGAACCAGAACCACGATCAAAACCGCGATCATAACCAGAACGGCCAATGGCAGAACCGTGGCCCGCGGGATGCCAATACGCAAGTTCGCCCGGCGCCGCCACCGCCGCAGCTGCCGGCCAACAGCCTGCCGATCCAGCCCCGGCCCGACGCCGTGCGCCAGACCCAGGAACCGCGCCGTGGTTACTATCAGGACATCCCGCGGCGCAACGATAACAACCAGCATTGGCAGGCTGGCGGCCAAGGTTCACGACCCGATGATTATCGTTGGATAGGTCGCCCGAGTGGCCACGGCAACGGTTGGGGACCGGGCCCGCAGTATCGTCCCGGACAGATGGTCGACCGCTTCCCGGACCGCGATTTCCGCGTGCCGTACCGTGGCCAGGATTACTACTATTCCGGCGGCTACTGGTATCGCCCGCAAGGTCCGCGTTATGTGGTGGTGCAGCCGCCGCGCGGGATTCGCGTGCAATACATGCCCGATTACGCGCGCGAAGTGTGGGTCGGTGGCGCGTTGCTGTTCCTCGCCGCCGGTTCGTATTACGCCTACCAACAAAGCACTCAGGATTACGTGGTGGTCGAGCCGCCGGTCGGCGTTGCACCGCAGCAACCGACCAGCACTGGGATCGACGTGACGGCGTACCCGGCCAATGGCCAGTCGCCGCAGCAAGTCGCCCAGGACGGTTACGAGTGCTCGCAATACGCGACGCAGCAAAGTGGCTTCAACCCGCAAACCGCCACGTATCAGCCTGATCCATCGGTGGTGCAGGCCTATCGACAGGCGCAGGGCAACTGCCTGGCCAGTCGCGGTTATCAGGTGACGTTCTGAGCCTTGGCGGCCAACACCACTTCCTGCGGGTCGGCGTGCACCAGCACTTCGGCTCGCGGGTAAGCGGCGTGAATCGCCTCGGCGGCTTGATCGCTGATGCCGTGGGCGACTGACAGCGTCAGTTCCCCCGGCAACTCCAGATGCAACTGCACAAACCAGTGATTACCGGAAATCCGCGTGCGCAGGTCATGCGCGCCCAACACGCCGGGCACCGCGCAGGCCAATTCGAGCATGTGCTGGCTGACATCCGTCGGCAGCTCCTCGTCCATCAGCACGGCAAAACTTTCCCGGGCGATCTGCACCGCGCTCCAGAGAATGTACGCGGCAATCCCCAGACCAAACCACGCATCCAGTTGATTGAAACCAAACCCGGCGAGCACCAGCGCCAGCAAAATGCTGCCGTTGAGCATCAGGTCGGAACGGTAATGCAGCGAGTCGGCGCGCACGGCGTTGGAGCCAGTGGCCTTGATCACCCGATGCTGCAACATCAGCAACGCCACGGTCAGCGCCAAGGAGAAAACAATTACGCCGATGCTCACCCACGGCGCGCCGACCGGCTCCGGATGTTGCAAGCGATCAAACGCGTGAAACGCGATCAACACCGCACTGCCGCCGATGAACAACGCCTGCGCCATGCCCGACAACGATTCAGCCTTGCCGTGGCCGTAACGGTGATCGTCATCCGCCGGGCGCAAGGCGTAATGCACCGCGAGCAAATTGAGCAACGAGGCGATGCCGTCGAGCGCCGAGTCGGTCAGCCCGGCGAGCATGCTCACCGAGCCGCTCAACCACCAGGCAATGGCTTTCGCAACAATCAACGTGCAAGCCACCGCCACCGAGGCGCGGGTCGCCAATCGCAGCAGGCGAGCGTGTTCGAGGCTGGTGGTCATAGCTGCGGCATGTCCTTTAAGTGCGCAATCAGGCGGCAGGTTGCAGGCCGAACATCGCCAGTTGCTGCGTGCTGCCCTTGTGCTGAATCAGGCGTGGATCGTCGAGCGGGAAGCTGCGGCCCAGTTCGGTTTCAAGAATGGTCTGCAACTTGCGGTTATCCACCTGACCGTCCGGGCCGATGGCTTCCTTGAGTTTCTCCGGCGCCACTTGCGCGGTCTTGCCCGGCTCGAAATAAATCGCGCCAGTGGCAAAATCCACGGCAAACGCAATCAGCCCGGGAATCACGTAAAACAGCAGGCCGACGGCATCGAGCACGGCGATCGCCGGGTCAATCTTGCCGTCGATCTGGCCACGCCGGTCAGGATAGAAAATCGATCCGCAAGCAGTGACTTGGGTCAGCAAGGTCGCGACCAGCACACCGCCGATCAGGCGAAAAGGAATACGCATGGAAAAAATCTCCTGAGTCATCTGGAAACGAAGCGTCGTCGATACGAATTAGGACCGCAACGAACACTTGGCAGTTCGCCGTTATACTCGCGGCGGCAGGGCGTGCCCACAGTAAATTGCGCCCGCGTCTCACCCCTAGTGCAATCGCTGAGGATTGAAGTTGTTTTTTTCAGATCGACAACGTGTAAAGGCCAATGAATTTTTTTGCGGTTCGGCCCTTCGGGCTGAAATTGCGACTCGCAATTTACTGTGGGCACGCCCTGTGGAGCCAGCATGAATTCTCTGCCGATTGATGAAGTTTTACCCGCGCTGCGTGAAGCCTTGGCGACGCGCCATGAAGCGGTGCTCGAAGCGCCGCCCGGTGCCGGTAAAACCACGCGCGTGCCGTTGGCCTTGTTGCATGAGCCGTGGCTGGCCGGGCAGACCATTCTGATGCTTGAACCACGGCGGCTGGCGGCGCGGGCGGCGGCGGAGCGTTTGGCCAGTGAGCTCGGCGAAACCGTCGGCGAAACCGTCGGTTATCGCATTCGACTGGACAGCAAAGTCGGGCCGAACACGCGTATCGAAGTGGTCACCGAAGGCATTCTCACCCGGCGTTTGCAGGATGATCCGGCGCTGGATGGCGTCGGTTTGCTGATCTTCGATGAATTTCACGAACGCAGCCTCGACGCCGATCTGGCGCTGGCCCTGAGCCTGAATGGCCGCGAACTGTTTCGTGACGACCAGCCGCTGAAGATCCTGCTGATGTCGGCGACGCTGGAAGGCGAGCGCCTCGCCGGGTTGCTCGACGACGCGCCGATCCTGCGCAGCGAAGGCCGCATGTACCCGGTGGCGATGCGCTGGGGCCGACCGTTTCAACCCGGGGAATTCATCGAGCCACGTTTGGTCCAGACCATCCTCGAAGCCCTGAACGACGAAAGCGGCAGCGTCCTGGTGTTCCTGCCGGGGCAAGCGGAGATTCGTCGGGTGCATCAGCAATTGGCCGACGCGCTGGGCGCGAGCTCGCCGGTTTTGCTTTGTCCGTTGCACGGTGAACTGGACCTCGCTGCGCAACGTGCGGCGATTGATCCGGCGCCCGCCGGCCAACGCAAAGTGGTGCTGGCGACCAACATCGCCGAGACCAGCCTGACTATCGATGGCGTGCGCGTGGTGATCGATGCCGGATTGGCGCGGGTCCCGCGTTTCGATCCGGGCAGCGGCATGACCCGTCTCGACACGCAGCGCATCTCCCGCGCCAGCGCCACGCAACGTGCCGGCCGGGCCGGGCGCCTGGAGCCGGGCGTGTGTTATCGCTTGTGGTCGCAAGACCAGCACGAACAATTGGCTGCCTACGCGAGCGCGGAAATACTCTCGGCGGACCTCGCCGGTCTGGCGTTGCAGCTCGGGCGTTGGGGCGTGGCGCCGGGGCAATTGGTCTGGCTCGATATTCCGCCCGCCGCCGCTTATGCCCAGGCGCAGGATTTGCTTGAGCGCCTCGGCGCACTCGACGGCGAAGCGTTGACCGCTCATGGCCAGGCAATGGCGCAGTTGCCGGCGCATCCACGCATCGCGCACTTACTGTTGCGCGGGCAAGCGCTGGGGCTGGCGGAGATGGCGTGCGACGTCGCGGCGCTGCTCGGTGAACGCGATATCTTGCGCGGTGCGGGCGCCGATCTGCACAGTCGGCTGGTGTTGTTGTCCGGCGAAGAACGCGCCGCGCGCGGTGCTCAGGGCGGTGTGCAACGGGCTCGGCAATTGGCGCGGCAATATCGCGGTTATCTGCGCGGCAAAGCTTCGGCGCCGGTCAGCGATCCCGATCATCCACGCTGGCTCGGTGCCTTGCTGGCGCTGGCGTACCCGGACCGGGTCGCGCAACAACGCCGCGCCGGGGGGGCGGAATATCGCCTGGCCAACGGGCGCGCGGCGTTGTTTGCCGAGGCCGACAGTTTGATGAAGCAAGCGTGGCTGGTGATCGCCGACCTCGGCAGCCGTCAGGGTCAGCGTGAAGAACGGATTTATCTGGCGGCGGATTTTGATCCGGCGCTGTTTGACTCGGTGCTGGCCGAGCAGGTGCGCTGCGTCGATCAGCTGGATTGGGACGAGCGCGAAGGCGTGTTGCGCGCCGAGCGCCAGCGCAAGGTCGGCGAACTGATCCTCAGCCGCGAGCCGCTGACCGGGCTCGACGAAACGGCGCGCAGTCAGGCGTTGGTCAATCTGGTGCGGCGCAAGGGGCTGGAGCTGTTGCCGTGGACCCCGGAACTGCGTCAGTGGCAGGCGCGCGTCGCTTTGTTGCGCCAGTTGGACCTCGGCGGCAAGGGTGAAAGTGAATGGCCGGATGTCAGTGATGCGGCGTTGCTGAACAACCTCGAACATTGGCTGATGCCGTACTTGGGCAAAGTCTCGAGGCTCAGCCACTTCGCCAATCTGGACCTGTCAAGCATCGTCCATAACCTGCTGCCATGGCCGTTGCCGCAACGGCTTGATGAGCTGGCGCCGCACCATTTGAGCGTGCCGTCCGGTTCATCGATTCGGCTGGATTACAGTGAGCAACCGCCGATTCTCGCGGTGCGTTTGCAGGAACTGTTCGGCCTCGCCGAAACCCCGCGCATTGCCGGTGGCCGGCAAGTGGTCAAGCTGCACTTGTTGTCGCCGGCGCGGCGCCCGGTGCAGGTGACGCAGGATCTGGCGAACTTCTGGCGCAGCACGTATGCCGAAGTGAAGAAGGATTTGAAGGGGCGTTATCCCAAGCATTACTGGCCGGATGACCCATTGGTGGCCGAGGCGACGGCGCGGATCAAACCGCGCAAATAGTCAGTTGGATCGGCGCTGCGGCATTCGCGAGCAGGCTCACTCCCACAGAGATGGCCTGCTCTTGAAGCTTTGATTCGGACTACGGGGCCGCCGGCAACAGAAACCGCGCAATCACTGGCAGGTGATCGGAGATGCGCAACGTGTCGTCCTGTCTCACCGTCGCTTCAACGCGTTTGATCCTCGGGCTGTAAAACAGATAATCCACCGTGCGATCCGGGCCATTGAGGCCGGGATCGTTCGGGTAATGGGTCAGCCATTGCGCGCGATTAACCCCGCTCGCCTCGCTGTTGCTGGGGATCATCGGGTATTTGTCCCACAACACATGCAATGCGCTGTCGGCAGAGAAGGGCGTGCGTTGCTCGGCGGGTAAACGTCGGTATTGGCCCAGCGGCAGCAGATTGAAATCGCCGCCAATCAACCACGGCGTGCCCCGGCCTTCATAGCGGTCGAGGACTTTGCCCACGGCGGTCACTTGCGCTTGCAGGGTGTCGTCCGGTTGAACAACGCGTTCCAGGTGAGTGTTGAGCACTGCGATCTGCCCGCCATCGCTCAGCGGCAGATAAGTCGCCAGCAAGGCGTTTTTCGGTTTGAACTGGCGGCTGATGAAGTTGGCTGGCGCCACCGGTAATTGCACGCGTTCGGCATGGCCGATCTGGTAGCGGCTCAACGTCGCCAATTGCCGGCCGACGCTGCCGAAGATGTGCGGCTCGGGGACAAAGTCGGCTTTCCAGTCGAAGGTGTGAGCGCTGCACGGGAACAGGTCGGAGACGCGTTCCTGGAGCAGTTTGAACTGGTTCTGATAGTCGCTGGCCTTGGCGCCGTCATCGAGTTCCTGCAACAGGACGATGTCGGGCTCTTCGTCGCGAATCACCCGCGCCACTTCATCCAGGCTGAATGCCATGTCTTCCTGGGTCGGGCTCTCGTCGTCGCCCTGTGCCAGGTCATTCCAGAACACATAGCGTTTGCCCGCCAGGTACTGGACGTTCCAGGTCATCACCTTCAGCGCCTGGCCGGGCACCAGCGTCGGCGCCTTCGCGGTGCAACTGACCGGCAACACTTCCTTGGCTTCGGGGCGCCAGGTCACGCTGTAAATCAATATTGCGCCGAGGCCGACAATCAGCAACAGGCTCAGCAGGGTGTAGCGCAGGAGACGGGTCATTGGCTCGGCTTATAGCGTTACAAAGAGGCCCCGAGCATACCCGAGAGCGCTGCCTGCGCCCAACGGTAGAGCGGTCAGACTATTCGGTCATTTTTGTCAGGCGCTTCGCCGACCAGCATGAACATACGGAAAAGGACCACGCTGGTGAACAGTTGCAGGAAGCTGTGGGCGCTGTCGATCAGCCAGCTGAGCACGGGGTTCTGTGGTTGTGGATAGAACTCGAGACTCAGACCCTTGAGCAGCCACAACGGCGCCATCACCGCCAGAATGCACACCAGAATCCGCAGGAAATGGCCGCGCGTCAGACGCAGGCTTTCCTTCATTGCCGCCAGTGGCGCCATGCCGCGCAGCACCAGCAAATACTCGGCGAACGCCAGTGTCACCATCAGCCAGATACCCGGCAGGAAATACAGTGACAGGCCCAGCAAAATCAGCAATGTGTTGAGCGCGGTCAGCAGCGCAAAGCGTGGCCACAGGGTGGTGGACATCGCCAGCAGGTCGCGGGTGCGCGGCGATTCGCCACGGCTGCGCGCGTCGAGAAACAGAATCAGCGCGGCGGTGTACAGCGGATACACCAGCAAACCGACCAGCACGCTGTAACCGGGGAAACCTTCCGGGCTGGTGGCGTTGTCGACGATTTGTTGCAGGAACGCCTCGAACATCACCAGCGGCAAGCACAGTTGCACGATCTGGCCCAGATTGCGCTTGAAGAAATACAGGGAGTCACGCAGCACTTCGAACGGATTCATCAGTTGGTATCGCAGGTTAAAAGCAGTGCCACACTTTAACCGATGATGCGCTGGGGGGCGCAAAGGTAAACGTTCGGTAAAGGCCGTTGAAACATCTTGTATCAGCCCCATAACTGTCAGGCACCTTATCCACGGTGGATGAGGGGGACGATATTCCCGGCAATCTATGAGGTCGCCATGAACAGCGAAGAACAAACCCTGATCGATGGACTGTTTTCACGGCTGCAACAGGCCGAAACGGATGCAGCCCCGCGCGACGCCCAGGCCGAGGCGCGGATCAAGGAACACCTGACGCGGCAGCCCGCTGCGGGCTATTTCATGACCCAGGCGATTCTGGTTCAAGAGGCGGCGCTCAAAAGTCTCGATCAGCAGAACAAGCAACAGGCGCAACAGATCCAGCAGTTGCAGGCCGAACTGCAACACGCCAAGTCGCAGGCCCCGGCGGCGTCGGGTGGTGGATTTTTGTCGAGCATCTTCGGCGGTGGCTCGCGCGATTCGCAGCCTGCGCCAAATCCGAATCCGAATCCGAGCGCAGCACCGGCCAGCGGCGGCTGGCGCGAACCGGCCCGGCCGTCCTTCAATTCGCCAGCGCCGCAGCAGAGCGTCCCACCGCAGCAGGGCTACGCCGCCCAACCACAGGCGTCCAGTTTCCTCGGTGGCGCACTGAAAACCGCTGCCGGCGTGGCCGGTGGGGTGATGCTGGCGGAAGGCATCAGCAGCCTGTTCCACGGCGGCCATCAACCGCAGGAAATCGTCGAAATCATTCGCGAAGAACCGGCGCACGCCAATGATCAAAACGCCACTGATCAAAACGGCAATGACTGGAGCAACGACCAGCAGATGGCCGGCAACGACACCAGCGATCAGGGCAATTTCAGCGACGCCGACTTCAGCGATGACAGCTCGTCATTCTTCGGCGGCGACGACGATTCGTTCATCTGACCCACCACTCGTCCGGGGCGCGGCCGCGCTCCGGGCTGATTATTCGCGGAACAATCCTTCAGGCTGGCATACTGGGCGACTTTTCGGGCCAGGTGCCTGATCCAAGCCTGCGCACGTTTGCGTCAAGAGCTCAGGCGCTTGCGTGCCAATAGGAAGCAGCGATGAAAAAAATCGCAGTGTTTGCCGACGTTCAAAACCTCTATTACACCGTGCGTCAGGCCTATGGTTGCCACTTCAACTATGCGGCGCTGTGGGCTGATATCAGCAAACAGGGCGAAATCGTCGAGGCTTATGCCTACGCGATCGATCGCGGCGACAGCAAGCAGCAGCAGTTCCAGCAGATCCTGCGCAATCTGGGTTTCGTGGTGAAACTCAAACCCTACATCCAGCGCAGCGATGGCTCGGCCAAGGGCGATTGGGATGTCGGCATTACGCTCGATATCATGGACGCCGCCGACCACGTCGACGAAGTGGTGCTGGCCTCCGGCGACGGTGATTTCGACATGTTGCTGGAGCGCATCATCAGCAAACATGGCGTGCAAGCCGTGGCGTATGGCGTGCCGGGGCTGACCGCGAATTCGCTGATCCGCGCCGCCAGCCGCTACGTGCCGATCGAAGGCGCGCTGCTGCTCAAGAATTGATTTTTACGGAGTTGAAACAGGTTTGGAACGCATAGCAGTCATCGACTTTGAAACCACCGGGATCTCCCCGAGCAGCAGCTGCCGGGCCACGGAAATCGCCGTGGTGATCCTCGAACAGGGGCGCATCGTCGAGCGTTACCAAAGCCTGATGAACGCTGGCGTGCGCGTGCCCGCCTTCATCGAACAACTCACCGGCATCAGCAACGCCATGCTGCGCACCGCGCCCTCGGCCGAGCAGGTGATGAACGAGGTCAACGAGTTTGTCGGCATCACGCCGTTGCTGGCGCACAACGCCGCGTTCGACCAGAAATTCTGGGATTTCGAGCTGGGGCGGATCAAACGCACGCGGTTGCAGAACTTTGCCTGCTCGCTGTTATTGGCCCGACGCCTGATGCCGGCGGCGCCGAATCACAAGCTCGGAACGCTGACCACCTTCGCCAGTCTGCCGCACACCGGCAAGGCTCACCGGGCGATGGCGGATGCGGAAATGGCCGCTAACCTGACCGCGCACCTTGCCGCCGAACTGCGCCAGACCCATGGCTTGCGCGAGTTGTCGCATGATCTGCTGGTCAGCCTGCAGAAAGTCCCGGCGGCGAAGATCAACGAACACCTCAAGCGCCATCGCGGCTTCTAGCGGGTGATGGTGCCTGGGCGGGCCCCTTCGCGGGCAAGCCTCGCTCCTGCCGGGCGATGAGTTCCGCGTAGGAGCGAGGCTTGCCCGCGAAGGCGTCACCCGCCTCACTACCTCCCTTCCAACTGCCCCAGCGGCACGCGCTTTTCTATCGCGCTCGACAGCACAATCGAGGTTTTGCTGAAGCCGAACTTGGCGATCCGGTTGATCAACTCTTCCAGTTCCGGCATCGATCCCACCGCCGCTTGCATAATCACGCACGGATCGCCCGTCACCCGATGGCATTCGGTCAGTTGCGGGATTTTGATCAGGTCGTCGTAGGTTTTCTGCTGGCCGTGCTGGTTCAGGCGCAGCTCGATCACGCACTGGATCGGCAGGCCGATCTTCGACATATCGACTTTCGCCTGATAACCGGTGATCACCCCGCACGCCTCAAGCTTGGCCACGCGCTCGGCCACGGCTGGCGCGGACAGGTTCACTTTGCGCGCCAGATCGGCGTAGGACGCGCGACCGTTTTCCAACAGGGCGCTGAGCAGCATGCGGTCGTACTTGTCCATGAACAATTCCTGAAAATGACCCGACTTTCGAATGCACGGTTTATAGCGCTGATCTCCGTGTTTTGAAAAGTGTACTGCTGCGATAAACAGGTTTTGTAACTTATTTTTAGCCGCTGGCCTTTCTAAACTATTGGCTCAATTTGACCTGTCTTCGAGCTGCCCATGCCTGGATTACGTCGTTTTCCCTTGCCGTTGATTGCTGCCTTCTTTGCGTTGTACGTGATTTGGGGTTCGACCTATCTGGTGATCCGCATCGGCGTCGAATATTGGCCGCCGCTGTTGCTGGCCGGGATTCGTTTTGTCATCGCTGGCACGTTGATGTATGCCTTCCTGCGCTGGCGCGGGGCGCCGGCACCGACGTGGGCGCAGTGGAAAGCGGCGGGCATCATCGGCATTTTGCTGCTGACCTGCGGCAACGGCGCGGTCAGTGTCGCCGAACACACCGGCGTGGCTTCCGGCGTTGCCGCCCTGGCGGTGGCAACGGTGCCGTTGTTCACCTTGCTGTTCGGCTATTTCTGGGGCGCGCGCAATACGCGGCTCGAATGGGCGGGTATTGTCCTGGGGCTGATCGGCATCGGCATGCTCAATCTTGGGACCAATCTGCAATCGAGCCCGCTGGGCGCGGCGTTGTTGATATTCGCCGCAGCGGCGTGGGCGTTCGGCTCGGTGTGGAGCAAACACCTGCCGCTGCCCCAGGGCGCGATGGCCAGTGCCGTGGAAATGCTCGTCGGCGGCGTCGCGCTGCTGATCGGCAGCGCGGTGAGCGGCGAGCACCTGCAAGCGATGCCGCCGCTGGAAGGCTGGGCGGCGTTGGCCTATCTGACATTTTTCGGCTCGATCATCGCGTTCAACGCTTACATGTACCTGCTGAAAAACGTGCGTCCGGCAGCGGCCACCAGTTATGCCTACGTCAACCCGGCGGTGGCGGTGATGCTCGGCATCGTGTTTGTCGGCGAAACCATTGGTATTGAAGAAGCGCTGGCGATGCTGGTGATCATCAGCGCGGTGGTGTTGATCGGCTTGCCGCAGTGGCGTCGGGCGCCGATTCGACCTGCGACGGTGGCGCCGACAGAATCGCGGGTGAATTAGGGTAAACTGCGCGCCATTGCACACTCGTTTTGCACAACCGCTCCGCATTTTTCTACGGTAATCCCATGACTTTCGCCTCCCTTGGCCTGATCGAACCCTTGCTGCGCTCTCTTGAGACGCTCGGCTACCAGACGCCTACGCCGGTTCAGGCGCAAGCCATTCCGGCCGTGCTGGCCGGTCGCGACCTGATGGCTGCGGCCCAGACCGGCACCGGCAAGACCGCCGGTTTCGCGCTGCCGCTGCTGCAGTTGCTGGCCATGGAAGGGCCGAAAGTAGCGTCCAACTCGGTACGCGCGCTGATCCTCGTGCCGACCCGCGAGTTGGCCGAGCAGGTTCACGAAGCCGTGCGCCAGTACGCCGAAAACCTGCCGTTGAGCACCTATGCGGTGTACGGCGGCGTCAGCATCAACCCGCAAATGATGAAGCTGCGCAAAGGGGTCGACGTGCTGGTGGCGACGCCGGGGCGTTTGCTCGACTTGTATCGGCAGAAAGCGCTCAAGTTCAATCAGCTGCAAACGCTGATCCTCGACGAAGCCGACCGCATGCTCGACCTCGGTTTCTCCGAGGAGCTGGGGAATATTTACCGCGTGCTGCCCAAGCAGCGGCAGACGCTGTTGTTCTCCGCGACGTTCTCCGATGCGATCCGCCTGCTCGCCGGGCAAATGCTCAACGATCCGCTGAGCATCGAAGTCAGCCCGCGCAACGTTGCTGCCAACACCGTCAAGCAATGGGTGGTGGTGGTCGACAAAAAGCGCAAACCGGAGCTGTTCATTCATTTGCTGCGCAAAGGCAAATGGAAACAGGTGCTGGTGTTCGCCAAGACCCGCAATGGCGTCGACGCGCTGGTGGAAAAACTCCAGGGCCTGGGCGTCAACGCTGATGGCATCCACGGCGACAAACCGCAGGCGACCCGTCAGCGCGCACTGGATCGTTTCAAGGCCAGTGAAGTGCAGATTCTGGTAGCGACCGACGTCGCGGCCCGTGGTCTGGACATCGAGGATTTGCCGCTGGTGGTCAACTTCGACCTGCCGATCGTGGCTGAGGATTACATCCACCGCATCGGCCGTACTGGTCGCGCGGGCGCCACCGGCGAAGCGATTTCGCTGGTGTGCGCGGACGAAGTGAATCAGTTGTCGGCTATCGAGATGCTTACGCGCCAGACCCTGACCCGCCAGACCGAGCAGGATTTCGAGCCTGAGCACCGGGTGCCGGATACCGATTCCAGTGGCCAGGTGGTCAAGAAACCGAAAAAACCGAAGAAGCCAAAAACCTCCGGTGGCAGCAAGCGCAACCTGGGTAAATGGGTCGAAAGTGGCGACGCCTCGGCGGTGGAACCTTCGATCAAACCTGTGCGTAAAGTGCCGGTGTTCAACACTGGGCCGCGCAAGAAAAAGCCTTGATCGCCTGAGGGGCGGCAAAGGATCGTTCCCACGCCGAGCGTGGGGACGATCAGTGACAAGGTTTGATTGGATCGGCGTCTGTCAGGGCGCCTTCGCGAGCAGGCTCACGCCTACATTTGATCTGGGTCGTTTGGAGATCCGGTGTAGGAGTGAGCCTGCTCACGATGAACGCGCCGCCGTCTTCAGTTATTACGCTGCAACCACTCCAAAATGCCGAATCCGGCCGCCCGCCCGCTGGCGAAACACCCGGTCAGCAGATAGCCGCCAGTCGGCGCCTCCCAGTCGAGCATTTCTCCCGCGCAGAACACGCCGGGCAATTGCTTGAGCATCAACCGTTCATCCATCGCCTCAAACGTCACGCCGCCAGCACTGCTGATCGCCTCATCCAGTGGCCGGGTTTTGACCAATGTCAGCGGCAACGCCTTGATCGCTTGGGCGAGCAATGCCGGGTCGGCGAAGCATTGCGCGTCAGTGAATTCGCGCAATAACGCCGCTTTCACACCATCGATCCCCAACTGACTGTGCAGATGTTTGGCCATCGACCGCGAGCCGCGCGGTTTGCTCAGCGCCGCCATGACTTTATCCACAGGCCTGCCCGGCAACAGATCGATATGCACAGTCGCCGAACCATGCTGATTGATCGCATCGCGGATCGGCGCCGAGAGCGCGTAGATCAAACTGCCTTCAATGCCAGTCGCGGTGATCACGCATTCGCCGAGTCGCGGCACGTCGTCATTCAACCCAATTGCGATGTTTTTCAGCGGCGCGCCGGCGAATTTGCTCACCAGCAATGCGCTCCAGGCCTGCACCTCGAAGCCACAATTACTCGGTTGCAGCGGCGCCAGTCCTACGCCGCGTTGTTCCAGAGGCAGCATCCACGCGCCGTCCGAGCCGAGACGCGACCAACTGCCGCCACCGAGGGCAAGCAGCGTCGCGTCGGGCTTCAAGGATTTTTCACCGTCGGGGCTGGCGACGTTGAGACTGCCGTCGGCATTCCAGCCGAGCCAGCGATGGCGGGTGTGGATACCTACGCCAGCATCGCGCAGGCGTTTGAGCCAGGCGCGCAGTAGCGGTGCGGCTTTCATGTCAGTAGGGAAGACCCGCCCGGAGCTGCCGACAAAGGTTTCGATGCCCAAGTCGTGAATCCATTGGCATAACGCCTCGGCGCCGAAGGCTCGCAGCAGTGGCGCGATGTGCGGCGCGCGTTCGGCGTAGCGCGAGAGGAAGGCCGGGTAGGCTTCGGAGTGCGTGATGTTCATGCCGCCGACGCCGGCCAGGAGGAATTTTCGTCCCACTGACGGCATGCCGTCGTACAGATCGACTTTGATTCCGGCCTGGCTCAATACCTCGGCGGCCATCAGGCCAGCGGGGCCACCGCCGATGATGGCGACGTGCGGGGGGAGGGCGGCGGGGGATTGCGTCATGGCGAGAGCTGCGGCGTGGCGGAATAAGCGGCGCATTCTACCAGCACCGATCAGGGGGTAGGAGCGAGGCTTGCCCGCGAAAGCGGTGTGTCAGGCAAATTGATTGTGGATGTGCAGGCGCCTTCGCGGGCAAGCCTCGCTCCTACGGGGATTTATGGTGTTGATAAGTGTGATCAAAAAACAACCAGTGTCCTGCAAGCTATACAACGCATGGGCTGCAGGCGCTTTCGCTCAGGTTATCCACAGGCAGTTCCACAGGCATTGTGGGTAACGCACCACGTTTCAGTGACAGCCTGATGACTGCCACACCCGTTGCGCGCTGTGATGGAGGATGCCGTGGCGGCGCGCCAAGGCCTGGCGATCCTTGCTGTAGCCGCCGCCAATCACGCCGACCACCGGGATGTCGCGGCCCAGGCAATGGCGCATCACGCTTTCATCGCGCGCGGCGACGCCTTCGTCGGTCAGCTTCAGGTAACCCAGGGCGTCGTCCTTATGCACATCGACCCCGGCGTCGTACAGCACCAGGTCCGGTTGGTAGAGCGGCAGCAAATAGTTGAGCGCGTCGTCGACGACCTGCAAGTAATCGGCATCGCCCATGCCTTTGGGCAACGGAATGTCCCAGTCACTTTCGGCTTTGCGTGCAGGAAAATTCTTCTCGCAGTGCAGGGAAACGGTCACCGCGTCCGGGGTGTTGCGCAGGATCCGTGCAGTTCCGTCGCCCTGGTGCACGTCGCAATCGAAGATCAACACGCGGTTGACCCGACCGCTTGCCAGCAGGTAATGGCTGATCACCGCCAGGTCATTGAAGATGCAGAACCCGGCCGGATAGTCGTAATGCGCGTGATGGGTGCCGCCGGCCAAGTGGCAGGCCAAGCCATGTTCGAGTGCCTGCTCGGCCGCCAGCAATGAGCCGCCGACCGCGCGCACCGTGCGCCGCGCCAGCGCTTCGTTCCACGGCAGACCGAGGCGGCGCTGGTCTTCGCGCGACAACTCGCCGCTCATGTAGCGCTCGATGTACGCCGGGTCATGGGCGAGGGCGAGAATCTCTGCCGGGCACAACGGCGGGCGCAGCAGGTCGGCGTCGCGGACCAGGCCGCTGTCGACCAAGTGATCGCGCAGCAGACGAAACTTGTCCATCGGGAAGCGGTGCTCCGCCGGGAACTCGGGGCTGTAGTCTTCGTGGTAGATCAGCGGCAAGGGCATTGTCAGATTTATCAACGACGGCAGTAGGAATAAGTGAACGATCCTACCAGCGATATAGACTCAATGGATTGAAACGGAGAGGGCACCATGGAGCCAATACTGCAACTCGAAAGCGCGCGACTGCTGTTGCGGCAGTGGAGCGACGAGGATTTGCCCCAGTTTGCGGCGATGTGCGCCGACCCGCAGGTGATGCGTTATTTCCCCGCGCCGTTGAGTCGGCTGGAATGTGCGTCGCTGATCGGGCGGATTCGCGGGCATTTTGCCGAACACGGTTATGGCTTGTGGGCGCTGGAGCGCAAGGACACCGGCGTGTTCATCGGTTTTACCGGGTTACTCGCGGTCGGTTTTGACGCCGCATTCACCCCGGCCACCGAGATCGGCTGGCGCCTGGCGCGTGAACATTGGGGGCTGGGTTACGCCAGTGAAGCGGCGTGGACTGCTCTGCGCTGCGGGTTTGATCGCTTGGCGCTGAAAGAGATCGTGTCGTTCACCACGCACACCAATCTGCCATCGCAGAAAGTCATGCAGGCAATCGGCATGCAACACGATCCACGTGACGACTTCGCGCATCCGCGCCTCGCCGCCGATCATCCGTTGCGCCAGCACGTGTTGTACCGCATCAGCCGTGAACAATGGCTGCAAACCTTGCATGGATAAGCCTGCGCGGACGTTTACAATGGTCGCCATGTTGGCCTGGGCCATTAACTGAATCGACCGCCGCAGCCAAGACTGCGCGGCATTGCTTTGTGTGAGGAGAGCCTGAATGAGCCAAGTGTTGGAAGACCTGGTAGACCTGCTGACCCTGGAACCGATTGAGGAAAACCTGTTCCGTGGTCGCAGCCAGGACCTGGGTTTCCGTCAGTTGTTCGGCGGTCAGGTGCTCGGTCAGTCGTTGTCGGCGGCCAGTCAGACGGTCGAAGAGGCGCGGCATGTGCACTCGATGCACGGTTATTTCCTGCGGCCGGGCGACGCCAAGTTGCCGGTGGTGTATCAGGTTGACCGGGTGCGCGATGGCGGCAGTTTCAGCACGCGCCGGGTCACGGCGATCCAGAAGGGCCATCCGATTTTCACCTGCAGCGCATCTTTCCAGTACGACGAAGAAGGCTTCCAGCATCAGACCGAAATGCCGCAAGTGGTCGGCCCGGAAAGCCTGCCGTCGGAACTCGAACTGTTCCAGCAGCGCGCGCATTTGATCCCGGAACACATGCGCGAAAAACTGCTCTGCCCGAAACCGATCGAAGTCCGCCCAGTGACCGAGAAAGACCCGTACAACCCGCAACCGGCGGACCCGATCAAGTACGTGTGGTTTCGCGCCGACGGCAATCTCGCCGACCTGCCGGCGCTGCACAAATACCTGCTGGCCTACGCCTCGGACTTCGGTTTGCTGACCACCTCGATGCTGCCGCACGGCAAATCGGTGTGGCAGAAAGATATGCAGGTCGCCAGCCTCGATCACGCTTTGTGGTTCCATTCCGATCTGCGCGCCGATGACTGGTTGCTCTACGCGATGGACAGTCCGTGGGCCGGCAATTCGCGCGGGTACTCCCGTGGCAGCGTGTTCAATCGCGCCGGGCAACTGGTGGCGTCGGTGACCCAGGAAGGGTTGATTCGCCATCGCAAGGATTGGGCATGAGCCTGACTGAAGTACGCCATTGGGTGTTCGACATGGACGGCACGCTGACGGTGGCGGTGCATGATTTCGCGGCCATTCGCGTGGCGCTGTCGATCCCGGCCGAAGACGACATTCTTACCCACCTCGCTGCACTGCCAGCCGCCGAAGCTGCGGCCAAACATGCGTGGCTGCTGGAGCATGAACGTGATCTGGCGCTGGGCTCGAAACCGGCGCCGGGTGCCGTGGAACTGGTGCGTGACCTGGCTGCGCGCGGTTATCGCCTGGGCATTCTCACGCGCAATGCGCGCGAGTTGGCGCATGTGACGCTGGAGGCCATCGGCCTGGCTGACTGCTTCGCGGTCGAGCATGTGCTGGGCCGCGACGAAGCGCCGCCAAAACCGCACCCCGGCGGTTTGCTGAAATTGGCCGAAGCGTGGAATGTGCCGGCGAGCGAGATGGTGATGGTCGGCGATTACCGTTTTGATCTGGATTGCGGGCGAGCGGCAGGCGCGCGGACAGTGCTGGTGAATCTGCCGGATAACCCGTGGCCGGAGCTGACGGATTGGCATGCTGCGGATTGTGTCGAGTTGCGGCGGATGCTTTTGGCTTAAGCGCTTTATTGCCTGTGGAATCGCCTTCGCGGGCAAGCCTCGCTCCTACACCGGCAATGCGTTTCTCTGTAGGAGCGAGGCTTGCCCGCGAAGGGGCCTGCTCAGGCACGCCAAAACCTCACTGACCAAACAAAACCTTCTGCCCCTCCGGCGAAGTAAAAATTCCCTTGCCGCTATGCCCGACCCCGGGCACTTCGACCAGACGCTGATTCACCCCTTGCGGATTGCGCCGCAACAGGTAGTTGAAGAAATTGCGCCCGCGGACCAATCGATTAGCGCCTTGCGCCTCGGCCTCACAACCGTTGTCGAGCGCCGGATGCTGTGGGTCGATATCGTCCTGACCGAGCAGATACGTCACGTCACGCTTGATGTAAACGCCTTCGATCTGCGACGCCGTTTGCCCGCTGGCATAGATCGGCATGTCGGTCAGACCATACTTCCAGCGATTAAAACCGCTGCAACGCGCGTGATCGAACGCCACCGGCCGCTGTTCATTGAAATAGGCATAAGACGAAGGATTGGCCACCACGTAGCGGATTTTCACTCCCGCAGCGCTGAGCGCCGGTTGCTCGTGCGCCAGCAATGCGTAGCGCTGGACCACTTGGCCGCCGCCGGAATGACCGGCGATGACGATTTGTTTCACGTCCGGAAACTGGCGGCGATCAGCGATGCGCTCGACGATTTGATCAAGCGCGCCGTAGGAACTCAGCGCAAACGGCGCGGTAGACAGGCCGCCAGCCATCCAGTCATTGCCCTGCCAGCGCAATACCGTGTCGGCGACCGAGAACAGCGCGACGTCTTTTTCATTGAGAAATTGCGGCGCGATCACCAGCGTCGTCGCACTTTGCCCGGCCAGGGCGGCGGCTTGTTCGGCGCTGCGGCGGTAGGTTTGCGAGTTGCGCAATCGGCCGTGCACGATGATCAGCACACGCTCGATTTTTTCCGGCGCCGGGCCAATGCCCACCGCCATCTCGCCTTCCTTCAAGAGCAATCGGCCGGGGCTGACTTCCTTGACCCCGGTATCGTCGGCCTGCGCACTGGCGCAGGCGAGCAACAGCAGTAACCAGCATTTATGCATTTACAGATTTTTCGCCGCAAAGGTGTCGCACTGGCCAACCTGGCCCTGGGCGAAACCGGTTTTGAACCAGCGCACCCTTTGCGCTGACGTGCCGTGAGTAAAGGAGTCCGGAACCACGCGGCCCTGACCTTGTTGCTGCAAACGGTCGTCGCCAATCGCGTTGGCGGCATTCAAGGCTTCCTCGATGTCGCCGGGTTCCAGCCAGTTCAGGCGCTGCTGCGCATTGTTGGCCCAGACTCCGGCCAGGCAATCGGCCTGCAATTCCTGGCGCACCAGTAAACCACCATCGCCTTCCATCTGCCGACCTTGCTGGCGGGCAGTCTGAATTTTCGCTGAAACGCCGAGCAGGGTCTGAACGTGGTGGCCGACTTCATGCGCGATCACGTAGGCCTGAGCGAAGTCGCCCGCGGCAGAAAAACGTTGCGACATTTCCTGGAAGAACGCCATGTCCAGATAGACCTTCTGATCGGCCGGGCAATAAAACGGCCCGGTCGCCGAGGTCGCGAGGCCGCACGCGGAATTCACTCGATTGCTGAACAGCACCAGCGTCGGGTTGCGGTATTGCTTGCCGGCCTGCTGGAAAACCTGGGCCCAGGTGTCTTCGGTATCGCCGAGGATCGAACGGACGAATTCCGCTTGCTGATCGTTGGCCGGCGGCGCTTTGCGCGTTTGCGTGGTGGCCGGCGCCGATTGCTCGCTCATCTGCCCGGTCAGTTGCCCGAGAATTTGCATCGGGTCCTGGCCGGTGATCCAGCCAATCCCGACGATCAACACGATTGCGGTCAGGCTCAGACCCTTGCCGCCACCAAAGCGCATCCCGCCGCCACCCCCGCCGACATCATCGCCCCGGGCATCGACCACGTTGTCGCTGCGTCGGCCTTTTTTCCATAGCATGTGGGAATCCTCTTTCTTTACTGGGGGAGATGCGTTGAGTGTCGTTGGTGGTCCGGCGTGGCGCCAGTCCGATCGTCTATCTTTTAACTGGGGCGGGCCGGCCACGTGCAGCGATGTATTGAGCGTGAATCGAGCGGCGAATTCCGTCGGCACTCGGCTATTTGTCGCAGGTCGGCGCAGTAGATGCCGGTTCCAGATTTTGCATTCATCGCACGATCTTTTAGAATCGGCCAAATTGTGTCGGGAGCCTTGCATGGCTGGCAGTCAGATCGAACGTGTTTTCAGTGTGCTCGAAAGCCTCACCAATGACCCGCGCGGCGTGCCGATGCAGACGCTGGCGGAGCAATTGGAAATCCCCAAAAGCGCGACCCATCGGCTGCTCGCCGAGCTGATTCGCCTGGGCTACGTGCGGCAGAACCCGGAGAACCTGCGTTATCACTTGTCGACCAAACTGGTGGCAATGGGTTTTCGCTACTTGTCGAGCAGCGGTGCCGACATCGTCCAACTCGTGCTCGACCGACTCGCCGAGGAAACCGGCGAACTGGTGCGCCTCGGCGTGATCGAAGGCGAGCGCCAGACCTGGATCGCGAAATCCCAGGGCGCCCGTTCCGGTTTGCGTTATGACCCGGACATGGGCCGCGATGCGCCGTTGTTCTACACCGCGTCGGGCCACGCGTGGCTGGCGTGCATGAGCGATGCCGAGGCGTTGTCGCTGGTCGAGCGCCAGGGCGGTGAGCGGCCCAAGGACCTCGGGCCGAACGCGCCGCGCTCCAATATTGAATTGCTCGAACGCCTGCGCCTGGCGCGTGAACAAGGTTATGCCTGGGTCGAAGAAAGCTCGGCGGTTGGTACCTCGGCAATTGCTGCGGTGGTGCGCCATCCGAGTGATGGCCGGGTGATCGGCGTGCTGAGCATCGCCGGGCCGAGCGCAAGAATGCCCGGCGCGCGATTGCATGAACTGGCGCCGCTGTTGTCGAAGTTTGCGGATGAGTTGTCGGCGGCGAGCCTGGCGTCGGAGCTGTTCACCTGAACTGCGCGCTCGCCGCAGAACTGTAGGAGCGAAAACCCTGTGGGAGCAAAGCTTGCTCGCGATGGCGGCGTTACAGTCGACATCTATGTTGAATGGGGAGGGACTCATCGCGAGCAAGCTTTGCTCCCACGGTGGTCCTCACTGAAATATTGGGCGTTGTTCGCACACTTTTATCTTTCGCCGCTACAAGAATCTGGAACCAGGTTCTAAATTGTTGGAATCAGATTCCAAAGGATTGCCATGACCATCAGCACGCCACTCTCCGGTGTAAACCAGCCCTTCAAAGGGATTTTGCTGATCGTTGCCGCAACGTTCCTGTTTTCCAGTCATGACGCGTTGTCGAAATACCTCTCCGGGTTTTACCCGATCGTCATGGTGGTGTGGGCGCGGTACGTGGTTCACACCTTGTTGATGGCAGGAATTTTTCTGCCGCAGTCCGGGTTACGCGTCCTACGCACCAAACGCCCATTGCTGCAGTTGGCGCGGGCGTTGTGCCTGCTCGGCACCAGTCTGTTTTTCACCACCGGCCTGCTGTATATCCCGCTGGCCGAAGCCACGGCGGTCAACTTTCTTGCGCCGGTCTTGGTGACTGCGCTGTCGGTGCCGCTGCTCAAGGAACACGTCACCCGTGGCCAATGGATCGCGGTGATCTGCGGGTTTGTCGGCGTGCTGATCATCGTCCACCCCGGCGGCGAACTGTTCACCCCGGCGGTGTTGCTGCCGTTCTGCTCGGCGATGTTTTTCTGCTTCTATCAGTTACTCACGCGCAAGCTCAGCCAGATCGACAGCCCGACCACCAGCAACTTCTTTGCCGGGTTGTGCAACACGTTGGTGATGAGCGCGCTGGTGCCGTTCTTCTGGCAGGTGCCGACGCTCGGGCATGGTCTGTTGATGCTGGCGCTGGGGAGTTGCGGGATGACCGCGCATTTGTTCCTGACCCAGGCCTTCCGCTACGCAGCCCCGGCGCTGTTGGCGCCGTTTGGTTATTGCCAGATTGTGTTCGCCGGGCTGCTCGGCTGGCTGCTGTTTGCCCACACACCAACGGTAACCACCGTGGTCGGGATCGCCGTGATTTGCTGCAGCGGGCTGGCGGCGGCGTGGCAGCAGAGTCGCCGGTGAAACCTTGGCGCTGAAACAAATGTGGAACACATAACTGTGGGAGCGAGCTTGCTCGCGATGGCGGTGTATCAGTCAGCAAAGATATTGACTGGTAGATCGCCATCGCGAGCAAGCTCGCTCCCACAGGGTAAAGGGTGTGTCAGTCGGTGACGGTCGGAATCTTGCGCGGTGCCATGAAGTACATCCAGATCAGCGCGATGAAGTACATCGCCGGGATCAGCGTGAACAACACCGTGTAGTTGTTGTTGGTCACCGTCAGGATGTGCCCGACCAATTGCGTCATGAACATCCCGCCAATCGCCGCGCACATGCCGCCGAAACCAAACACCGTGCTCATCATGTGTTTAGGCGTGTAGTCCATCACCAGGCTCCAGATGTTCGCGGTCCAGGCCTGGTGCGCGCCGATGGCCAGGGAAATCGCCGCGACCGCCACCCACAGATTGCTCGAACCCGCCGCCATGATCACGCCGATGATGCAGCAGGCGAACAGCAACATCGACATCAGCCGCGCCTTGATCGGGTTGACCCCGCGACCGATCAGGAACGAAGAAAGAATCCCGCCGCCGACACTGCCGAAGTCGGCGGTGAGGTAAATGATGATCAGCGGAATGCCCATCTGGGTCACGTTGATGCCCAGGTTGTATTGCTGATTGAGAAACGGTGGCAGCCAGTAGAGGTAGAACCAGAACACCGGCGCGGTCATCGAGTAGGCGAGGGCGAAGGCCCAGGTGCCACGCATACGCAGGATTTTCGAGAACGGCACGCGGGTCTGCGGCGGTTCGACTTCGCTCTGGATGTAGTCCAGTTCCGATTGTTTGACGCTCGGGTGATCTTCCGGATTGAAGTATTTCAAACCCCAGAACAGCAACCAGATCCCGCCGAGTGCCGACATGCACAGGAACGCCGCCTGCCAGCCCCACACATGCAGGATCAGCGGCAACAGCATCGGCGTGAACATCGCGCCGACGTTGGTCCCGGCGTTGAAAATGCCGGTGGCCACCGCACGCTCGCCGGCCGGGAACCACAGCCGCGTGGTTTTCACGCACGCCGGGTAATTCGCCGCCTCGGTCAAACCGAGGATAAACCGGCACACCATGAAGCCGACCGCCGAGGTCGCCAAGCCATGCGCGCCAGTGGCCAGGCTCCACAGCAGCACGGCGCAGAAGAACACGCGTTTGACGCCGACCCGGTCGATCAACCGGCCTTGCAGGACAAAACCGATGGCGTAGCCGACTTGAAACCAGAAGTTGATGTTGGCGTAATCCATCGCCGTCCAGCTCATTTCCTTGGCGAGAATGGGCTGCATGACGCCGAGGGCGGCGCGGTCGATGTAGTTCAGGGTGGTGGCGAAAAACACCAGCGCCAGCATGCCCCAACGGGTTTTGCCGACCGCCAGCGCGCCGCGGATTTTGTCGCCGATACCGCCGTGGGCAGAGGTCATGGAGGAACGCTCCATGGGAGAGCTTTGCGAAGGAGTCATGTAGGCCACCGATTGTTTTTATGTGGTGTTCTGGGTCTTGGTTACCCGAGCCGCGGCGGTTCATGACCGGGCTCAACGTGCAGTGGATGTTGGGCAGTGGACAAAAAATCGTCAATTCGCTCAAAGCCATTCTGTTCGATAATCGCACATAAAACTAACTGACTAGTACACTTTGAATTGCTGTGTGGAATCTTGAGGCGAATAATTTGTTCCAACAAAAATGCCGCTTCCGTAGGAGCAAGGCTTGCCCGCGATAGCGTCCCCAAGATCGCCATCGCGGGCAAGCCTTGCTCCTACAGGGATCGCGTGCACATCACCGGGAGTCGAAATATGCAGCGTTCCATTGCCACCGTTTCCTTGAGCGGCACCCTGCCGGAAAAACTCGAAGCCATTGCCGCCGCCGGGTTTGACGGGGTAGAGATTTTCGAAAATGACCTCCTGTACTACGACGGCAGCCCTCGTGAAATCAGGCAGATGTGCGCTGATCTGGGCATCGCCATCACGCTGTTCCAGCCGTTTCGCGACTTCGAAGGCTGCCGCCGCGATCGCCTGCCGCGCAACCTCGAACGCGCCGAGCGCAAGTTCGACCTGATGCAGGAACTCGGCACCGACCTGGTGCTGGTGTGCAGCAACTCGGCGGCCGACTCCATTGGCGATCAGCAAATCCTCGTTGATGACTTGCGCCTGCTCGCCGAACGCGCCGGTGCGCGGGGCTTGCGCATCGGTTACGAAGCGCTGGCGTGGGGCCGCCACGTCAACACTTATCAACAGGTATGGGACATCGTTCGCCAGGCGGATCACCCGAGCCTCGGCGTGTTGCTCGACAGTTTTCACACGTTATCGCTCAAAGGTGACCCGAGCGCCATCGCGCAGATTCCCGGTGAGAAGATCTTCTTCGTGCAAATGGCCGATGCGCCGATTCTGGCCATGGACGTGCTGGAGTGGAGCCGGCATTTCCGCTGCTTCCCCGGTCAGGGCGAATTTGATCTGGCGGGTTTCCTCGCGCCGATCATCAAGAGTGGATACACCGGGCCGCTGTCGCTGGAGATCTTCAACGACGGCTTCCGCGCCGCGCCGCCACGGGCCAACGCCGCTGACGGTTTGCGTTCGTTGCTGTACCTGGAGGAGAAAACCCGCGAACGTCTGGCGCAGGACACCACGCCCGCAGCGAATCTCGACATCCTCTTCGAAACGCCCAAGGCTAGCGCCTACAACGGCATCGAGTTTCTTGAGTTTGCCGTCGACGAAAGCCTCGGCGCCAAGCTCTCGCATTGGCTGGAGCGCCTCGGTTTCGTCAAGGCCGGGCAGCATCGCTCCAAGAGCGTGAGCCTGCTGCGCCAGGGCGATATCAACCTGATCCTCAACTCCGAACCGTATTCCTTTGCCCACAGTTTTTTCGAGGCCCACGGCCCGTCGCTCTGCGCCACCGCCGTGCGCGTCAACGACAGCGCCAGTGCGCTGGCCCGCGCCGTGGCTTACAAAGGTCAGCCGTATCGCGGACTGGTCGGCCCCAACGAACTGGAATTGGCCGCCGTGCGCGCGCCGGACGGCAGCCTGATTTATCTGGTGGACCAACACGCCGATGTCTACGGCACCGATTTCAATCTGCAACCGAATGCCGGCGCGAGCGGCGGCCTCAAGCGCATCGACCACATGGCGATGGCGCTGCCGGCGGACAGCCTCGACAGTTGGGTGCTGTTCTACAAGAGCCTGCTGGATTTCGAGGCCGACGACGAAGTGGTCCTGCCCGACCCGTATGGTCTGGTGAAGAGCCGCGCGTTGCGCAGCCGCGACAGTTCGATCCGTTTGCCGCTGAACATTTCCGAGAACCGCAACACCGCCATCTCACACGCGCTGTCGAGTTATCGCGGCTCCGGAGTGCATCACATCGCGTTTGACTGCGACGATATCTTCGCCGAAGTCAGCCGCGCGAAAGAGGCGGGCGTGCCGCTGCTGGATATTCCGCTCAACTACTACGACGACCTCGCGGCGCGTTTCGATTTTGATGACGAATTCCTCAGCGAGCTGGCCTACTTCAACGTGCTGTACGACCGCGACGCGAATGGCGGCGAGCTGTTTCACGTCTACACCGAGCCGTTTGAAGGACGCTTCTTCTTCGAGATCATCCAGCGTAAAAACGGCTATGCCGGTTACGGCGCAGCCAACGTGGCGGTGCGTCTGGCGGCGATGGCCAAATCACGAAGTGGCGCCGTTCGTCAGGCAAAGTTGTAGCAAAATCGTAAACAACCGGTGAAAACGCCGCCGTGCGGGTTCCTTCACTGTGCGGCGCGGCCCATAATCGCCAGCCTGTGCAGTGATGGCCGTGAGCCCGCAATGACGATAACTTCAGAACTCCCCGTTGCCCCCGACGAACCGCTTGTCGAGCCTCGCAAGAGTCGCAAGAACAACCCGGAAAAGACCCGCGAAAACATCCTGCAAGAGGCGATCGTCGAGTTCGTCCAGCAAGGGCTTTCCGGCGCGCGCGTCGATGCCATCGCCGAGCGCATCCACACCTCCAAACGCATGATCTATTACTACTTCGGCAGTAAGGAGCAGCTCTACGTCGAGGTGTTGGAGAAGCTCTACGGGGATATTCGGACCACCGAAAATCGTCTGCACCTGGCGGAACTGGCGCCGGTCGAGGCGATTCGGCGGCTGGTGGAGTTCACCTTCGATCACCATGACCACAACGTCGATTTCGTGCGCATCGTCTGCATCGAGAACATTCACAACGCCGAGTTCGTGAAGCGTTCCGACGCGATCAAGGCAATGAACAATACGATCCTCGATTCACTGGGCGAGATTCTGCGCCGTGGTGCCGAAGAAGGCGTGTTCCGCGCAGGTCTGCAACCAATTGATGTGCATTTGTTGATCAGCTCGTTCTGTTTTTATCGCGTGTCGAACCGGCATACGTTCAGCGAGATTTTCCAGATCGACCTGCCGGACGAAAGCATCAAGCAACGTCATCGCGAAATGATTTGCGAGTCGGTTCTGCGATACCTGCAAGCCTGACCCGTGGCCAGGGGCTTTACCCGCGTTGGGCTGCGCAGCAGCCCCCCCCCAAAAAAAAGCAATCACCCATTCATCCGCTGAAAATCCGCCAGCATCCGCGACGAATCCGCCGCCACGCCACTGAACAACTCGAACGCCTTGACCGCCTGAAACACCGCCATGTTGCCGCCATCCAGCGTCCGGCAACCCAGCGCGCGGGCGTTACGCAGCAGCTCGGTTTCCAGCGGAAAGTAAACAATCTCCGCCACCCACAATGCGCTTCGCAGCAACTCCACCGGCACCGGCATGCCCGGCAACTTCTGCATGCCCATCGGCGTGGTGTTCACCAAGCCGTCAGCGCGGGCCAAAGTGCTCGCCAGCTCATGCCCGGCCACGGCGCGGCCGGCGCCGAAATGCTGATTGAGGTTGTTCGCCAACGCCTGCGCGCGGCTGTCATCGACATCAAAAATGCTCAGTTGCTGTACGCCTTCGCTCAATAACGCGTGGGCAACTGCCGCGCCCGCACCACCGGCGCCCATCTGGACCACACGTTCGCGGGCAACGTCCGGCAAACCACGGCGAAAACCTTCGGCAAACCCCAGGCAATCGGTGTTGTGGCCAACGCGTTTGCCATCCTTGAGCACCACAGTGTTCACCGCGCCAATACCGCGCGCCTCCGGCGACAACTCGTCGAGCAGCGGAATGATCGCCTGCTTGCACGGAAACGTGATGTTCAGCCCGGTGAAGTTCATGCGCTCGGCCGCCATCAACAGATCGGGCAGGGCGTTGACGTCGAGCTGCAATGCGTCGAGGTCGATCAGTCGATAGAGATAACGCAGCCCTTGCGCATCGCCTTCATGCTCGTGCAGCGCCGGGGTGCGAGACGCCTGAATGCCGGCGCCGATCAGCCCGGCCAGAACAACGCGATGGTCTGTCATGCCGCTGACCCTTTTAAACGCAGGCTGAAATGCTCCAGCGCCAAGCGATAACCGTGGCTGCCGAACCCGGCCATGACCGCCGTGGCGATCGCTGAAACGAAGGAGTGATGACGAAATGCTTCGCGGGCGTGAACGTTGGACAGATGGACTTCGATCACCGGCAATTCGCTGGCGACCAAGGCGTCGCGAATCGCTACCGAGGTGTGGGTCCAGGCTGCCGGGTTGATCACGATCCCGGCGCAACGACCGCGCGCGGCGTGAATCCAGTCGAGCAATTCGCCTTCGTGATTGGTCTGGCGAAACTCCACCGTCAAACCGAATTCATCGCCGGCGCGCCCGCACAACGCAGAAATATCAGCCAGGGTTTCGTGGCCGTAAGTCGCCGGTTCGCGGGTGCCGAGCAGGTTCAGGTTCGGGCCGTTGAGCACCAGAACGATTGGGGGCATGGGTGTTTCTCCACTTATTGTTTTTGGCATTGGCTGTGATTTCAGCCTGTGGAGATAAATTGTACTAGCTGGTTAATTTGGTCAATTGCACAGACGATGGCGGCGGTTTTTTTGTGCGGTGATCGGACATTTTTTCTATGCCGCGCTGCGGGCCATCTTCATCAACGCGGCACATGCTCAACCAGAAAATCAATAAACGCCCGCAGTCGTAACGGCACATGCCGACTCTGCGGATACAGCAACGTGAAGGGCCGCGAACGCCCGGCGTACGGCTTCAGCACCTCTACCAACGAGCCATCGGCCAATTGGTTTTCGACGATGAAACGATAAGTTTGAAACAACCCCGCGCCGTGTTTGGCCAACGTCACGCCACCCAGCACATCGTCGGAACAACTCAGGCTGCCCTCGGCCAGAATCTCCCTTGGCACACCGTTATCGGTAAACAGCCAGGCAATCCGCCGTCCGCTGCTGGGCAGTTCGTATTGAATGCATTCGTGCTGCGCCAGGTCGTCAAGGGTTTGCGGCACGCCGGCGCGCTTCAGGTAATCGGGGCTGGCAATCATCACCAGCGCCGCGTCTTCCAGGTGCCGCGCAATCAGGCCCGAATCCGGTATCACCCGCACGCGAATCGCCATGTCATAACCTTCGCCGACAAAATCGATGTTGCGATTGCTGATATGCGCCTCGACCTTCACCGCCGGAAAACGCTCACGAAACGCTGGCAGCAACGGCAAGATCCGATGATGGGCGTAGGTCGTAGGAATACTGATACGCAACGTGCCGGACGGTTCCTGCTGCTGGCCCATGACCTCGCGTTGCGCCTCCACAAGTTGCGCCAACGCCTGACGACATTCCTCGTAATAACGACGACCGCTGTCGGTCAACTTCACACTGCGCGTGGTCCGCGCAAACAACCGCACCGCCAGCCGCTCCTCCATTCGCGACACCGACCGACTCACCGCCGCCGGCGTCACCCCGGCCACCAACGCAGCGGCGGTAAAACTGCCCGCCTCGGCCGCCAGGCAAAACAGCTCGATACTGCCCAGCTGAAGATCGTCGAAGTGTCGTTGCATGATGGGTTTTCGCCGGGGGGGTGGGGTGGGGTGGTGGAGTGAGTGTTTAGCAAACATCCTCGGAGAAAGACAGCCATCACCTGCGCAGTACTTTCGATGCGGCGAAAGGATTGCTTACCATTTTTCGGTGCAGTCAACGGCCTCGCAGTGCTCTGCAACGCTAGTCTCCACACGAGCGATGTATTTCGATCAACGGAACCAGCGATCGGATTTTCAAGGAATGTCGAGCCATTTGGCTTATTAACCTAACGGATGGGTTAGCATGCGATTGTTCAGCTACAAAGGTCTTTCGATGATGATCATGTTGCGCGATGAACATTGTCCGCCACATGCACACGTTAACGCTGGGATCTGGAGCGCACGCTTCAAATTCAGTTTTTGGCACAACAGTGTCGAGCTCTGGGATGTCGTTGCGCATTCACGACGACCACCTCTGGCGGTGCTGGAGGGGTTGCGTCAGGCGCTCAGACAACCTGCACATTTGCGTCGTGCGCGGGGAATCTGGTGGGACAAATTGCAAACGGCATGCCTCGACAATCAGCTTTGGGACACGCAAAACGACGAAGTCGTGATGATGAAAAGCGTCGCCAGCACGACTTACATGATTGGCTCGTCGTATTACGAGCCTGAAAAGAACAAGACCCTGCTGGTCCTCATGGGCGTACCGGAGGGCGTGGAGATCGAGTTATGAAAACGGTTAAGGCAAAAATTCTGGTAGATCAGCCGATTACCGAGGCAGTGCTGGAGGAGGCGATCGAGCGCGGAAAAACTCGCCTGAGAGGCAGTTTGCAGGCGACTGGGGTGTCGTTTCACGAGCAGAGTCTTACAGTCAGTTTCGAAGATGGCACTGGCGTATTACTGCCCGTGAGCCACTATCCGGAATTCGATAATTTCGAAGACGAGGATTATTCGAGCCTGAAGGTTGGTATCTCCGGCACGGCGCTTTGCCATGAGGAAAAGGGCCTGCATGTCTCTATTGCGGGAATGATTTCCGCCAGCAAGTCGCTGATGAGTATGGCTGCCTCGGTCGTTTCCTCGCGCAATGGTCGTCAAAGCTCTGCGGCCAAGGCTGAAGCTGCACGCGCCAACGGAAAAAAGGGCGGTCGTCCGCGCAAAGTCGAAATTACCCAATAAGCCCCCACAAAAAAGCCGTCATCACGACGGCTGATTTGTGATCAGAACATCCCTCAACGCCGAGTCAGCAACACCCCGGATTCCATGTGGTGCGTCCACGGAAACTGGTCGAACATCGCGCATTGGCTGATGCGATGGGTGTCGTGCAGTTGGGCGATGTTGGCCGCCAGGGTTTCCGGGTTGCAGGAGATGTAGAGGATGTTGTCGAAGCGTCGGGTCAGTTCGCAGGTGTCCGGGTCCATGCCGGCGCGCGGCGGGTCGACGAACACGCTGCCGAACTCGTAGCTCTTGAGGTCGATGCCTTGCAAGCGGCGGAACGGGCGGACTTCGTTTAAGGCTTCGGTCAGTTCTTCGGCGGACAGGCGTACCAGCGTGACGTTATCCACAGCGTTTTCGCTGAGGTTGCTCAGCGCCGCGTTGACCGAGCTTTTGCTGATCTCGGTGGCCAGTGCTTTGCGCGTGCGGGTGGCGAGCGGCAGGGTGAAGTTGCCGTTGCCGCAATACAATTCCAGCAAATCGTCCGAGCGCTGGCCGAGGGCGTCGTAGGCCCAGTTGAGCATTTTCTGGTTGACCGTGCCGTTCGGCTGGGTAAACGCGCCTTCCGGTTGGCGATAGCTGAACGTGCGGCCGCCGACTTCGAACTTCTCGACCACGTAATCGAAGCCGATGACTTCGCGTTTGCCCTTCGAGCGGCCGATGATGCTGACGTTCAGGTCTGCCGCCAGTTTGCTCGCCGCCGCGTGCCAGTGCTCGTCCAGCGGACGGTGATAGCACAGGGTGATCATCGCGTCGCCGGCCAGGGTGGTGAGGAACTCCACCTGAAACAGCTTGTTGCTCAGCGGCGCGCTTGCTTGCCAGGCCGCTTTGAGCTTGGGCATCAGTTCATTGATTCGCAGGCTGGCGATCGGGAATTCTTCGATCAGGATCGGCGTGCGTTTGTCTTCCGGGGAAAACATCGCGTAGTGACGGTCGCCGCCTTCGCGCCACAGCCGAAATTCGGCACGCAGGCGAAAGTTTTGCAGCGGCGAGTCGAACACTTCAGGTTCTGGCGCACTGAACGGGGCCAGCAGGTCACGCAAGCGCGTGACCTTTTCTTCGAGCTGGACGGCGTAAGCCTGGGAATCAAAAGTCATGCGTTAAACCAACCCAACTTGATCACAAACAGAATCGACAGAATCACCAACGCCGGGTTCAGCTCACGGGCACGCCCGGACAGCAACTTGATCGCGGTCCAGGAAATGAAGCCGAACGCGATGCCATTGGCGATCGAGTAGGTGAACGGCATCGCCAGCGTAGTGACCACGACTGGCGCGGCGACGGTGATGTCGTCCCAGTCTATTTCGGCCAGGCCGGATGTCATCAGCACGGCGACGAACAGCAGTGCCGGCGCGGTGGCGAAGGCTGGAACGCTGGCGGCCAGTGGCGAGAAGAACAGCGCCAGCAGGAACAGAATCGCCACCACCACGGCGGTCAAACCGGTGCGGCCACCGGCACTCACGCCGGCGGCGGATTCGATGTAGCTGGTGGTGGTCGAGGTGCCCAGCAGCGAACCGGCCATTGCCGCGGTGCTGTCGGCTATCAGTGCGCGACCCATTTTCGGCATGTGGCCGTCCTTGCCCATCAGGCCGGCACGCTTGGCGACGCCGATCAAGGTGCCGGAGTTATCGAACAGATCAACAAACAGGAAAGCGAAAATCACGCTGACCAGACCGATGTCCAGTGCGCCTTTGATGTCCAGTTGCAGGAAGGTCGGGGCCAGCGAAGGAGGCATCGACATCACGCCGCCGAACGGGGTAAAGCCCAGCGCGATGGAGGCAATGGTGACCACCAGAATGCCGATCAGCACTGCGCCACGCACCTTCAGCGCTTCAAGCGCCACAATCAGCGCAAAACCCAGGGTCGCGAGGATCGGTGCCGGTTGTTTCAGGTCGCCGAGGCCGACCATGGTTGCCGGGTTGCTGACGACGATGCCGGCGTTGTGCAGGGCGATCAGTGCGAGGAACAGGCCGATACCGGCGGCAATCGCTGAGCGCAGCGGCAGCGGGATGCTGTTGATGATCCATTCACGGATGCGGAAGATCGACAGCAGGAAGAACAGCACCGCCGAGATAAACACCGCACCCAGCGCCACTTGCCACGTGTGGCCCATGTGCAGGACCACGGTGTAAGTGAAGAAGGCGTTGAGGCCCATGCCCGGCGCGAGCGCGATCGGGTAGTTGGCGATCAGGCCCATCACTGTCGAACCGATGGCGGCGGCCAGGCACGTGGCGACAAACACCGCGCCTTTGTCCATGCCGGTCTCGCCGAGAATGCTCGGGTTGACGAACAGAATGTAGGCCATGGCTAGGAAGGTCGTGATGCCCGCCAGAATCTCGGTCCGCACGTTGGTGTTATGTGCCTTGAGTTGAAACAGCCGTTCCAGCATGTCCGCTCCCCGTGGCGCGCAGTGCGCCGTGAATGTATCGACCTCAACAGCAAAGCACAGACGGCCCAGGGCGCCCGGAATTTTCTGTGGGTCGGAAAAAGCCGCGCATCATACCAGCAGCGTGGGGCAATGGCTGCGATCGTCGGCGATGTTTTGTGCATCGGCGAACTGCGCCATACTGCGCGCCTGTTTTGGGGGAGTGATCATGGCGGGCATCAAGCGCAACATTGTTCGAGTGCTGGGGGTGATTTTCGCCGGTCTGGCCTGTGTGCCGGCGGTCATGGCCGCGTCGGCGCCGCCGCTGAGCAACGTTCAGGTACTTAAAGTGCAATCGGCTGCCTGTGGGATTGAAAACATTTCTGCCGGCCAGGAACGGACGCAATGCGATCACTCCGGCAACATCAAGGTCTACGTGCTGGAAATGGGCTACGGTCGCGCGCCCCGCGTCGGGCTTGATGGGTTCGGGCTCAAAGGAAAAGCCGACAAGGTCTGCGCATTCGGCAACGGCAACCTGACCGAATGCAGCGGCGCCGCGACGAAAATTGTCGGCACGTTGTACCTCTATGATCTGGGCGGCAAACAGGAAGGAACCTTCACCTTCAGCAACACCTCGATCAATGCGCCGGGCAACACCATTTCGACGCAGCTCTACATCAAATAGCCGCCGGCAAAAACATCAGGTAACGGGCCAGCCGCACAGCAGTCAATAAAGCTGACTACGCTTCAAGGACCCTCCTGTGGACCTTGCCCATGACTTTCAGAGCCCTGATTACCCTCGCCGAGGGCATCGATGACCTGCAATCCATCACCGTGGTCGATGTGCTGCGCCGCGCCCAAGTCGAGGTGGTGCTGGCCAGCATCGAAGGCCGGCGCATGCTCACTTGCGCTCGCGGCACGCGCCTGACCGCCGACGCGATGCTCGTCGATCTGCTCGCGCAACCGTTCGATTTGATCGTCCTGCCCGGCGGTGCCGTCGGCGCGCAACATCTGGCGGCGCATCAACCGCTCGCACAATTGCTCAAGGACCAGGCCGCCGCCGGACGCCTGTTCGCCGGCATCGCCGAAGCGCCCGCACTGGCGCTGCAAACCTTCGGCGTATTACGCCAGCGGCGCATGACCTGCCTGCCCAGCGCCAGTCACCAATTGTCCGGTTGCAACTTCGTCGATCAACCGGTGGTGGTCGACGGCAACTGCATCACCGCCCAAGGCTCCAGCGCCGCACTGCCATTCGCGCTGGCACTGGTGGAAGCGCTGTGCGGCAACGCCGCAAGAGCGGCGGTGGCGGGGGAGTTGTTGGTTTGACAGCGCTCAGGCATGAACTGCAATGCGCTCGATGACCGGTTGCTCGCGATGCTCCGCTTGCCAGAGGTCGTAATCGGTTTGGACGCCTAACCACGTTCTGGCCTGACCGATGCCCGCCCGCTCGAGACGTACCGCCAGGTCCGGGCTGATCGGTGCATGGCCATGCAGCACTCGCGAAAGATGCGGCCGTGCAAAACCGAGATGGCGCGCCAACTCAGTGACGCTGATCCCCAATTCGGGCAATACGTCCAATAAAAGTGTTTCACCGGGGTGCGGCGGATTGTGCATCGGCATGGTCCTGCCTCCTGTCAGTGATAGTCCAGATAGTCGACCAGTTCGATACCGAACCTGATTCATAGAAGCCACGAAGGCCTTTGTGCCGAAAGGATTTGATCATGCGGCAAGTGTAAGGCGATACATTACACTCGATGCGGTATCTATGTATTGCACTTGATCGGCAAATTTGTGCTCCACGTCTGTTTTCGCCACAGATCAATTCCTTTGAACGCCCGTGCCACCCTCGAAGTCGTACCCCTTATGACGGCGGTTTACCAAAACGCTGCGAATGTACGATCAACCCGTGAGGTGTTTATGAGCGCAATCATTTCCGACGCTGAGCCGTCGGTGTTTACCCGTCATCCGTTGAGCCTGAAGCTCAATGGCCAGGCGCGTGAACTGCAAGTTTTACCCTGGACCACGCTGCTGGATCTGTTGCGCGAACAGCTGGATCTGGTTGGCACCAAGAAGGGCTGTGACCACGGTCAGTGTGGCGCTTGCACGGTGTTGCTGAATGGCAAACGAGTGAACGCCTGCCTGACGCTGGCGGTGATGTGCGATGGCGCCGAGTTGACCACGATTGAAGGCTTGGCCGATGGCGATGAGCTGCACCCGATGCAGCAAGCGTTCATCAAGAACGACGCGTTCCAGTGCGGATACTGCACGCCGGGGCAGATTTGTTCGGCGGTCGGGTTGGCTGATGAGGGTCGTGCGCAAACCACCGAGCAGATCAAAGAACTGATGAGCGGCAACCTCTGCCGCTGCGGCGCCTACAGCAACATTCGCGATGCCATCGAAGAAGCGTTGCCGGCCTGTCAGGCGCGTGCCGGGCAAGGAGGTGGCCAATGAATCCGTTCCAATACAGCAAGCCGGATTCAGTCGACAACGCCGTGCATCTGGCCGGGCCAGCGACGCGCTTCATCGCCGGCGGCACCAATCTGCTCGACTTGATGAAAGAAAACCTCACGCGTCCCGAGCACCTGATCGACATCACCGGCCTGCCGCTGCGTGAAGTCACCGAGACCGCCAGCGGCGGCGTGATGATCGGTGCGCTGGTGAGCAACGCCGATTTGGCTTGGCACCCGCTGATCGAGCAGCGTTACCCGCTGCTGTCGCAGGCGATTCTCGCCGGGGCGTCGCCGCAATTGCGCAACATGGCCAGCACTGGCGGCAATCTGCTGCAACGCACGCGCTGCTATTACTTCTACGACGCCAACGTGCCGTGCAACAAACGCGAGCCCGGCAGCGGTTGCCCGGCGAAGGATGGCCTGAACCGGATTCACGCGATTCTTGGCGCCAGCGCGCAGTGCGTCGCCACCCATCCGTCGGACATGTGCGTGGCGCTCGCGGCGCTGCAAGCGGTGGTCCACGTGCAGGGTCGCAATGGCCAGCGCACCATCGAATTCAGCGATTTCCACCGTTTGCCCGGCGACACGCCGGAGCGCGATAACCAGTTGGCCGACGATGAGCTGATCACTGCCATCGAGCTGCCCGCCGCCGGTTTCGCCGAGCACAGTAATTATCTGAAGATTCGTGATCGTGCCTCTTATGCCTTTGCGCTGGTCTCCGTGGCCGCGGCCCTGGAAATCAACGATGGCGTGATCGGCCAGGCGCGCCTGGCGCTCGGCGGTGTCGCGCACAAACCGTGGCGTGACACCGAGGTGGAAAACTCGCTGATCGGCAAAACCCCGAATGCGGAAACCTTTGCCGCTGCCGCCGACGCCTTGCTGCAACACGCGCAACCGCTCGAACACAACGCTTTCAAAGTCAAACTGGCGCGCCGCGCGATTATCCGCGCCCTGAGCGATGCCGCGCAGGGAGGGCAAGCCTGATGAACACGTTTACCAAACCGCTGGGCCAGCCATTGGATCGAGTCGACGGCCATCTCAAAGTCACTGGTCAGGCGCGTTATGCCGGCGAGTTTCCTGAAGCAGGCCTGCTGCACGGCAGCGTGGTCTCCAGCAGCATCGCCCACGGCCGTGTCGTCAGCATCGACGCCTCGAAAGCCTTGGCACTGCCCGGCGTCGTCGCCGTGATCGACCACACCAATCGGCCGAAAATTGCCAGTTATGACGAAGATTACGAAGACGCCGATTCCGCCGAAGGCTCGCCGTTTCGCCCGTTGTACAACGACCGGGTGATGTACAGCGGCCAGCCGCTGGCCTTAGTGGTGGCGGACAATCTTGAGCTCGCGCGTTACGCCGGTTCATTGATCGAGATTGAATACGCCAGCGAATCGCATCAGACAGATCTGCTGAGCCTGCAGGACGAAGCCCATCCGGCGCCGGCCGAACTGCCCAAGCCGCGTGGGAATTTTCAGGCTGAATTTGCCGGTGCGGCGCTGAGCCTCGACCTCAACTACAGCACGCCGATCGAGCATCACAATCCGATGGAACCGCACGCCAGTACCGTGTTGTTTCAGGCTGACGGCAGTCTGCACATCCACGACAAGACCCAAGGCCCGCAGAACTGTCAGTCCTACGTGCAAAAAGTCTTCGGTCTGGAAAAAGAGCAGGTACGGATTTTCGCCGCGTACGTCGGTGGCGCGTTCGGTTCGGGCCTGCGTCCGCAGTATCAATTGCCATTGGCGGTGATGGCGGCGCTGCACCTCAAGCGTTCGGTACGAGTGACGTTGACCCGCCAACAGATGTTCACGTTCGGCTATCGGCCGCGCACCTTGCAGCGCCTGCAATTGGGCGCGGCAGCCAACGGGCGCCTGCTCGCGGTCGGGCATACCGCCATCGGCCAGACCTCGCGGTTCGAGGATTTCACCGAGCACGTGGTCGAATGGAGCGGCATGCTTTATCACTGCGACAACGTGCAACTGACCTACAAACTGGTGCCGCTGGACGTGTTCACGCCGCTGGACATGCGCGCGCCGGGCGCCGCTTTGGGGCTGATCGGCCTCGAATGCGCGATGGACGAACTGGCCTGCGCGCTGGCGATCGATCCGGTGCAACTGCGTCTGGTCAACTACGCCGAGCGCAATCAGAACGAAGACAAACCGTATTCCAGCAAAGAACTGCGCGAATGTTATGCACAGGGCGCCAAGCGTTTTGGCTGGGAGCAGCGCGATCCCGAGCCGCGCAGCATGCGTCAGGGCCGACAGTTGGTGGGTTGGGGCATGGCTGGCGGTGTCTGGGAAGCGATGCAGCAAAAGGCCAGCGCCAAGGCATCGCTCGATCACCACGGCAAACTCACGGTCAGCAGCGCCACCACCGATATCGGCACCGGGACCTACACGGTGATGACGCAAATTGCCGCGCAGGCGTCAGGCGTTGCGCATGAAGATGTAGTCTTTGTCCTCGGCGATTCGTCGTTGCCGACGGCGCCATTGCAGGGCGGCTCGTTTACGGTGTCCTCGGTCGGCACGGCGGTGCAGCAGGCCTGTGAAGCGCTGAAAGAGAAACTCTTGGCGGTAGCGCGGCAGACTCATCCGGCGTTCGGCGCTGTGACGCTGGAGCAAGCGACCTTCGAAGAAGGGCACTTGTTGTTCGGCGATGAGCGGGTGTCGCTGGCGGATCTGGCGCGCGAGAGTGGCGAAGACGCGATCGAAGTTCAGGTCGACGCCGAGCCCGACAAAAAACGTGACGCTTACGCCACCGCGACCCATTCGGCGGTGTTTGTTGAGGTGCTGGTCGACGAAGATCTCGGCACGATCAAAGTCAATCGCGTGGTCAGCGCCATCGCTGCCGGCCGTGTGGTCAACCCGAAAATGGCCCGTAGCCAGATTCTCGGCGGGGTGGTCTGGGGCATCGGCATGGCGTTGCACGAAGAAACGCAAACCGACCATGCGCTCGGCCGCAACATGAACCACAGCCTGGCCGAGTACCACATCCCGGTAAACGCTGATATCGGTGACATCGACGTGCTGTTCGTCGAAGAAAACGACGAGATCGTCAACGCCCTCGGTTCCAAAGGCGTCGGCGAGATTGGCATTGTCGGGGTGGCGGCGGCGGTGGCGAATGCGATCTATCACGCCACTGGCAAACGGGTGCGGGACTTCCCGATCACCTTGGACAAAGTGCTCTAGGGCAGTTCGTCCAACGTGCGCTAGACCTTGGCCTCTTCGACCAATTCGCTCATGCGGTCGCGGTTGGCCAAGGTCGGGAACAGTTTGATCCAGGTGCCGGTCACCACCAGCGTCCCGATGCCGCCCATGACCACGGCCGGCACGGTGCCGAACCAGTGGGCGGTGAGCCCGGATTCGAATTCGCCCAGTTGATTCGAGGCGCCGATGAACAAGCCGTTCACGGCGCTGACCCGGCCGCGCATTTCATCCGGGGTTTCCAACTGCACAAACGACGCGCGGATGACCATGCTGATCATGTCCGCCGCGCCCAGCACTACCAGCACCGCAAGGGAAAACCAGAACGACGTCGACAGGCCGAACGCAATGGTCGCGACGCCGAAGATCCCGACCGCCGTGAACATCACCCGGCCGACTTTGCGCTCCACGGCAAATCGGGCGAGGTACAGCGACATCAGCAACGCGCCCACTGCTGGCGCCGAACGCAGCAGGCCCAAGCCCCACGGGCCGGTGAGCAAGATGTCCTTGGCGAACACCGGCAGCAGCGCGGTGGCGCCGCCGAGCAGCACGGCGAACAGGTCGAGGGAAATCGCCCCGAGAATGTCCGGGCGGCTGCGAATGAAACGAATCCCCGCCAGCAACGAATCCATGGTCGCTTTGCCCTTGTTCAACGGCGTCTGCCGGGCGGGCAGGTTGAGCATCAGGCCGCACGCGATGATGTACAGAATCACCGTCGGGCCATACACCCAGACGCTGCCGAAGGCGTAAAGCAAACCGCCGAGCGCCGGGGCGACGATGGTTGCCGATTGCTGCGCCGATTGCGCGGCGGCGACGGCGCGCGGGAACAAGGTGCTGGGCACGATGCTCGGCAGCAGGGCTTGGGTGGTCGGCATTTCGAAGGAGCGCGCGGCGCCGAGCAGGAACGCGAGGATGAAGATCATCTCGCGGGTGACGTGGTCAGTGGCGCTGCCGATTGCCAGCGACAACGCGATCAACGCTTGCAGCGACTGGCAGATTGCCGCGACTTTGCGCCGGTCGTACCGGTCGGCGACATGCCCGGTGTGCAGCATGAACAGCACGCGCGGGGCGAATTCAACCAGACCGACCAGACCCAGATCCAGCACGTTACCGGTCAGTTGGTAGAGATTCCAGCCGATCGCCACGGTGAGCATCTGAAACCCGCTGGCGGTAAACACCCGAGCCAGCCAGAACGCGAGAAAAGGACGGTGGTGACGTAACAGCAGGGGCGCTTGGCTGGGCATCTGAAGGCAGGTCTTGGGCGTGGGGAAGGTCGAGGGTATCACCAAGCTGTAACCGGAAGTTACGGTGAAGGAAAATTTAGTTAGCAAGACAACGATCAAATCACTCCGGCGTACGAGATCCCATGTAGCAGCTGGCGCAGCCTGCGAAGCAGCCGTAAGGCCAGACACCACGGTGCATCAGGTCAGCCGAGGTCACAGGAAGAACGACTGCTTCGCAGCCGGACGCAGGCTTCGCCAGCTGCTACAGGGGCCATGTGGCTTGATGGCCAATCCTCTGAGGCAACCTGTCACGCGGCAATCGACCACAGCGGCCATCGTCCGAAATGCGACTACTCTTTCAACATTGCTTGATCCAGATCAAAACCCTTATGGGAAATGATCCGGCGGCCACATGGCCAGACTCCCTACGCTGTGACGCTTATAAAAAAGAACCAATTGAATTTCGCCACACTCCATATCCGTGGGGCCAGAGTGGGTGCAGGGCCATAAGCCCTACAGCCGGTATTACCTGATAGAGGAAGACTTATGTTCGGTTTGGAGGCGCTTGATCTCGCCCGGATGCAGTTCGCGTTCACCATCTCGTTCCACATCCTGTTCCCGGCCATCACCATTGGTCTGGCGAGTTACCTGGCGGTGCTCGAAGGCCTGTGGCTGAAAACCAACAACGACACCTACCGCGACCTCTACCATTTCTGGTCGAAGATCTTTGCCGTCAACTTCGGCATGGGCGTGGTCTCCGGGCTGGTCATGGCGTATCAGTTCGGCACCAACTGGAGCCGCTTCTCAGACTTCGCCGGCGCCGTCACCGGGCCGCTGCTGACCTATGAAGTACTCACGGCATTCTTCCTCGAAGCCGGTTTCCTCGGCGTCATGCTGTTCGGCTGGAACAAGGTCGGGCGCAACCTGCACTTCTTCTCCACCGTCATGGTGGCCGTCGGCACGTTGATCTCGACGTTCTGGATTCTCGCGTCCAACAGCTGGATGCAGACCCCGCAAGGCTTCGAAATCATCGACGGCCGCGTGATTCCGGTGGACTGGCTGGCGGTGATCTTCAACCCGTCGTTCCCGTACCGCTTGATGCACATGGCCACTGCCGCATTCGTCGCGACCGCGTTCTTCGTCGGTTCCTCGGCGGCCTGGCATTTGCTGCGCGGCAAGGACAACCCGGCGATTCGCACGATGCTGTCGATGGCGATGTGGATGGCGTTGATCGTCGCCCCGATTCAAGCGGTAATCGGCGACTTCCACGGCCTCAACACCCTCAAGCATCAACCGGCAAAAATCGCCGCGATTGAAGGTCACTGGGAAAACAAGGGCGATGAGCCGACGCCGCTGATCCTGTTCGGCTGGCCTGACATGAAAGAAGAGCGGACCAAGTTTGCCGTGGAAATCCCGTACCTCGGCAGCCTGATCCTGACCCACTCGCTGGACAAGCAAGTGCCGGCACTCAAGGACTTCCCGCCGGAAGACCGGCCGAATTCGACCATCGTGTTCTGGTCGTTCCGGACCATGGTCGGCCTCGGGTTCCTGATGATCTTCACCGGTTTGTGGAGCCTGTGGCTGCGCAAGGGTGATCGTCTCTACACCTCGCGGCCGTTCCTGTACCTCGCATTGTGGATGGGCCCGTCCGGCCTGATCGCGATTCTCGCCGGTTGGTTCACCACCGAAATCGGCCGTCAGCCGTGGGTGGTTTACGGTTTGATGCGCACGGCGGATGCGTCCTCCAATCACAGCTTTATGCAGATGAGCATCACCCTGGTGCTGTTCGTGGTGGTTTATTTCGCGCTGTTCGGCGCCGGCCTCGGCTACATGATGCGACTGGTGCGCAAAGGTCCGAAGATCGACGAGGGCAAGGAAACCAACGAGGGTGGTCCAGGCAAGAAACGCACGCCGGCCCGTCCGCTGTCCGCAGCCGACGACGACAATGCCGATGCCGACCACACCGTGACCAAGGAGATTTGAATCATGGGTATTGATCTTCCACTGATCTGGGCCGTGATCATCATCTTCGGCATCATGATGTACGTGGTCATGGACGGCTTTGACCTGGGCATCGGGATTCTCTTCCCGTTCATCCCCGGCAAAACCGACCGTGACGTAATGATGAACACCGTGGCGCCAGTCTGGGACGGTAACGAAACCTGGCTGGTACTCGGCGGCGCGGCGTTGTTCGGGGCGTTTCCGCTGGCTTATTCGGTGGTGCTCTCGGCGTTGTACCTGCCGCTGATCTTCATGCTCATCGGGCTGATCTTTCGCGGCGTCGCGTTCGAATTCCGCTTCAAAGCCAAGGACGACAAGCGGCACCTGTGGGACAAGGCGTTCATCGGTGGTTCGGTGGCGGCGACGTTCTTCCAGGGCGTAGCGCTCGGGGCGTTTATCGACGGTTTGCCGGTGGTCGACCGCCAGTTCGCCGGCGGCTCACTCGACTGGGCGACGCCGTTCACCATGTTCTGCGGCGTAGCGCTGGTGATTGCCTACGCGTTGCTCGGTTGCACCTGGCTGATCATGAAGACCGAAGGCAAGTTGCAAGAGCAGATGCACAACCTCGCGCGGCCCTTGGCGTTCGTGGTGTTGGCGGTGATCGGCATCGTCAGTATCTGGACGCCGTTGGCCCACGCCGACATCGCCGCGCGCTGGTTCACGCTGCCGAATCTGTTCTGGTTCCTGCCGGTGCCGATCCTGGTTCTGGTGACCATGTACGGTCTGATCCGCGCCGTCGCTCGCAACGCGCATTACACGCCGTTCCTGCTGACGCTGGTGCTGATCTTCCTCGGCTACAGCGGCTTGGGCATCAGCTTGTGGCCAAACATTGTGCCGCCGTCGATCTCGATCTGGGACGCCGCCGCACCGCCGCAAAGCCAAGGCTTCATGCTGGTCGGCACGCTGTTCATTATCCCGTTCATCCTGGGTTACACCTTCTGGAGCTACTACGTGTTCCGCGGCAAAGTCACCCATGAAGATGGCTACCACTAGCCGAACCGCGTACCCGTAGGAGCAGAGCTTTCTCTCGCAAAGGCGTCCCCCCGGACGCCACCGCACCCGTAGGAGCAGAGCTTGCTCGCGAAGGCGTCCCCCCGGACGCCACCGCACCTGTAGGAGCAGAGCTTGCTCGCGAAGGCGTCTTCCCAGACGCCATCACCCTCAAATGAGGATTGCAATCATGTCCACCAAACCGTCCCTGCACGAGATTCAACAGGCCGAAAAAAAGCCGCTGTGGCAGCGGCTCGGATGGTTGGCGATGATCTGGACCGGCAGCGTCGTGGCGCTGTTCATCGTCGCCAGCCTGATGCGCATGTTCATGAATGCCGCGGGCCTGAGCACGCACTGAAGGCATTCACCTATTCCCGTTCCGTGCCTTGTGACACGGTTTCTCAACCCTCCTGATGGAGGGTTTTTTTTGCCCGGGATTATTTACGCGCTTTCAGAATGACGAATTTCGGCGTCGCCGCCACTTGCTCGACCCCGCGAAACAGCCGCGCCAGTTTGCTGTGATAACCCAAATGACGATTGCCGACGATATACAGCGCGCCACCCACCACCAGCGCTTCGCGAGCCTGCTGGAACATGCGCCAGGCCAGGAAGTCACCGACCACTTGCTGCTGATGAAACGGCGGATTGCACAAAACCACGTCCAGCGATTGTGCTTCCTGCCCGGCCAGACCATCACCCGCTCGCACGATCACCTCGCGCTCGCCCAGCGCCGCACGCCAGTTTTCGCTGGCCGATTGCACGGCCATGAACGACTCGTCCACCAGCGTGTACTGCGCGTCAGGATTTTGCAGGGCGCTGGCGATCGCCAATACGCCGTTGCCGCAACCGAGATCAGCCACGCGCGCCGCGCCAAGGTTTTTCGGCAGGTGCGGCAGGAACGCGCGCGTGCCGATATCCAGGCCTTCGCGGCAGAACACGTTGGCGTGGTTGAGCAGTTCGATGGCCGGCTCGTCGAGCAGGTAACGCGAAGGGTAGGGCGAGGTGGCCGGCGCTTTCGCTTCTGGTGTGGCAATCAGCAAACGCGCTTTTTTCACCGCCAACGACGCCTGAACCGGGCCGATATAACGTTCGAGCAGATCGCCTGCCGCACGCGGCAGGTGCTTGACCATCGCCGCAGCAATCACCTGCGCGCCCGGCGCCAATTGGCTTTGCAGGCGAATCAATTGTTCTTCGAGCAGGGCGAGGGTTTTTGGCACGCGGATCAATACACGATCAAACGGCCCGACCAAGGCTTCGTTGGCCGGCACACTCGGCACGGCGTCGAAACTCAGGCCGTTACGAATCAAATTCTTTTCCAGACCCTGAAACGCCAGATACGAATCACCACTGCTGGTGATCCGGACCTTGCCCGCGAGGCTCGCAGCCAATGCGCCAAAACTGTCGTTGAGCACCAACACTCTGCAGTCAGCGCTCGGTTGCTGTTCGGCCAGATGATTGAGCAAGTACTCGTCCGCGGCATCGAAGGCTTGCAGCGGTTCGTTCTGCTGTTCGGGCTGGCGGATCAGGTCGAGTTCGGCGAAAGGTGTTTCGAGCAAAGGCATGGGGCGGGGGGCTCTGGATAATCAACGGGTATCCCGCAGCCCTGGGGCGATGTAGCGGGCAGAAACGGCCGAGTGGACTGCGCCGTGGAGGTTCCCACGTCATCACTCTGGACGGATCGCAAATGGTACGTTTTTTTCGGTTGGATTACTCGCAGGTTTTCCCTGAGTACAGCGTCCTCAGATGACGCCGACCCGGGTGGCTTTGATCACAGCGGAAATCTTGTTGCACACGCCGAGTTTCTCGATGGAGCGGTGCACGTGGAAGTTCACCGTGCGTTCGCTCAGGTTGAGGTTCCGCGAAATCTCGTAGGCGGTCTTGCCGTCGGCCGATAATTTCAGCACTTCGATCTCTCGCGCAGACAGGTGCGGGATGCTTGGCGCAGGGGGTTTCCTGGGTAGCGCCATCGCGGCCAAGGCGTGCAAATGGCGACTGATGAACACCGTGAACCCGAGGTTTTCATACATCTCATACGCCGTCACCTCACAGTGGCTTCGGGCCAGGCTCAAAACGCTGCACAGGTCATTTTCCTCGTCGTGGATCGATTGCGACCAGCCGTGCTGCAGCTTTTGCTCTTGCATGGCCTGCCAGATCCATGGGGTTTTGGCGAAAGCGTGTTCGGACCAAAGAATCGGCAACATCGATTGCGTGCAGTGGGCGGCGATAGGGTCAATAGCATCGAATTTGTTCTGTTCGTAAAGAGTGTTCCAGTCTGGGGGGAAGTTGTTGCGCATAAATGTGGTGGTCGATGTGGTCGGCGCCTTGGAGGTGGTTGAGAACGCGCAAAACTTGAAGCCCAGATTTTTGATGAAGTTGAGTGAAATCTGGTACGCGGTATCAAACTCTTTGGCGCACGACAACTGAGTGAGCTGCGTCTCCTTCCATATTTCCATTACCGTAATCTCCATTTACGTATTTCGTCGGGGTGCATATTGGATCCAATGATCCGGCACGCCCGGAGTGTAGGACTAATCCTCAGAAAACACCCCGACTATTTTGTTATGGAAACGTTCAATAATTCGATAAATGAGTTCTTAAGGTTGTAATGGTTCTGTAACGATTAAGATGAACTTCATAATGTAAACACTATTGCAGTTCATTTAACCGGTGATTCAGCGCCGTCAAAAACTTCGCTCGCGGCCTTGCGATAAAACAATTCAGGGAATGCCACTACAAACCATCGGTGTTTAACCCGCCTGCTTTGCGGGACACTGGCGCACCTGTCCGATGGAGTGCCCCATGACTGCCAGTGCAGAAAAATTCACCCGCCAGACCCTGCTCGACGTTCAGCCACTGACCCCGAGCCTGTTTACCCTGCGCACCACGCGGGATTCGGGCTTTCGTTTTGTTGCGGGGCAGTTCGCCCGATTGGGCGTGACCAAGGCTGATGGCAGCACGGTGTGGCGCGCCTATTCGATGGTTTCTTCGCCGCATGACGAGTTTCTCGAATTCTTCTCGATTGTCGTGCCGGGCGGCGAATTCACCAGTGAGCTGAGCCGCTTGAAAGTCGGCGACACCTTGCTGATCGAGAAAATGGCCACGGGTTACCTGACGCTTGATCGCTTCGTCGATGGTCGCGACTTGTGGCTGTTATCCACAGGCACCGGGGTAGCGCCGTTTCTGTCGATCCTGCAGGACTTCGAAGTCTGGGAGAAATTCGAGCGCATCATCCTGGTCTACAGCGTGCGCGAGGGACGGGAGCTGGCGTATCGGGACTTGATCGCGGGGCTGGCGCAGCGCGATTACCTGGCCGAGTACGCGCACAAACTGCACTTCATCCCCACCGTTTCCCGCGAGCAGTTCGACGGCGCGCTCAATGGGCGGATTACCACCCTGATCGAGAATGGCGAACTGGAGCGCGCGGCAGGCGTGGCGCTGACGCCGGAGCACTCGCGCGTGATGATTTGCGGCAACCCGCAGATGATCGACGACACCCGCAAGCTGCTCAAACAACGCGACATGAACCTCAGCCTGAGTCGCCGGCCCGGGCAGGTCGCGGTAGAGAACTACTGGTAGAGAGCTATTGGTAAAAAACGGCTGGTAAAAAACCGCTGGTAAAAAAAACGGCGCCCCGCAGGCGCCGTTTTTTATCACTCCAACCTTCTCGGTTGTTCGTTCTGCGCCTTGAGCAGATCGCGGATCTCGCTCAACAGCTCTTCTTCTTTGGTCGGCACTGGCGGCAGCTTCGGCGCCACGGCCTCTTCACGCTTCAAACGGTTGATCAGTTTGACGCCCATGAAGATCGCGAACGCAACGATCACGAAGTCGATCATGGTCTGGATAAACTTGCCGTACGCCAGCACAACCGCCGGGATGTCGCCGTTGGCAGCCTTGAGCGTAATGGCCAGATCACTGAAATCCACCCCACCGATCAGCAGACCGAGGGGTGGCATGATCACGTCGCCGACGAACGACGAAACGATCTTGCCAAACGCGGCGCCGATGATGATACCGACGGCCATGTCGACCACATTGCCTTTGACCGCGAAGGCCTTGAACTCGTTTATCACGCCCATAGGTGATTTCCTTGTTACAGATGAGATTGGTGAACGCAGTGTAAATCAGCAAAACGCATCTCGCTCGAAACACCTGCTTACATGGCTTGCCTGCAGTCGACCCGCCTGATTGCGAAAAGTTTACAAAAAGCCATCACTCGCGCGCGGTTACCCCGTCTAGACCGTGGCTTCCAGCCCGTTTTCCCTATCGCTGCGGTTGGGCATTTCTATTTAGATTTTGCGCCAGCGGTCTCTAGCCTCTGTTGAGCGCACCTGGATGCGCCTTAAAAAATCAGAGGAATCTCCAATGCAAATTTCCCTTGGCCTCGGGGCTTTTCCCCATCGCCGCGCCCTCGGCGTTTTGAGCGCCGGCCTGCTGTCGTTTTCTGTGAGTGCAGCCACCCTGACCCGCGATAACGGTGCCGCCGTCGGCGATAACCAGAACTCGCAAACTGCCGGCGCCACTGGCCCGGTGCTCCTGCAAGACGTGCAGTTGATCCAGAAACTCCAGCGCTTTGACCGCGAGCGCATTCCCGAGCGCGTGGTGCACGCCCGCGGCACCGGCGCCCACGGCACCTTCACGGTGACCGACGATCTCAGCGATCTGACCAAAGCCAAAGTGTTCGCCGCCGGCCAGAGCACCCCGGTGTTCGTGCGTTTCTCGGCGGTGGTGCATGGCAACCATTCCCCGGAAACCCTGCGTGACCCGCGCGGTTTTGCCACCAAGTTCTACACCGCTGACGGCAACTGGGACCTGGTCGGCAACAATTTCCCGACCTTCTTCATCCGCGACGCGATCAAATTCCCGGACATGGTCCACGCCTTCAAACCTGATCCGCGCACGAACCTTGACGACGACTCGCGCCGTTTCGACTTCTTCTCCCACGTGCCGGAAGCCACGCGCACGCTGACCGAGTTGTATTCCAACGCTGGCACACCTGCCAGTTATCGGCAGATGGACGGTAACGGTGTTCATGCCTACAAGTTAATCAACACTAAAGGTGAAGTTCACTACGTGAAGTTTCACTGGAAAAGTTTGCAAGGGATCAAGAATCTCGATCCGGCAGAAGTGGTCAAAGTTCAAGGTCAGGACTACAGCCATTTGACGAATGATTTGGTCACCAACATCAACAAAGGCAACTTCCCGAAGTGGGACTTGTACGTGCAAGTGGTCAACCCGCAAGACTTGTACAAGTTTGATTTTGATCCATTGGACGCAACTAAGGTCTGGCCGGGTATTGCGGAGCGCAAAGTTGGACAAATGGTGTTGAACCGTAATCCGGCGAATGTATTCCAGGAAACCGAACAAGTTGCCATGGCTCCGGCCAATCTGGTGCCAGGTATCGAGCCTTCGGAAGACCGTTTGTTGCAAGGTCGAGTGTTCTCTTATGCCGATACGCAAATGTATCGCCTCGGCGCCAACGCCCTGCAATTGCCGATCAACGCAGCGAAAGTGCCAGTGAACAATGGCAATCAGGATGGCGCGATGAACAGTGGCGCCAGCAGCTCTGGTGTGAACTATCAGCCGAGCCGTTTGCTGCCGCGTGAAGAGGCGCAAACCGCGCGCTACAGCCAGTCGGCGCTGAACGGCAGCACCCAGCAGGCGAAGATCCAGCATGAGCAGAACTTCAAGCAGGCCGGCGATTTGTATCGCTCGTTCAGCCCGAAGGAGCGTCAGGACTTGATCGACAGCTTCGGCGGATCGTTGGCGACCACCGACGATGAGAGCAAGCACATCATGCTGTCCTTCCTTTATAAGGCCGATCCCGAGTACGGCACCGGCGTCACCAAAGTGGCCAAGGGTGACCTGGCGCGGGTCAAGGCACTGGCGGCGAAACTGGCGGACTGATCGCTTTTTTGCCTGAACACGCGGGGCCTCGTACGAGGCTCCGTCACCTCTGCGCCACCTCTACGTCACAACAAAGGAGCCAGTCATGCGTTGGTATTTATGCTTTTTTCTGGCAGCGCTCTCGTGGAGTGCGTTTGCCGAGCCTGTGGCCGATGTCACGCAAGACCCGGCCGCGCTGAAAGCGCAACTGCAGGATTACTATTTCGACGCCGCGCGCCGTGGCGATGTGCCGATGCTCGAGACCTTTATCGACGCCGGTTATTCCCTCGATACCCGCGACGCCAAGGGTTACACCGCGCTGATTCTGGCGGCGTACCACGGTCAGACGGATGCGGTGAACCGCTTGCTCGCCGCCGGCGCCGATGCCTGCGCACAGGATCAACGCGGCAACACGGCGCTGATGGGCGCTATTTTCAAGGGTGAAATGCACATCGCGCGCACCTTGCTGGCCAGCGATTGCAGCCCCGATCAACGCAACGGCGCCGGGCAGACTGCCGCGATGTACGCCGGACTGTTCAATCGCGTGGAATTGCTCGATGCGCTGAAAGCCAAGGGTGCCGACCTGAATGCCGAAGATCCGCTGGGCAATAGCGCCGCGCGTCTGGCCAGCGGTGAAATCCGCAACGCCGCGCCGCGCTGATCCGCCTCAGCTGAGCTATCATCGCGGTTTTTCCCGGGAGTTCAGATGGCCAAGGCCAAGCGCATGTACGGCTGCACCGAGTGCGGCTCAACGTTCCCCAAGTGGGCGGGCCAGTGCGGCGAGTGCGGGGCCTGGAACACGCTGACCGAAACCATGGTCGAGAGCGGCGGTGCTGCGGCGCCCAGCGGTCGCACCGGTTGGACCGGCCAGCAGGCGCAGATCAAGACCCTGGCGGAAGTCAGCGTCGAAGAAATTCCGCGTTTCTCAACGGCCTCCAGTGAACTCGATCGGGTGTTGGGCGGCGGTCTGGTAGACGGCTCGGTGGTGTTGATCGGCGGTGATCCGGGCATCGGCAAATCGACGATTCTGTTGCAAACCTTGTGCAACCTCGCCAAGAGCATGCCGGCGCTGTATGTCACCGGCGAAGAATCCCAGCAACAAGTGGCGATGCGCGCGCGTCGCCTCGGTTTGCCTCAGGACAAGCTGCGGGTGATGACCGAAACCTGCATCGAAACAATCATCGCCACGGCCCGTCTGGAAAAACCCAAGGTCATGGTGATCGACTCGATCCAGACGATTTTCACCGAACAACTGCAATCCGCGCCTGGCGGTGTTTCCCAGGTGCGCGAGAGCGCGGCGTTGCTGGTGCGTTACGCCAAGCAGAGCGGCACGGCGATTTTCCTCGTCGGCCACGTTACCAAGGAAGGCGCGCTCGCCGGCCCGCGGGTGCTGGAGCACATGGTCGATACCGTGTTGTATTTCGAAGGCGAATCCGATGGCCGTTTGCGTCTGCTGCGGGCGGTGAAAAACCGTTTCGGCGCAGTCAACGAACTCGGCGTGTTCGGCATGACCGACAAGGGTTTGAAAGAAGTCTCCAACCCTTCGGCGATTTTTCTTACGCGCGCGCAGGAAGAAGTCCCGGGCAGTGTGGTGATGGCGACGTGGGAAGGCACGCGACCGATGCTGGTCGAAGTGCAGGCGCTGGTCGATGACAGTCATTTGGCCAACCCGCGCCGGGTCACGCTGGGGCTGGATCAGAACCGTCTGGCCATGCTGCTGGCGGTATTGCACCGCCATGGCGGGATTCCGACCCACGATCAGGACGTGTTCCTCAACGTGGTCGGCGGGGTCAAAGTGCTGGAAACCGCCTCGGATCTGGCGCTGATGGCGGCGGTGATGTCGAGCCTGCGCAATCGGCCGCTGCCGCATGACCTGCTGGTGTTCGGCGAAGTCGGGTTGTCCGGCGAGGTGCGCCCAGTGCCGAGTGGCCAGGAGCGCTTGAAGGAAGCGGCGAAACACGGCTTCAAACGCGCGATCGTGCCCAAGGGCAACGCGCCGAAAGAAGCGCCACCGGGCTTGCAGATTATCGCGGTGACCCGACTGGAACAGGCGCTGGACGCTCTTTTCGAATAACTTGCCCCATTGCTTGCAACATAATCTGTAGCAACTGGCGAAGCCTGCGTTCGGCTGCGAAGCAGACGCAAAACCTGAGTGCGAGATTTTCCTGAAACACCGAGTCGCCGGACTTCACGACTGCTGCGCAGCCGAACGCAGGCTTCGCCAGCTGCTACAAGGCCGTACAGGTTATTAAACCTCGATCAGGGCACCCAACTCGCGCTCCAGTTCTGCCGGGTCGCCGAGGTTGAACTCGATCAACCGCCGCAAGCGCTCGATGGATTCCAGGCTGATGTGTTTGCAGACGAAGCCGAGCTGGCCGTGGTCGTCGTGTGCCAACTCGACGTCCATTTTGATCTCGACGTCAGTGGTCAGGTGAATATCCACCAGAAAATGATGCGCCGGATTACCCAGCCAGGGTTCGGGCTTCTCGATCAACAAGCCCTTGAGTGACAGGTCGATCAGCTTCACTGGCCAGGTTAATTCTCCCTGGCTCAGCTCGGTGCGGGCATCGAACTCGATTCGTTTGAAGCGGCGGCGATCGGCAGGCTGGTCACTCATGGCGCAATCCTCGTGAAGGTTGCCTGACTATAGACCGGCATTGGCGAGCGCGGCCAGCACGCTGATGGCTCCAGACCACACGCTGATGGCTCCAGACCACACGCTGATGGCTCTAGACCAATGTTGGGTATGGTCTTTATCGACAGGCGAGCTAAACTCCGGATGGCTGTCTTTCTTGTCCACCCTGGCTGGAATATAAAAATGAAAAATAATAATAGCCTGCTACGCCACTTACCCTGGCTGCTGCTGGCAATCGTAGGAGCGTGCGCCCTTGGCGTAGTGGCATTGCGCCGAGGCGAGGCGATCAACGCCTTGTGGATTGTGGTCGCCGCGGTGGCCATTTACCTCGTTGCATACCGTTACTACAGCCTGTTCATCGCAACCCATGTGATGCAACTCGATCCACGTCGGGCCACCCCCGCCGTTCTCAACAATGATGGCCTGGACTACGTCCCGACCAACAAACACATCCTGTTCGGTCACCACTTCGCGGCCATTGCGGGCGCGGGGCCTTTGGTCGGTCCAGTACTGGCGGCGCAGATGGGTTATCTGCCCGGCACGCTGTGGCTGATTGCCGGCGTGGTGCTGGCCGGTGCGGTGCAGGATTTCATGATCCTGTTCCTCTCGACGCGGCGTAACGGCCGGTCGCTCGGCGACATGGTCCGTGAAGAAATGGGCCGTATCCCTGGGACCATCGCGCTGTTTGGCTGCTTCCTGATCATGATCATCATCCTCGCGGTACTGGCGCTGATCGTGGTCAAAGCCCTGGCCGAGAGCCCGTGGGGGATTTTCACGGTGATGGCGACCATCCCGATCGCGATGTTCATGGGCATTTACATGCGCTACATCCGCCCGGGCCGCATCGGTGAAATTTCCATTGTTGGCGTACTGCTGCTGTTGGGCTCGATCTGGCTGGGCGGGCAGATTGCCGCCGATCCGGTGTGGGCCAAGGCGTTCAGTTTCACTGGCGTGCAGATTACCTGGATGCTGGTCGGTTATGGTTTCGTCGCTGCTTCGTTGCCGGTGTGGCTGATCCTGGCGCCGCGCGATTACCTGTCCACGTTCCTCAAAATCGGCACCATCATCGCTCTGGCGATTGGCATTCTGGTGACCATGCCCGAGCTGAAAATGCCCGCGCTGACCCAATTCGTCGACGGCACCGGGCCGGTGTGGAAGGGCGGTCTATTCCCGTTCCTGTTCATCACCATTGCCTGTGGCGCGGTGTCCGGTTTCCACGCGCTGATCTCCTCCGGTACCACGCCGAAGTTGTTGGATAACGAAGTCAATTCCCGCTACATCGGCTACGGCGCGATGTTGATGGAATCCTTCGTCGCGATCATGGCTATGGTCGCCGCCTCGGTGATTGAGCCAGGCGTGTATTTCGCCATGAACAGCCCGGCCGCTGTGGTCGGCGCCGACGTGGTGACTGTCGCGCAAACCGTCAGCAGTTGGGGTTTTGCGATTACCCCGGAAGCGCTGCAAGCGGTCGCGCATGACATCGGCGAGACGACGATTCTGGCGCGTGCCGGTGGTGCGCCGACGTTGGCGGTCGGGATCGCGCAGATCCTGCACAGCGTGCTGCCGGGTGAAAACACCATGGCGTTCTGGTACCACTTCGCGATTCTGTTTGAGGCGTTGTTTATCCTGACGGCGGTGGACGCGGGCACGCGTGCCGGACGTTTCATGCTTCAGGATTTGCTGGGTTCGTTCGTTCCGGCGCTGAAACGCACCGAGTCCTGGACCGCCAACCTGATCGCCACCGCCGGTTGTGTGGCGATGTGGGGCTGGTTGCTGTATCAGGGCGTGATCGATCCGCTGGGCGGGATCAATACCTTGTGGCCGCTGTTCGGCATCTCCAACCAGATGCTCGCCGGCATCGCGCTGATGCTTGCCACGGTTGTGCTGATCAAAATGAAACGCCAACGCTACATCTGGGTGACCATGTTGCCAGCGGTCTGGCTGCTGATCTGCACCACCACGGCGGGTTTCATCAAGCTGTTCGACGCGAATCCGGCGATCGGCTTCCTGTCGCTGGCGCGTAAATACAGCGATGCCTTGGCCAATGGCCAGATCCTCGCTCCGGCCAAGGACATTACGCAGATGAACCACGTGATCTTTAATGCCTACACCAACGCGACGCTGACGGCACTGTTCCTGTTTGTGGTGTTCAGCATTCTGTTCTACGCGCTCAAAGTCGGGATTGCCGCTTGGGGCACCAAGGAACGCACGGATAAGGAAGCGCCATTCCAGGCGCTGCCGGATGCTTGATCGAGGATTGCAACGATGTTCAATGACCTGAGTCGCCTCGGTAAATACCTCGGTCAGGCCGCGCGCCTGATGGTCGGCATGCCCGATTACGACAACTACGTCGAGCACATGCAAACCAACCACCCGGACAAACCGGTGATGACCTACGAAATGTTCTTCCGCGAACGTCAGGAAGCACGTTACGGCGGCAAATCCGGGCCGAAGTGTTGTTAAACGGCTGTCATTGAAGAAACGCAAAACCCTGTGGGAGCCGAGCTTGCTCGCGATAGCATTCTGTCAGTCGACATTTCGGTTGCTGACCCACCGCCATCGCGAGCAGGCTCACTCCTACATTTTGTTTTGTGGTGGACGCAATATCTGCGCAGGACGGCGATCCCATGTGGGAGCCGAGCTTGCTCGCGATAGCATTCTGTCAGTCGACATTTCGGTTGCTGACCCACCGCCATCGCGAGCAGGCTCACTCCTACATTTTGTTTTTGGTGTGCTCTTAATTTCTGCTACAGGAGATTCCAGTTGTCCTCTCCCATTCCGGTAACGATCCTCAGCGGTTTCCTTGGCGCGGGTAAAACCACGTTGTTGCGTCATCTGCTCAAAGCCGAGCACGGGCTGAAAATTGCCGTGATCGAAAACGAATTCAGCGACGCCGGCATCGACACGCAACTGCTGGGCGACGAGCCGGTGCAAGTCATGACGCTGTCCAACGGCTGCGTTTGCTGCACCATTCACACCGACCTGACCAAAGCCCTGTACCTGCTGCTCGAACGCCTCGACAGTGGCGAAATCGCCTTCGACCGGCTGGTGATCGAGTGCACCGGCCTCGCCGACCCGGCCCCGGTGGCGCAGACCTTTTTCATCGATGAAGAACTGCGCGAGCGCTATATCCTCGACGGCATCATTACCTTGGTCGACGCCGCGCATGCCGACACTCATCTGACGCAAACCATCGCTCAGGCGCAGATCGGTTTTGCCGACCGCTTGCTGGTGAGCAAACGCGATCTGATCGACGAAGCGGCTTTCGACGCCCTCAGCGAACGCCTGACCCGAATCAACCGCCGTGCGCCGATTCGCATTGTCGAGCACGGCCAGATCGACCTGGCAGAACTGCTCGACGTGCGCGGTTTCAACCTCAATGCCGATCTCGGCGGCGGCATGAGCCTGCGCCCGGTGAGCAAAGCACCGTCCATCGACCGCATTTCCAGCCTGGTGCTGCGTACCGACAAACCGCTGGATATCGACAAGCTCAGCGAGTTCATGAACGAACTGCTGGAGCAACATGGCAAGCAATTGCTGCGCTACAAAGGCGTGCTGAGCATCGTCGGTGAGCCGCGGCGCATGGTGTTTCAAGGCGTATTGAAGTTATACGGCTTCGACTGGGACACCGAGTGGGCCGAGGGCGAGGCGCGCGAAAGCGTGATTGTGTTTATTGCCGATGATTTGCCGGAAGAAAAGATTCGCGAGGGGTTTGCGCGGGTGGCGGCGGACTAATCGCAAAACCGTCGGTGACGGTCAGGCCTCATCGCGAGCAAGCTCGCTCCCACATTTGGAATGCATTCCCCTGTGGGAGCGAGCTTGCTCGCGATAACGATCTAACCGGCAACGCGATTTCGGATCAACGTCGGCTGCGGGTTCAGCAACCGCTCTTCCAACAGATCCAGATGCCGATTAAGCAAAGCCACAGCCACTTCGGCATTCCTACCTTCAACCGCCGCCAGCATCTGCGCGTGAACTGACCAGGCGCAATCCTCAGCCAAACGCGCACCTGACTGCGCAATCGCCAGCGAACTCAGCGGCACCAGACTGCCGAGAAAATGCGCCAACGGTGCATTACCGGCCATCTGCGCCAAACACAAATGAAACTCCCCTGCCAAGCGAATCGCCGCGCCCGGCGCCGTGCATTCGCGCTCGCTGGCCACCAGATCGCGCAATGGCTGCAGATCCTGCGGGCGAGGTTGCTGGCACACCAGGCGCATCAGCGTGACCTCGGTCAGGCGCCGCGCGTGCAGCATTTGCCGGGTCTGCTCACCATCAAGCACCGCCACACGCGGCCGATGGTTGGCGCGCAGCACGATCACATGCTGGTGCGACAACCGCGTCAGCACGCCACGAATATCACTGCGGCGCACGCTGAACAGCTGCGCCAGGCTGTCTTCGGTAAAACGGCTGTGGGCATCAATGCGCTGTTCGAGAATGGCATCGAACACTCGTGAGTACAGATCCTGCGCCGGTGCGGAAAAGGGCAGGGCGCTGATGGTTGAGGCGAAGCTGTTCATGGCTTGTCTCCAGTTGGCAGCGGATTCAACTGCCGAGGTTGTCGTCCGGAATGTTCAGTTCAATGCCCATGCGCTGACCTTCGCGCAGGATGTGCCGGCGCATTTCGGCGCTGGCCTGGGCGCTGTTCTTGCTGCGGATCGCGCGGACCACCGCTTCGTTTTCCTCAAGCCGTTCGGCCAAGTGCTCCGGCGAATTGCGCAGCACGTCGGCGCTTTGCTTGAGGGCGTTGCTGGTCTGCTGCACCACGCTTTGGAAGATCGGGTTCGAGGTCAGCGTGAACAGCTCCTCGTGGAACGCGATGTAGGCGTTGACCCCGGCTTCGCTGTCATTGGCCTCAAGGGCTTCGCGCATGTCCATCAAGGTCAGGCGCAATTGCCCGACTTCCTTGCTGCTGATCGATTGCGCCACCAGCCCGACGATAAACGGCTCGAGGGTGTAACGCAGTTGCAGCACGTCTTCGAGGCTGGCGCCGGCCACCGCGCTGTCGTGGCTTTGGCTGTCGCTGAGATTGGCTTCCAGCACCACCACGCCTTTGCCCGGCATCGAACGCACCAGCCCGAGGGTTTCGAGGACGATCACCGCTTCGCGCAGGCTCGGACGGCTGATGCCCAATTGTTCGGCCAGTTCACGCTGGCCCGGCAGCATTTCGCCGGAGCGCCACTGACCACGGGCCAGCGCGGCCCGAAGTTTTTCTACGACTGAATTGACGACCGTTGAAGTGGTAATCACGTTTTGCTCCATGAATAAGGCTAGCGAGCCTGCCGCGTGGCAGGCTCGCGCATGATCAGAATTCCTGCTGATGCGCCGGTGCTACCGGTTTTCTCGGCTGGAAGGTATACCCGACCTGACCGGAAAGCACTTTGTTTGCCCGTTGCACATCAATGTCTTTTTCCCACCGCGCAATTGCCACGGTCGCCACGCAGTTGCCGATCAGATTGGTCAACGCGCGGCCAATCCCCATGAACCAGTCCACCGCCAGCACCAGCACCAGGCCAACCACCGGAATGGCCGGGATCGCCGTCAGCGTCGCCGCGAGAATCACCAGCGCCGAACCGGGAATCCCGTGCGCGCCTTTGGAGGTGATCAGCGACACCAGCAAAATGGTCAGCAAATCAGTCATGGCCAGCGGCGTGCCGGTGGCGTTGGCGATGAAAACAATGGCCAAGGTCAGGTAGATCGAGAAACCGTCGAGGTTGAACGAGTAACCGGTTGGAATCACCAGCCCGACCGTCGAGCTGCCGATGCCCAGGTGCTCGAGTTTGCGCATGATTTGCGGCAACACGGCGTCGGACGACGCGGTGCCCATGACGATCAGCAATTCTTCGCGCAAGTATTTGAGCAGCGGCCACATGCGCAGGCCGGACACGCGCATCACCAGACCGAGAATCAGCGACACGAACGCCACGCACGTCAGGTAGAACAGGCCAACCAGGCTGCCGAGATGTTGCAGCGAGTCGAGGCCATATTTGCTGGTGGTGAAGGCGATGGCGCCGAACACGCCAATCGGCGCCAGGCGCACGATCATGCCCATGATGCGGAAGATCACATGGCTGAGTTCGTTGATCAGCCGCGAAATGCCCGAAGCGGCTTCGCCCACCAGGTTCAGCGCGCTGCCGAACAGCACCGAAAACAGCAGCACTTGCAGGATGTTGTTGTCAGCGAAGGCGCCGATGACCGAGGTCGGAATCAGGTCCATCAAAAACTGCGTGGTGGTGTGCATGTGCTGGCCGCGCTGGGCGATGTCGCCCATGTCGGCGGCGGAGAGCTGGTCGAGATGAATGTTCGCGCCGCTGCCGATGCCGGTGCTGAAGGCGAACACCAGGCCGATCACCAATGCGATGGTGGTCAGCACTTCGAAGTAGATCACCGACTTGAGGCCGATACGCCCGACCTTCTTCAAGTCGCCGGCACCGCTGATGCCGCTGACCACGACGCAGAACACGATCAGGCCAATGAGCATTTTGATCAGTTTGATGAAGCCGTCGCCCAGCGGTTTGAGTTGAGCGGAGTATTCGGGAAGGGTCAGCCCGCAGACGATGCCGAGCACCAGTCCGAGAACCACTTGGAGGAAGATTGAACGCGAGCACCATCTGAGCATGGGAGGAATCCTGGTCGGTGTCCTGGCTGCCGTGCGCGTTGAGCGCATCAGATTCAGGACTTAATTATTGTGGTCTTACCGGTATGTCCAGTGCAGGCGCAGTCTAGTCGCTGTTTTTATTGGGCCGCAAGCGGAAAATCAGCGATTGGCATGACCGGTCTGACCAGTTGCGCGCAATGCACCGAGCTTGAGCCTTTTCGCGTTCTGAAAGTTTTTCAGGCAAAACCCGGACGAAAAAAAACCGGCCATCACTGACCGGTTTTTTTAGTGCTGCGATTCAGCGCTGCAATCAGGCGCCGTATACCGGCAGCTTCTTGCAGATGGCTTTGACTTTCTCACGAACGGCGTCGATCACCGCTTCGTTGTTCAGGTCAGCCAGGATGTCGCAGATCCAGCCGGCCAGCTCTTTGCACTCTGCTTCTTTGAAGCCACGAGTGGTCACAGCCGGGGTGCCGAAGCGCAGGCCGGAGGTGACGAACGGCGAGCGCGGATCGTTTGGCACGGAGTTCTTGTTCACGGTGATGAAAGCCTTGCCCAGAGCGGCGTCGGCGTCTTTACCGGAGATTTCCTGCTTGATCAGCGACAGCAGGAACAGGTGGTTCTCAGTACCGCCCGACACCACGTCGAAACCGCGCTCGATGAATACGCCGGCCATGGCCTTGGCGTTTTTCACCACTTGTTGCTGGTAGGTCTTGAACTCAGGCTGCAGCGCTTCCTTGAAGCAGATCGCCTTGGCAGCGATCACGTGCTCCAGCGGGCCACCCTGGGCGCCCGGGAATACGGCGGAGTTGAGCTTTTTCTCGATGTCGGCGTTGGCGCGAGCCAGGATCAGGCCGCCACGTGGACCGCGCAGGGTCTTGTGCGTGGTGGTGGTCACGACGTCAGCGAAAGGCACCGGGTTCGGGTAGACGCCAGCGGCGACCAGACCGGCCACGTGAGCCATGTCGACGAACAGGTAGGCGCCAACCTTGTCAGCGATTTCGCGGAAACGCGGGAAGTCGAGGATCTGCGAGTAGGCAGAGAAACCGGCCACGATCATTTTTGGTTTGTGCTCGACCGCCAGGCGCTCGACTTCGTCGTAGTCGATCAGGCCATTGGCGTCGATGCCGTACTGCACGGCGTTGTACAGCTTGCCCGACGAGGAAACGCTGGCGCCGTGGGTCAAGTGACCGCCGTGAGCCAGGCTCATGCCCAGAATGGTGTCGCCCGCTTGCAGCAGGGCCAGGTAAACGGCGCTGTTGGCTTGCGAACCGGCGTGCGGCTGAACGTTGGCGTAATCGGCGCCGAACAGTTCTTTGGCGCGGTCGATGGCCAGTTGTTCAACGATGTCGACGAACTCGCAACCGCCGTAGTAGCGCTTGCCCGGATAACCTTCGGCGTACTTGTTGGTCAGTACCGAGCCTTGAGCTTCCATCACCGCTGGGCTGGTGTAGTTTTCCGAAGCGATCAGCTCAATGTGTTCTTCCTGGCGCTGAGCTTCTTGCTCCATGGCGGCAAAGAGATCGGCGTCGTACTTGGCAATAGTCAAATCACGGCTGAACATGGCGGTCCTCAAGGATCGGGGCAGAAAAGGGGGGCATTCTAACCCAATGGGTTTTAGATGGCATATGAAAGGACATCATGTCGCAGACAAGTGGGCTTCATGACGGGATCAGCGGTGATCGTGCTGACCTGTGGCGAGGGGGCTTGCCCCCGTTCGGCTGCGAAGCAGTCGCAATATCTGCTTGTATGGTTTAACTGGAGGATTGCCGGGGCCGCTTCGCAACCCAACGGGGGCAAGCCCCCTCGCCACAAGGGCCGCTCCAATCAATCAAACATGAACAGCGCTTCATTGCTGAATTGCGCTTCAAACCGGCTCGCCGGCATCGGCCGTCCGAACAGATAACCCTGAACCTCATCGCAACCATGCTCACGCAGGAAGTCCAGCTGCTCATGGGTTTCCACGCCTTCGGCAATCACCGCCAGATTCAGGCTGTGGGCCATGGCGATGATCGCCCGGGCGATCTGCGCGTCCTGTTCACCCGACGGCAAACCGTCGACAAACGTGCGGTCGATTTTCAGCACATCGATCGGGAACTGCTTCAAATAGTTGAGCGATGAATAACCGGTGCCAAAGTCATCCACCGCGATGCTCAGCCCGAGGTTTTTCAACCCGGCGAGAATCTGCATCGCCTCGCTGACTTCGCGCATCAGGATACTTTCGGTCAGCTCCAGCTCCAGACAGGCTGGCGGCAGGCCGGTGTCCTTGAGGATATTGGCGATCCGCGTGCCGAGCTGGCCATCGGAGAACTGCCGCGCCGAGATGTTCACCGAGACCTTGGGCACGCGTACTTTGGCCTGATGCCAGGTCTTGAGCTGACGGCACGCTTCGCTGATCACCCAGTCGCCGACATCCACCACCAGCCCGAGCTCTTCGAGCACCGGAATGAAATCCCCCGGCGGCACCAGTCCACGACGCGGATGACGCCAGCGCAGCAACGCTTCGGCGCCGGTCAGGCGTTTGCCGTCGCCGCTGAATTGCGGCTGGTAATACAGCACAAATTCGTCCTGCTCCAAGGCATGGCGCAAGTCGCTCTCCAGCTCCAGACGCTCCAGCGCACTGGCGTTCATGTCGGCCTGATAGAACTGGAAGTTGTTTTTGCCGCGCTCCTTTGCGTGGTACATCGCGGTGTCGGCGTTCTTCATCAACTGGCTGAGCTCGTTGCCATCCTGCGGGCTCAGGGCAATGCCGATACTCGCGGTGACAAAGAACTCGCGACCTTCCAGCACAAACGGTTTGACCAGGCTGGCGAGAATCTGCTCGGCAACGTGAATCGCCCGGTTCAGCGCCACTTCACGGTTGATGCGCGGTTGCAGGAGCAAGGTGAACTCGTCGCCGCCCATGCGCGCCACGGTGTCGTCATCGTCGACGCAACCGAGCAGGCGCGTGGCCATTTCCTTGAGCATGCGGTCGCCGGCGGCGTGGCCGAGGGAATCGTTGATCGGTTTGAAGCGGTCGAGGTCGAGGAACATCAGCACCACCCACGACTTCTGCCGTTCCGCCGATTGCAGCGCGGTGTGCAAGCGATCCTGGAACAGCGTGCGGTTGGGCAAATGCGTCAGGGCGTCGTAATACGCGAGGCGATGGATTCGCTGTTCGCTGGCCTTGCGCTCGCTGATGTCGCTGAAGAAACACACGTAACTGGCCAGGTCACCTTCATCATCGAGCACCGCCGTGATGCCGACCCACGCCGGGTAATGCTCGCCGTTGCGGCGCTTGAGCCAGACTTCACCTTCCCACGTGCTGTGCAGATGCAATTGCTTGAGCACGTAACGCAGGTGCGCTTCCTGTTGGTCATCGACGGTGAGCATGTTCGGCAACTGGTCGAGCACCTGCGCCACCGCGTAACCGCTGACCCGACTGAACGCCTCGTTGGCCTGGACGATGTAACCGGCCGGGTCAGTGATGAGAATCGCCGAGGTCGAGTGCTCGAATACCGTGGCCGCCATGCGCAGGTCTTTCTCGGCGCGGCGCTGCTGGCTGATGTCGCGACCGACGCCAAGCACGCCTTCGAACGCGCCATGTTCGTCCCAGACCAGCACCAGCCGCAGCTCGATCGGAATCTTGCGGCCATCGGCGCGCAAGCAGTCGAACAGAAAAAGTTGGGTTTGCACCTGACTGCGCAGCAACGCCAGTTGCTCGGGTTTATCCAGCGCTTTGCTGACGCGGTCCATCAAGCCGTAGATGCCGGTCAGTTGCTGCGGGTTGGCGATGGTCGATTGCCAGCCGTTCTGGAAAATCCAGTCAGCGTTATAACCGAGCACCGCGTGCACCGACGGGCTGACGTAATTGAGCGAGAGTTTGCTGTCGGTGGAGAAAATCACGTCGCTAATGCTTTCGGCGAGCATGCGATACCGCTGTTCGCTGTCACGCAGCGATTCGCTGGCCTCGATCTGTTCGGTGATGTCTTTGGCCACGCCGATGATCCGCGTGACCTGATCGTTTTTGTCGCGCGCCAATGCCTGCTCGCGAATGTCGAAACGCCGCCAGTTGCCGTCCCGGTGACGGAAGCGCAGTTGGCATTGCAGCAGTTGTGAATAACCGGCGTGGCGCTGAGTCTGCCGCGAACGGTGGTAATAGTCGGCATCTTCCGGGTGCAGGAGAATTTCCCAGAAATACTCGCCCATCTGGTGCAGTTCGCTGCGGTTGTAGCCCAGCGTCTGCCCCAAATGGTGGTTGCTGAAGATCATCCGCTGGCTGATCACGTCCTGCACATACAGGTGATCCGGCACGGTGCGCACCACGTCGGACCAGAAACCCTCACGCTCCAGCAACGACAGTTCGATCAGCTTGCGGCTGGTGATGTCGTTGATGCTGAGGATCACTGCTTTGTAATCGTGCTGCTCTTCCGGCAGGCGCAGCACCAGCCACAGATGCTGATCGCGACCGTTGGTGTCCGGCAGTTTGATTTCCAGTTCGAGTTGTTTCTGCTGATTCAGCACCGCTTCCAGCACCCGCGTGCCGATGGCGGTGGGGTCACTCGGGCAGCCGTCGATCAGCAGGTTCCAGGCTTGTTCGCAGGAATTGACGTTGAGCAGTTGCAGCGCGACCTGGTTGACCTCGGTGATGCGCAATTCCTGGAGCAATTGGCGGCGTTGTTCGGGGACGTCGAGCCAGGCTTGCAGTTGTTCGCTGCTGTTGAGCTGGGCCTTGTCGAAGAAGCTTTTCAGCCCCGACAGGTCGAGCACGCACAGCGCGACGCCGGTGCCTTCGAAAATGTCCTGATACCGGCGGCGCCCTTCATGCAATTGGCGCTGGCGCCGACGCATGCTCAACAGCGCAATAAACGGCAGCAGGGAGAACGCCAGGCCCAGCAGGCATTTGCCGATGAACGCCGGCAACAATTGTTCGAGCACTTGCTGGCGGTCGAACAAGCCGCGCAATTGCCAGTCGCTGCTGCTCAGCGGCACGGTCAACACGCTGTTGGCCAGATCATCCTCGCTCAATTCGGCAGGCTTGCCGGTGGGGAGGGCGGCGGGCATGGCTTGGTCGCGACTGATGATTTGTTGATTGAGGCGGTTTTCCACCAGCCACAACGGGCGGATCCCGGATTCGCCCTGCTTAGTCAGCGACGAGAAAAACGTCGGCGTCAGGCGCAACGCCCAATAACCGCGACTGCTGCCGCTGGCCTGATGCAGCAGCAAATGCACCACCGAACCGTCATCGGCGTTGCTGAAGTAATGCGCTTGCGCGCGGCTGCGACGCACCAGTTCGCTGAGGTAGTCGGCGTCGCGGCTGTCGGCGGCGCTGTCGCTGAGGATTTTCCCGGAGGGGCTGAGCAACGCGAGGCTGCGCAGTTCCGGCAGCGACTGTTGCAGCCGGCGCAAGAGGGCTTGTTGTTCGTCGACGGTTTGCGGTTGCTCGACGATCGGCAGCAGGTTCAAGGCGATCTGCGCGTTCAGCGCCATGTTCAGGCTGACTTGCGCGGCGAGGTCGGCGGTGTAGTCGATGGTGTACTGGCGCTGGTTTTTCTGGGTTTCGCGCAATTGATCGAGCAGTTGCCAGAACAGCAACGCGAGCAGCAATAGCACGAGGGTCGCCAAGGCGCCCTTCAGCGTTCCGCGCAGGGGAGGGCCAAGCGCCGCAGCAGGTGTGCGGTTGGAAAGAGGCGGCGTGACGTTCGACAAACTGGAATCCTGCGGTTTGGCTGGACTGGCGCGACGTGCACTATAAGCCGGACGCCCGAAGGGCGGCTAGCATGCCTTGAGTTGTGGCGAAGTGCCAGCCCCGCATGGCTGGACTGCCATCGGTCATTCAGGTAGCTTTGCCGGTTACGCGGGAGCGTTCCAGCTCCTAAACTCAGGCTTTTTCAGCGCGCACGCATTGGTCCTTATCAGGCGGACGCCGCGCACGGTCTGGCCCAGGCATCGCCTGCGCTCCAATCATTCATCTGTCACTGACCCAAGGTTCTCCATGGCTCAATACGTCTTCACCATGCATCGGCTGGGCAAAGTTGTTCCGCCGAAGCGGGAAATCCTGAAAAACATTTCGCTGTCCTTCTTCCCCGGCGCCAAAATCGGCGTGCTCGGCCTCAACGGTTCGGGCAAGTCCACGCTGCTGAAAATCATGGCCGGCGTCGACACCGAGTTCGAGGGCGAAGCCCGTCCGATGCCGGAGCTGAACATCGGCTACCTGCCGCAGGAACCGATCCTCGATCCGACCAAAACTGTTCGTGAAGTGGTCGAGGAAGCGGTCAGCGTGATCAAGAACGCCCAGGCACGCCTGGACGAGGTCTACGCGGCCTACGCCGATGAAGATGCCGACTTCGACAAACTGGCCGCTGAACAGGCCAAGCTCGAAGCCATCCTGCAGGCCAGCGACGGTCACAACCTCGATCGCCAACTGGAAGTCGCCGCCGATGCGCTGCGTCTGCCGGCGTGGGACGCCAAGGTCGAATTCCTTTCCGGTGGTGAAAAGCGTCGTGTGGCCCTGTGCCGCTTGCTGCTGTCCGCTCCGGACATGCTGCTGCTCGACGAACCGACCAACCACTTGGACGCCGATTCCGTCGCCTGGCTTGAGCACTTCCTGCACGATTTCCCGGGCACCGTGGTTGCGATCACGCACGACCGCTACTTCCTCGACAACGTCGCGGGCTGGATTCTCGAGCTCGACCGTGGCGCCGGTATCCCTTACGAGGGCAACTATTCGGGTTGGCTTGAAGCCAAGTCCGATCGTCTGGCGGCCGAATCCAAGCAGCAGTCGGCTCACGAAAAAGCTATGAAGGAAGAACTGGAGTGGGTGCGCAAAGGCGCGAAGGCCCGCCAGTCGAAATCCAAGGCACGTCTGCAACGCTTCGAAGAAATGCAATCGCAGGAATTCCAGAAGCGCAGCGAAACCAACGAGATCTACATCCCGGCCGGTCCGCGCCTGGGTGACAAGGTCATCGAGTTCAAGAACGTTTCCAAGGGTTACGGCGATCGCGTGTTGATCGACAACCTGTCGTTCTCCATGCCTAAAGGCGCGATCGTTGGCGTGATCGGTGGTAACGGCGCGGGTAAATCGACGCTGTTCCGCATGTTGATGGGCAAGGAACAACCGGATTCGGGCAGCATCGAAGTCGGCGAAACCGTGCAACTGGCCTGTGTTGACCAGAGCCGCGACGACCTCGACGGCAGCAAGACGGTGTTCCAGCAAATCTCCGACGGTTCGGATCAGATCCGCATCGGCAACTACGAGATTCCGTCGCGCACCTACGTCGGTCGCTTCAACTTCAAGGGCGGCGACCAGCAGAAGTTCGTCAAGGACCTGTCCGGTGGTGAGCGCGGTCGCTTGCACCTGGCGCTGACGCTGAAGGAGGGTGGCAACGTCCTGCTGCTCGACGAACCGTCCAACGACCTCGACGTGGAAACCCTGCGTTCGCTCGAAGAAGCCCTGCTGGACTTCCCTGGCGCCGCCATTGTGATCTCTCACGATCGGTGGTTCCTTGACCGTGTGGCGACGCACATCCTGGCCTACGAAGACGATTCGCAAGCGATCTTCTTCGAAGGCAACTACACCGAATACGAAGCCGATCGCAAGAAACGCCTCGGCGAAGCGGCTTCCCAGCCGCATCGTGTACGGCACAAGAAACTGGCCTGATAGCGGGTTGGTTGGATGAAAAAACGGAGCCTTCGGGTTCCGTTTTTTTTGCGCGTTATTCAGATAAATCGCGCCGTGGCCTTCGCGGGCAAGCCTCGCTCCTACAAGAGCAACGCGGTCCCCTGTAGGAGCGAGGCTTGCCCGCGAAAGCAATTTATTGATCGGTGAAAATCTCCATGTAGCAGTCCCCATTCAGGTGCACAAAACACCCAAATCCCCAGCAGATTTATATCCTGTGCACCATTTAATTTCATAAACGCGACACTTTGCGCTGTTCCTGTGCGCAATTCGTTTGCTAAAGTCCGGGCCAATCTCTTCCAACGACAATAAATTTGCCGAGACTTTTCCATGATCGAATCCGTTGAATCCTTCCTCGCCCGCCTGAAAAAACGTGACCCGGACCAGCCTGAATTTCACCAGGCCGTTGAAGAAGTCTTGCGCAGTTTGTGGCCGTTTCTTGAAGCCAATCCGCATTACCTGACGTCCGGTATTCTCGAGCGCATCTGTGAGCCGGAGCGGGCGATCGTGTTTCGGGTTTCGTGGGTCGATGATCACGGCAAAGTGCAGGTCAATCGCGGCTTCCGTATCCAGATGAACAGCGCCATTGGCCCGTACAAGGGCGGTTTGCGTTTCCATCCTTCGGTGAACATGGGCGTGCTGAAATTCCTCGCCTTCGAACAAACCTTCAAAAACTCGCTGACTTCACTGCCAATGGGCGGCGGCAAGGGCGGCGCGGACTTCGACCCGAAAGGCAAAAGTGACGCCGAAGTCATGCGTTTCTGCCAAGCCTTCATGAGCGAGTTGTACCGCCACATCGGCGCGGACGTGGACGTCCCGGCGGGCGATATCGGCGTCGGCGCGCGCGAGATCGGTTTCCTCTTCGGCCAATACAAACGCCTGAGCAACCAGTTCACCAGCGTGCTCACCGGCAAAGGCCCGAGCTATGGCGGCAGCCTGATTCGCCCGGAAGCCACCGGTTTCGGTTGCGTGTATTTCGCCGAGGAAATGCTCAAGCGCAGCGGACAGACGGTTGAAGGCAAGCGCGTGGCCATCTCCGGCTCCGGCAACGTCGCGCAATACGCCGCGCGCAAGGTCATGGATTTGGGCGGCAAGGTAATTTCGTTGTCCGACTCCGAAGGCACGCTGTATTGCGAAAGCGGCCTCACCGAGGAGCAATGGCTGGCGGTGCTGGAACTGAAAAACGTTCAGCGCGGGCGCATCAGTGAACTGGCCGCGCGCTTTGGCCTGGAGTTCAAGGCCGGCGCGCATCCGTGGTCGTTGCCCTGCGACATCGCGCTGCCGTGCGCGACTCAGAATGAGCTGGACGCCGAGGCCGCTCGCACGTTGTTGCGCAATGGCTGCATCTGCGTTGCGGAAGGCGCGAACATGCCGACCACGCTGGACGCCGTCGACCTGTTCATCGAGGCCGGCATTCTCTTCGCGCCGGGCAAGGCGTCCAACGCTGGCGGCGTCGCGGTGAGCGGGTTGGAGATGTCGCAAAACGCCATGCGCCTGCTGTGGACCGGCGGCGAAGTGGACAGCAAACTCCACGCGATCATGCAGTCGATCCACCATGCGTGCGTGCATTACGGCGAAGAGAATGGCCGGGTCAATTACGTCAAAGGGGCGAACATCGCCGGTTTCGTCAAAGTCGCCGACGCCATGCTCGCCCAAGGCGTGGTTTAAGCCGGTTCGATGCGAATGACCTCAATCGACTGATCGCCGGCCGGACGTAGCCACAGCACCTCGTCCCCGAGTTGCGCCCCGAGCAACGCCCGGCCCAGCGGTGAACCCCAATTGATCAGCCCCGCCGGCGCGTCCGCCTGATCTTCGCCGACCAGTTGCACGGTGTGCTCGGCGTCGTGTTCATCGGCGAACGTCACGCGGCTGCCAATCTGCACTTTCTGCGTCGAGCTGGCGCTGGTCACCACTTGCGCGCTGTGCAGGCGCTGGTTGAAATACCGCAAATCCCGTTCAAGGTCGGCCAAACGCTGTTTGTCTGATTGCTCACCTTTGGCCGATTGTTCGCTGTGCAGCTTTTGCAGTTCGGCAACCTTCGCGTGCAACTGCGCGAGGCCTGCCGGGGTGACGTAATTGGGCTGCGCGCTGACCTGCCGTTCGACTGGCTGATCGGCTTGTGCAGCGGCGTTATCTTCATTGACGAAAGCACGACTCATGATTTTCTCCCGGTATAGGGTTTGGTCCATGGTCGCAGCGCAATAGTTTCGATGGATGTCTGCCAGCGACTATGGCGAGCGCAAGGCCCGCGCGGTGTCCTGATCTTTCTGCTGCTGCCAGGCTTTTTCGCGGTCGTCCCAATGACGGCTGCGGTATTGCTCGCGATCCTGGTTTTGCAGCATTGCCTGACACTGCCGGAAGCCGTCGCCCCAGCCCTCGGCGTATTGGCTGTCCTTGAGGTAACGCGGCACGTTCTTGCGAAATTCCCCGGTGATCGCCCCGGCGGCCTGACGGCCACTGATGCAACCGTCATCGAAACCATCGGCGAACGCCGGCGGGTAACCTCTGGCGATCAAGTCTTCGTGGGTCGACTGACAACCCGCGCACAACAGCAGCAATCCCAGCACACTCGCTAAACGCCACATCCTGGACTCCCGGCCGATGGTCGGCCCATGTGAAGAGTCTAGAGGCGGATTTGTCAGCGCGGAGTGAAAGAAAGGTCAAATGATCGCAACCTTGTGGGAGCGAGCTTGCTGGCGATGAGGCAATAACTTCAACATCCATGTTGCCTGTTACGCCGCCATCGCGAGCAAGCTCGCTCCCACAGGGATGATGGTGTGTCGAATCAATAGTGATACCACTTCACTTCGAGCATCACTTCGTTCTCGGGGGAGGCGAGGTGGCTGAATTCGCGTTGCGCGCTCAGGCGCAGACCGACGTTGCGCGACAATTCCCATTGCTGGTTCAGGCTGATGCTGCGACGCACTTCGCCGTTGGTGAAGAAATCACCCTTGGTTTCCAGACTGAAATTGCCCAGCGGGTTTTTCCACAGCACGCCGCTATTGAACCCGGCGGCTGGCGAAATGAACTCGGCGAAATCATTGTTGTGCTCGACGCGCACCGTGCCCAAGGCAAAACCGAGCACATCCTCGCCCAATTGCCAGGTGCCGCCGCCACCGCCATTGACGTGGCTGACCAGGGTTTCGTCGTCATGTTTGCCCGGCACGCGCTCAAGACCACCAGTGACTTGCCACGACAACGGCTGCAACAGCTCGTTACGCGGCGTCAGCGAGCGAATCGTCGCCAGGTCCAGTTGCTGCAATTGCCAGTGATTGCCTTCGTACTGACGCAGCTTCATCTGCAGGATTTCAATTTGCGCGCCCAGCGGAAAGCTCTCGGCGTTGTCATTCAGATCGTGATACGCCATGCGCAAGCCGTATTCACCAAACGCCTTGTCGCCACGCGTGCCGAGCCCGGCCTGCCAGGTGCGCGACTCGTGTCCATCCTCGGGCAAACCCGGGCGTTCGATATCGAGTTCCGGCGGCGGGTTCTGGTTGATCGCGCGGAGCAATTCGAAACTGCGCTGAGCGCGTTGGGGATCGCGTTCCTGGCCGTTGGCGCGATAGCGTTCGAGGCGATACGCGGCATCGATTATCAACGCCTGGCGATCTTTCGCTTGCGCCTTGAACGCGGGATCCTGCAGCACTTTTTGATCGGCGCTGACCTTCAACACCCAATCCTGTTCTTCGCTGGACAACGGCTCGGCGCGGCTCAGGAGTTCGCGCTCGCGGGACGGCCGATATTCGATCGACTCGACCAAACCGGCCTCTTTCACCGCTTTCACGGTGTCGGTCGGGATTGCCGTCAGCGGGAATTGTTCGGTCAGGCGCAGGCTCGGCCGCGCCACCTGGAGCAATTCGAGCAAGCGGTAGGAGCAGTTTTCGTCGAAGAAAAAGTAGTCGAACTGAATCTGCTTGAGCTCCCAGACGTGCTCGACCATGCGCTCGGTCTCTTGCTGGGTCAGGTTCAGCCGGTATTCCCACAGGTCACGGTTTTCGAGGCTGCGGTATTCCGAGAGTTTTTCCTGATAGGGCACCAGCGCGAACAGCCCCGGATAGCCGCCCATCAAGCCTTTCCAGGCGTAGAGAATGCTGTTGTCCGAACCTTCGATGTAGGCGCCGAAGTTGATCGCGTAGCTGAGCAGGGTGGTCTTGTCGCTTTGCACGTTGGCCTGATCGATGCGCAGCAGCGTGTGGCCGAACATCGACGATGGGCTGTTGAGGTACGCCGCCGGGAAGATCATCACCGCACTGTGCGGCGCGACATCCTTGAACCATTGCTTGAACTCGCTGCACTGCGGCACCGGCAGATCCGTCAGGTTCAGTTGCGCTTTCAGCCAGCGGGTGCGCGCCGGGTAGACGCATTGCGCATGTTGCTCGCCAGCACTTGCCGGGGCGTACAGCGCCTGCACGGTGGCCGCCAGTTCACGGTCCGGGTGTTCGTTGCCGTCGCTGGCGAGGAAGAATTTTTTGTCGCTGACATAGCTGCGCCAGCCGCCGAGCTTGGCGGTTTCGTAATGACCCAGGGAAATCCAGAAAGGGTCGTTGGCCAGTTGCTGCAAACGTTGATCGTCGATGTGTGGCGCGGCGGACAGCGGGGCGCAGACACAGAGCGCCAGCCAGGCAAGGCGTTTGAGCATAGTGGGCAACTTGGTTGGAAGTAATAAAGACCCAAGGAGGGCAGGTCCAAAAAACAAAACCCGCTCCCGAAGGAGCGGGGTGACGCGAGCTTATGCTTGAGTGGCGTACTTGGCCAGACGAGGATCGCTCTTCAGGATAGCCAGAGTGTTGGTATGCACGTCGTCCGCGGTCACGTCAGCCTTGCTGAAGATCTGCTGGAAGTGCTCGTGAGTCACAGCGGCGAAATGCGCACGGTCTTCCGGCGCCACGCCCAGTACCACGGCGTAAGTAGTCAGCGCTTCGCCCTGACCTTTAGCCATGTCTTCGGACAGCTCGTTCATCATGCCATTCATGGCAATCCAGGATTTGCCGCCATAGGTCAGCGACGCGTTAGTGGAGCAACCGTTGGTGCCGGAAGTCATACCAAATGTTGCGTTACCGGACGTGCCGTTGGTGGTGGATGCGAGGAAGTGAGCCGGGGTGCCGCGCTGTCCTTCGAACAGCATGTTGCCCCAACCACAATCAGGGCCGCCTGGCGCCTGAGCCATGGCATTGAGGGAAACAACGGTGAAGAGAGTACCGAGAAGAATCCGTTTCATAGCTTTGTTCTCTTTATGTGCATACCAATGGACAAGGGGTTTGGCGCCTTGCGACGCCAGTGAGCCGGTTATTAGTTCCAGCCGCGCAATTTGGAGTTTAGGCACGTTCCAAGGGTTCCGTGATTTTTTCCAAAACATTCGCTGTAAAACAATGTTTTGCCCCCGCCCCGCGTGGGCATGGCGGTTTGTCTATGCTTTGGCTTGAGGCGCGCCTTGCCAGTCGGGTATGGGCAGCGCCAGAATGCCGCTATCTGCCCCGCCTGATGTAAGGAAGCCCGATGCCTGATCCTGTTGCTGCCAGCTTGCGTCTAGCGCCCGAAGCGCTGACCCGTCCGTTTTCCGCTGAACAGTTCAGCTTCTCTACCACCAATGAATTGGAGCCCTTCCGCGGTGTGCTTGGCCAGGAACGTGCGGTCGAAGCCTTGCAGTTCGGTGTGGCCATGCCACGCCCCGGTTACAACGTGTTTGTCATGGGCGAGCCCGGCACCGGCCGGTTTTCGTTCGTCAAACGCTACCTCAAAGCCGAAGGCAAACGCCTGCAGACCCCGGCCGATTGGGTCTACGTCAATAATTTCGATGAACCGCGCGAGCCGCGCGCACTGGAGTTGCCATCGGGCACCGCCGGGGCGTTTATCAACGACATCAACGGTTTGATCGACAACCTGCTGGCGACTTTTCCGGCGGTCTTCGAGCATCCGTCCTACCAGCAAAAGAAAAGTGCCATCGACCGCGCCTTCAACCAGCGCTACGACAAGGCCCTGGACATCATCGAGCGCCTGGCGTTGGAGAAGGAAGTCGCGCTGTACCGCGACGCCAGCAACATTGCGTTCACGCCGATGAGCGAGGGCAAGGCGCTGGACGAAGCGGAATTCGCGCAATTGCCGGAAGCCGATCGCGAGCGTTTTCACGACGACATTTCCGGTCTCGAAGAACGCCTCAACGAAGAACTCGCGAGCCTGCCGCAATGGAAGCGCGAGTCGAGCAATCAGCTGCGCCAACTCAACGAAGAAACCATCACTTTGGCATTGCAGCCGTTGCTGGCGCCGTTGTCGGAGAAGTACGCCGAGAACGCGGCAGTGTGCGGTTACTTGCAAGCGATGCAGGTTTACCTGTTGAAAACCGTGGTCGAGCAACTGGTCGACGACAGCAAGACTGACGCGGTCGCGCGCAAAATGCTCGAAGAGCAATACGCGCCGAGCCTGGTGGTCGGGCATTCCGCCAGCGGCGGTGCGCCGGTAGTGTTCGAGCCGCACCCGACCTACGAAAACCTGTTCGGGCGCATCGAATACAGCACCGATCAAGGCGCGTTGTACACGACCTATCGGCAGTTGCGTCCGGGTGCGCTGCATCGCGCGAATGGCGGTTTCCTGATTCTTGAAGCGGAAAAAATGCTCAGTGAGCCGTTCGTGTGGGACGCGCTGAAGCGCGCCCTGCAATCGCGCAAACTGAAAATGGAGTCGCCGCTCGGTGAACTCGGTCGTCTGGCCACGGTGACGCTGACTCCGCAACACATTCCGTTGCAGGTCAAAGTCATCATCATCGGCGCGCGGCAGCTGTACTACACGCTGCAGGACCTCGATCCGGACTTCCAGGAAATGTTTCGTGTCCTCGTCGACTTCGACGAAGACATCCCGATGGTCGACGAAAGCCTGGAGCAGTTCGCCCAGTTGCTGAAAACCCGCACCTCTGAAGAAGGCATGGCGCCGCTGACGGCGGATGCGGTGGCGCGTCTGGCGACTTACAGCGCGCGGCTGGCCGAGCATCAGGGACGTTTGTCGGCGCGTATCGGCGATCTGTTTCAACTGGTCAGCGAGGCCGATTTCATCCGCCATCTGGCGAGTGACGAAATGACCGACGCCGGGCACATCGAGCGTGCGCTCAAAGCCAAGGCAACCCGTACCGGGCGTGTTTCGGCGCGGATTCTCGACGACATGCTGGCGGGGATCATCCTGATCGACACCGATGGCGCAGCGGTCGGCAAGTGCAACGGGCTGACGGTGCTGGAGGTCGGTGATTCGGCATTCGGCGTGCCGGCGCGGATTTCCGCCACGGTCTATCCGGGCGGCAGCGGCATTGTCGACATCGAACGAGAGGTCAACCTTGGCCAGCCGATTCACTCCAAAGGCGTGATGATCCTGACCGGTTACCTGGGCAGCCGTTACGCGCAGGAATTCCCGCTGGCGATCTCCGCGAGCATCGCCCTCGAGCAATCCTACGGTTACGTGGATGGCGACAGTGCGTCGCTGGGCGAGGCCTGCACGCTGATTTCGGCGTTGTCGAAGACGCCGCTCAAGCAGTGTTTCGCGATCACCGGCTCGATCAACCAGTTCGGCGAAGTGCAAGCGGTGGGTGGGGTCAACGAGAAGATCGAAGGCTTCTTCCGCCTCTGCGAAGCGCGCGGGCTGACCGGCGAGCAGGGCGCGATCATTCCGCAGGCCAACGTGGCAACGCTGATGCTCGATGAAAAAGTGCTCTCGGCAGTGCGCGCGGGGCAGTTCCATGTCTACGCCGTGCGTCAGGCGGATGAAGCGCTGAGCCTGTTGGTAGGCGAGCCGGCCGGTGAGCCGGATGCTGATGGCCAATTCCCTGAGGGCAGCGTCAATGCGCGGGTGGTGGAACGCCTGCGAGCCATCGCGGAAATGATCAGCGAAGAAGACCTCAAGGAAGCCGAAAAGGAAATGGCCCTGGAAGCACTGGTGGAAGCCAAACCAGCGTGATTTGAGCCATACCTCCCGTAGGAGCGAGGCTTGCCCGCGAAGGCCATCTGCCAACCCACATTGATGTTGGCTGACACGCCGCCTTCGCGGGCAAGCCTTGCTCCTTCAGTTTTTTGTGCATTGGCAAAATCGACATTTCGCTGCGAGAGTGCCATCACGCTGGCGTCAATATTCACACAATGACCGCTCGGCGCCTTCTGGTCTCGCTTTGCTTGCGAAGCGAACTTTTCTTCTATTCTCAGCTCAAGGATAAGGACAGCAATCATAGGATCGAAACAGCCTTTTCACCGAGGCTGAATACCGGATCTACCGAGGGTCGCCGCCATGTCGCGCAACCTCTGCCTCACCCGTCAATGCCTGGGCCTTGTGACCCGTATCGAGTGCGCCATCCGCCCATTGGCGGGCGATACGGGCATGTGGACCTTACTCTTCGCCGCCGGAATGGCCGGTGAACAACCTTCGGCCATCAAGGCCCAAGGCCCGTTTCATGGCCCGTTCGCGGCTGAATCGATCCTCGACACCATCGTTGAAAGCCTGACGCTGCACGGCTACGAACTCGCCGACGACCCGCAAATCTGGTGCCTGCATCTGCAAGCCCAACTGCGGGAAATCAACGGCGGTCGTTGCCGCAGCCTGGGTGGTTTCGACTCCCGACCCGATCATTAGCCCCCGGCCGAATCACTGAACCGGGTTGGGCAGTTCGGTCTTGTCGAGTTTGACCTCAAACCCGTATTGCACGGTGGTGAGGTCGGTTCGCTGATAGCTTTCCAGTTGCGTCGGCTGGCCATAGAAGTAATGCACGCCAAACAGCGCCGGGCCTTCTGCGCTGGCGTTGTGGCTGACGGCGAGAATCTCTTTCAGGTAATTGCCGCTGTCGTCCTTGGCGTAGAAACGCCACTCATCAGCTGGAAACAGTTTCTGATCTACCACCAACGCGTTGCCCTTGAGCTCCAGGCCTTCGGGTAACTGCTTCGCGCCGAGGCTTTTCTTGGCCACGGTCGCCAGAAACAGCGGCATCGAGCCCACCGCGTAGGCCGGGGTTTCCGGAAACAGATTCAGGTCGTAAGTGATGGTCCGGCGCAACGGGTCGACCTGATAAGCCTCCGGCGGCAACTCGATCGGCTCATCACGCTTGCCTCTGCCGTCCTCGGTAAAAAAGCTCACCGGGCCGTCAACCGGTTTCAACGCGGTGCCGAGCATTTCCTCGTTGAAGCTGCGCGGGCGATCAAATTCGATCTGCGCGGCGCTCGTGTCGTCCACCGATTGGCTGATGCGCACGCTCTTCTTCAACTGTTCTTCGTCGAGCGTCGCGCCTTTGAGCCACGCCGGGGCCTGGTCGTCATACACCACCACCGGCAGATCCAGCGGCTGAATGTTTTTCTGCGTGGTGTTTTGCTCGAAACGGCGCACCGGCAGGTTGAGATCCTTGCGCGTCACTGTGGCGCTGGAGAAGTCCAGCACGCTGACCTCAAGCGTCTCGATCGGGCCGTTGAAATACACCTTGGAGTAATTACGCGTCTGCTGCTTTTCGAAGGCTCGCTGATCGTCTTCGAGCTGCTTTTCCAGCGAATCGCTCCAGGTTTTTTCCTGCTGCAACCTGGCCAGTTGTTTCTGATAAAAAGCGATTTGCGCAGCGGTTTCATTGATCGAGCCCGAGCGCGAAAGGAACTGCCCGGTGCTGTCGCGAGCCTGCACGATCAGCGGGTTGAGCGGCGTCTCGCTGACTTCGGCGGCCGTTGGCAGGCTGTTATCGAATTCGATCTCGGCGTAATTGGGCTCGAGTTTGAGCAGCTTCACGCTGAGGTTGTCGTTGCTGCGCGTCTGCCCGACATCCTTTTTCGTCAGCTCAAAACTGTAGAGCCGACGCGGCGCCACCACTTCAACCTTGCCTTGCAGGCTCACCGGTTGCGGCTGCTGTTTGTTGTCGACATCCAAGCCGTCGATGAACGGGTAGGTCACGGTCAAATCTTCGGGGTTGGTCAGGTTCGAACTCGAAGGACTGAGCTGGATGCCGGGATCGGTTTCCGACCATTCCGGTTGAAAACCGATGACGCGTTTGTCGCTCAGGGTCACCGATTGCCATTCCAGGCCATTGGGAAAAAGAAACGTGTCGGGAATGTTGAAGTTGAACGGGAACACCGGTTGCAGATCGGTCAGGTAGTCGGAGCTGGAATCTTTGTGCAACACAAACAAGCCGTTGATGTAGGTGTCGACCAGCGCCTGCGGGGTGGGGTAGTGCTTGAGCACTGCCAGCACGTCTTCGCTGTATTCGGTTTGCAGCGGCTTGGTGTCGAGTTTGAGCTGCGCGCGTTCGAGCAACAGCAGCGAGCCGCCCAACTCGGCGATGGCGTTCTTGAGTTTCGGGTCCTGAATGGCATTTAATGACGTTTCGAACTGCGCGGTTTTTTCGTCAAGGCTGACTTGGCGTTTTTCATCGCTGGGTGAGCAACCGCTGAGCAGCAACGCCAGGCACACGCCGGCACTCGTAAAAGGCAATCGCACATCCATTTCCTGTCTTCCTGTCCGGTGTCACTGACTTGTGAATGGTTTGGACACTAGCAGAAAAGCTTTGTCACATACGCGCAGGTTACGGATTTATCGATGGTTTCCGGATGCTTCTGGGCACTGGCAGCGCGTTGTATACTCGCCGCCATTTTCCAGCCCTTGTGTGAGATCCGATGGAACGCTTTATCGAAAATGCAATGTACGCCTCCCGCTGGTTGCTCGCGCCGATCTATTTCGGCCTGTCGCTGGGCCTGCTGGCGCTGGCGCTGAAGTTTTTCCAGGAAGTCTTCCACGTCATCCCCAACGTCTTCTCGATGGCCGAATCGGACCTGATTCTGGTGCTGCTGTCGCTGATCGACATGGCGCTGGTCGGCGGCCTGCTGGTGATGGTGATGATCTCCGGCTACGAGAATTTCGTCTCGCAACTGGACATCGACGAAGACAAAGAGAAGCTGCACTGGCTGGGGACCATGGATTCGTCCTCGCTGAAAATGAAAGTCGCCGCCTCGATCGTGGCGATCTCGTCGATCCACTTGCTGCGGATTTTCATGGACGCAAAAAACGTCGATCCCGAGCACTTGAAGTGGTACGTGATCATTCACATGACGTTCGTGGTGTCGGCGTTTGCGATGGGTTATCTGGATAAGTTGACCAAGCACTGATCACCCCCGGTCCTGTAGGAGCAAGGCTTGCCCGCGAAGGCGGTGTGTCTGTAACCGTTCATGTTAAATGTGACGATGCCTTCGCGGGCAAGCCTCGCTCCTACGGGTTGGGATGAATCAGCAGGTTTGGTGAGGGGCGACCGGACCAATGGTGCAGTTTGTGGGTTGTGCTTTTTCGTGACCAGGCTTATCCCTGTAAGGCCCGGATCTGCCATTGCTTGAGGTGCTTTCATGAACCTGCAAGAGCTGAATGCCTACGCCATCGCCGGCAAGGTCGATGAGCTGAACCTGATTTCGCTGGAAGGCGGAATTTATCTGCTGGAGGCGCGCATGCACGGCATGGCGTATCCGTTGAACGATCCACGTGGCAAGGCGTTTCATCTGCGTTCGGTCGAGCATGCCCGCGAAGTGCTGCATGCGTTTCCCCAGCTGCCGTTCAATCTGGTGCACACCTCGGTGCATGACGAGATGTGCGGACTCGGCGCCAGTGCCGAAGAAAGCCTGAAAGTGCCGATTGCCTGGCGTTCTGCCTGGCAGGGCTGACGCGCGCTCATCCATGACAGGGCATCTGTGCTAGTCTGCTCGCCCTTTTGGTTCCGGGCGTTCCGGGATGCGCTGTGCACGCACGGCATGTTCCAGGGCCGTCCGCACAGCGGAGCAGTGTCATGTCCGAAGTAAATCTGTCCACCGACGAAACCCGCGTCAGCTACGGCATCGGCCGTCAGTTGGGCGACCAACTGCGCGACAACCCGCCACCGGGCGTTAACCTGGACGCGATCCTGGCTGGCCTGACCGACGCATTCGCCGGCAAGCCGAGCCGTGTGGGTCAGGAAGAAATGTCCGCCAGCTTCAAAGTGATCCGCGAGATCATGCAAGCCGAAGCAGCGGCCAAAGCTGAAGCGGCTGCTGGCGAAGGCCTGGCTTTCCTGGCGGAAAACGCCAAGCGTGACGGCATCACTACCCTGGCTTCCGGCCTGCAATTTGAAGTGCTGACTCAGGGTGAAGGCGCCAAGCCGAGCCGTGAAGATCAAGTGCGCACTCACTACCACGGCACCCTGATCGACGGCACTGTGTTCGACAGTTCCTACGAGCGCGGCCAGCCTGCAGAATTCCCGGTTGGCGGCGTGATCGCTGGCTGGACCGAAGCCCTGCAACTGATGAATGCCGGCAGCAAATGGCGTCTGTACGTGCCGAGCGAACTGGCTTACGGCGCTCAAGGCGTTGGCAGCATTCCGCCGCACAGCGTACTGGTGTTCGACGTCGAGCTGCTCGACGTTCTGTAAATCGAAGATCCCGTGATCCTGCGGTCGCGTGATTAACGTGATCCTGTAGGAGCGAAGCTTGCTCGCGAAGGCGGTGTCTCAGTCAACGATGATGTTGAATGTGATGGCCTCTTCGCGGGCAAGCCTTGCTCCTACAGGGTTTTGCAGGGTGTTTCATAATTCGATCTTGTGATTCAGATCGCCGTGCGGGCGCAATGCTCGGGCGTAGCAGAACAGAAACAGATTGCGCACCAGTTCCTTGAGCACCACCGGCTCGCTGGAACTCAAGCCGCTGACGTCCAGGTCACCCTGATCCTGCAACTCGTTCAAGGCTTCCTCTTCAAGCACGGCACAAACTTCCCCGGTCTCGCGATGCAGGATTCTGAGGTAAGGGTGTGGGCGGTCCAGCCAGGCATCGATCAAATAAGTCATGAATCTCATCTCCATTGATTGGTTTCAATGAGAATAATTCTTATTCAATAAATAGCAAGGGACTATTGGCAGTTTGTGTTTTTTTCCGGGTAAAGGTTGTGTCAGGTCAAAGTGACTGGCATTTGGCTATTGCGGGGGATTGCGGGGCGGAGCCGGGGAGGGTGACGCACCATCCCACGCCGGGCGCGGGATGGCAGATAACAGAATCAGACTTTTCTGACGAACTCGGATTTGAGCTTCATCGGGCCGATGCCGTCGATCTTGCAGTCGATGTCGTGATCGCCATCGCACAGGCGGATGTTCTTGACCTTGGTGCCGACCTTGACCACCAGCGACGTGCCTTTGACCTTGAGGTCTTTGATCACGGTGATGGTGTCGCCGTCCTGCAGGACGTTGCCCACCGAATCCTTTTTCACGGCGTCATCGGACGCCACTTCAGCTTCGCCACTGGCGGACCACTCGTGGGCGCACTCCGGGCAGATCAGCTGTGCGCCGTCTTCGTAGGTGTATTCGGAATTGCATTTCGGGCAGGGTGGCAACGTGCTCACTAAGGCTCCTTGGAATGAGGATCGCTAAAAGTCGCACATTGTATAGGGTTTTAGCCGGGAGGTGGGGCGGCGCTACCTATGGGGCGGTTGTGGCGAGGCGGCTTGCCCCCGTTCGGCTGCGCAGCAGTCGTAAAATCAGTCTGACTGTGAAATGCCTGGGGCCGCTTCGCGACCCAACGGGGGCAAGCCCCCTCGCCACAGTGTTCGCCCCGCATGGGATTGGCTTTAGTGCGTGCGGGCTACCGCGAACTCGCTCAGTTCCACCAGCGCATCGCGATATTCGCTGGCCGGCAGGGCGTCGAGGCACTTGATCGCGCGGGCCACGTAATCGCGGGCCAGTTGCGCGGTGTATTCCAGCGAACCGGACGCCTCAACGGCCTCGCGGATGCTTTCCAGGTCTTCGATGCCACCCTTCTGGATCGCCTGGCGTACCAGTGCGGCCTGTTCCGGGGTGCCTTCGCGCATGGTGTAGATCAGCGGCAGGGTCGGCTTGCCTTCGGCCAGATCGTCACCGACGTTCTTGCCCAGGGTTTCCGCGTCGCCCTTGTAGTCCAGCAGGTCGTCGACCAGTTGGAAGGCTACGCCCAGATGATCGCCAAAGGTGCGCAGCGCTTCGCTTTGCTCCGCAGTGGCTTCACACAGGGCCGCGGCGCTGTGGGTCGAGGCCTCGAACAGCATCGCGGTTTTGCCGCGGATGACTTCCATGTAGGTCTCTTCGGTGGTGCTCGCGTCGCGCACCTTCGACAACTGCAGCACTTCGCCTTCAGCGATGATGCGCGTGGCCTGCGAAAGGATCTTCATCACCGGCATCGAGCCCAGTTCGACCATCATTTCGAAAGAACGCGAATACAGGAAGTCGCCGACCAGCACGCTGGGCGCGTTGCCCCACATGGCGTTGGCGGTCGAGCGGCCACGGCGCATGCCGGACATGTCGACGACGTCGTCATGCAGCAGGGTGGCGGTGTGCAGGAACTCGATTGTGGCGGCGAGCAGGCGCAAGTCATCGCCTTCGCGACCCAGGGCCTTGCCACACAGCAACACTAATAGAGGACGCAGGCGTTTACCGCCGGCCGAAGTGATGTAGTCGCCGATTTTCGATACCAGCGGCACTCGGGAAGTCAGCTGCTTCTTGATGATGCCGTCGACGGCGTTAAAATCGTCCGCCACCGCGCGGTAGAAAGCTTGGGGTTGCATCAGCGACAGTTGCTCCAGAAGGGTTGCGCGGCATGCTAGGACCCGCGTCCGGACCTGTCAAGGCGCGATGGACGGCCTCTTGCATCGCTCAAGCAGCTTGCGTACAATCGCGCACCCTGAACTTCCTGGGCAGCACCTGCCTTACGCAATTGCAATCGGGCCTTCCAGCCCAATGCAGCCATGCCAGCCAATACCTCTTCTTATAAAGAGCTGGGTGAGCAGGATTATCGGAGAAATACCATGTCGTACGCAGTAATTGTTACTGGTGGCAAGCAATACAAGGTCGCCCCAGGTGAATACCTGAAGATCGAAAAACTGGAAATCGCTACTGGCGAATCCGTTACTTTTGATCGCGTTCTGTTGGTCGCCAATGGCGATGACGTGAACATCGGCGCCCCGGTTGTTGCTGGCGCTACCGTTGTGGCTGAAGTGATCTCCCAAGGTCGTCACGATAAAGTCCGCATCATCAAGTTCCGTCGTCGTAAGCACCACATGAAGCGTATGGGCCACCGCCAGTGGTACACCGAGATCAAAATCACCGGTATTCAGGCTTAATTTCAGCCTAATCCTCACTAGGAGAATTGACTCATGGCACACAAAAAAGCTGGTGGTAGTACCCGTAACGGTCGCGACTCAGAAGCCAAACGCCTTGGCGTGAAGATGTATGGCGGCCAGAAGATCATTCCGGGCAACATCATCGTGCGTCAGCGCGGCACCCAATTCCACGCCGGTTACGGTGTTGGCATGGGTAAGGATCACACCCTCTTCGCGAAAATCGAAGGCGTGATCAAGTTTGAAGTAAAGGGCGCTTTCAACCGCCGTTACGTGAGCGTTGTCGCCGCTTAATTGCGCGATCGCTGGAAAAGCCCTGTCTCGCGACGGGGCTTTTTCGTTTATGGGGTGAGTCTCTTGCAAAGCTGTTTGTAATGGGCGAAAGCAGCTGGATTGCGGTAGTTGCTTGAGGTCGCTGCGCTCATTTTTGCAAGAGTCTTATGTCTGGATTTTCTTGGCTCGTCCGTATGACGAGAGGCGTTTTGTTATGAAGTTTGTTGATGAAGTATCGATTCGAGTAAAGGCCGGTGACGGCGGCAACGGTTGCATGAGCTTCCGTCGCGAGAAATTTATTGAAAACGGCGGCCCTAACGGCGGCGACGGTGGTGATGGCGGTTCGGTGTACATGCTCGCCGACGAAAACCTCAACACCCTGGTTGACTACCGTTACACCCGTCACTTCGATGCCGAGCGCGGTTCCAACGGCGGCAGCACTGACTGCACCGGTAAAAAAGGTGAAGAGCTGGTGCTGCGCGTACCGGTCGGCACTACCGTGATCGACTCCGCCACTCAGGAAGTCATCGGCGACCTGACCAAGGCTGGCCAGCGTTTGCTGGTTGCGCATGGCGGCTGGCACGGTCTGGGCAACACCCGTTTCAAATCCAGTACCAACCGTGCTCCGCGCCAGACCACTCCGGGCAAACCGGGTGAGGCGCGTGATCTCAAGCTGGAAATGAAAGTCCTCGCCGACGTGGGTCTGCTGGGCTTGCCGAACGCTGGCAAAAGTACTTTCATTCGTTCGGTGTCGGCCGCCAAGCCGAAAGTCGCCGATTATCCGTTCACCACGCTGGTGCCGAACCTCGGTGTGGTCAGCGTCGATCGCTGGAAAAGCTTCGTGGTCGCGGACATTCCGGGTCTGATCGAAGGTGCTTCCGACGGCGCGGGCCTGGGGATTCGTTTCCTCAAGCACTTGTCGCGGACGCGTCTGCTGTTGCACCTCGTGGACATGGCGCCGCTCGACGACGCCAGCGCCCCGGATGCTGCCGAAGTGATCGTCAGCGAACTGACCAAGTTCAGCCCGTCCCTGGCTGAGCGTGATCGTTGGCTGGTGCTGAACAAATGCGACCAGATCCTTGAAGAAGAGCACGAAGAGCGCGTCAAGGAGATCGTTGATCGCCTGGAATGGACCGGTCCGGTCTACGTGATCTCGGCCATCTCCAAGCTCGGCACCGAGCGTCTGTGCCACGACATCATGCGTTACATGGAAGACCGTGCCGATCGCCTGGCCAATGACCCGGCATACAAGGAAGAACTGGCCGACCTCGATCAGCGCATCGAAGACGAAGCCCGTGCTCAGTTGCAGGCCCTGGATGACCAGCGTGCCCTGCGCCGTAGCGGCGTGAAGTCGGTCCACGACATCGGCGACGATGATTGGGACGAAGAAGATGTGGATGACGAAGACGGTCCGGAAATCATTTACGTGCGTGACTGATCCGTTGCGATAAACTTGAACGCCGCTCAATCGAGCGGCGTTTTAGTATCTGCAAATCGATCATTGGTCACGAATAATCACGAATAACGTCACGGGCAGCGCTGGGTCGCGCTGTCCTCAAGCTAAGGTTGAAGATGATGCGGAGCAAGGTGACAGGTGCGCAGCGTTGGGTCGTGAAGATCGGCAGCGCTTTGCTGACGGCGGATGGCAAAGGCCTGGATCGCGCGGCAATGGGTGTCTGGGTTGAACAGATGGTGGCCTTGCATGAGGCGGGCGTCGAGTTGGTGCTGGTGTCCTCCGGGGCGGTGGCGGCCGGCATGAGCCGTCTGGGCTGGACCGTGCGACCCAGTGCAATGCACGAATTGCAGGCCGCTGCGGCAATCGGTCAGATGGGCCTGGTGCAGGCCTGGGAATCGAGCTTTGCCGAGCACGCCCGGCATACCGCGCAGATTCTCCTGACCCATGACGACCTGTCCGACCGCAAACGCTACCTTAACGCCCGCAGCACTTTGCGCGCGTTGGTCGAACTCAAGGTTATCCCGGTGATCAACGAGAACGACACCGTGGTCACCGACGAAATCCGTTTCGGCGACAACGACACGTTGGCGGCGCTGGTGGCGAATCTGGTCGAGGCTGATTTGCTGGTGATCCTTACCGATCGCGACGGCATGTTCGACGCCGATCCGCGCAATAACCCTGACGCCAGCCTGATTTACGAAGCGCGCGCCGATGATCCGGCGCTCGACGCGGTGGCGGGCGGCACCGGTGGCGCGTTGGGTCGTGGCGGCATGCAAACCAAATTGCGCGCCGCACGGCTGGCCGCGCGTTCGGGGGCGCACACCGTTATTGTTGGCGGGCGTATTGAGCGCGTGCTCGATCGCCTGAAGGCTGGCGAGCGCATCGGCACGTTGCTGTCGCCGGAGCGCGGCATGCTCGCGGCGCGCAAGCAATGGCTGGCCGGGCATCTGCAAACGCGCGGCACGCTGGTGCTCGATGCTGGCGCGGTGACGGCGTTGTCGCAAGGCAATAAAAGTTTGCTGCCGGTCGGCGTCAAACTGGTTCAAGGCAGTTTTCGACGTGGCGAAATGGTCGTTTGCGTGGCGCCCGACGGCCGAGAAATCGCCCGTGGCCTCGCCAATTACAGCGCTCTCGAAGCACAAAAAATCATTGGTCAGTCGTCTGAAGCGATTGTCGGTCTGTTGGGTTACATGGCTGAACCGGAACTGGTTCACCGCGATAACCTGATCCTGGTCTGAAGGAATATTGAATGCGCGTAGCAAAAGGGTTGTTGGGTTTGCTGTTGGCGATGCCGTTGCTGGCGTCGGCAGAAGAGATTGCCCAGGTGTCGACGGTGTTCAAATTCGTCGGCCCGAATGATCGGATCGTCGTCGAAGCGTTTGATGATCCCAAGGTAGAAGGCGTGACCTGCTACCTGTCGCGCGCCAAGACTGGCGGCGTGAAGGGCGGTTTGGGTCTGGCGGAGGATCGAGCCGAGGCGTCGCTGGCCTGTCGTCAGGTTGGCCCGATCAGCTTTAAAGGCGAACTGAAGGATGGCGATGAGGTGTTCAAAGAGCGCACATCGCTGGTATTCAAGTCGATGCAGGTCGTGCGTTTCCTCGACAAGAAGCGCAATACCCTGGTGTATCTGGTGTACAGCGATCGTCTGATCGAAGGCAGCCCGCAGAATGCGGTAACGGCGATTCCAATCCTACCGTGGCCGCACGCGCAATAAGTCAGACGAAAAACCAAATGTGGGGGCGAGCTTGCTCGCGATGACTGGCTAACATTCAACATCTCTGTTGGCTGAAAGTCCGCTATCGCGAGCAGGCACACTCCTACATTTTTTTGTATTGAATTCACCAAATCGCAGGCAATAAAAAACCGACCCTGAGGTCGGTTTTTTAACAAGCTTATCGCTTATGCGGCTACAGCAAGGTTCAGAGCCTTGACGTGACCGTTCAGGCGGCTCTTATGACGAGCAGCCTTGTTCTTGTGGATGATGCCTTTATCGGCCATACGGTCGATAACTGGCACGGCCAGAACGTAAGCAGCTTGAGCTTTTTCAGCGTCTTTTGCGTCGATGGCTTTAACTACATTCTTGATGTAGGTACGAACCATGGAACGCAGGCTGGCGTTGTGGCTGCGACGCTTCTCAGCCTGTTTTGCACGTTTTTTGGCGGAAGGTGTGTTGGCCACCGTCGAGCTCCTCGAAAGACTTTTTAGGAAATAGCAAACAAAATAGGCCGCGAATCATGCCGATGAGTTGATGTCTTGTCAAGGGCGGTTGAGACGTTCCGCTAAGTGGTAGGTATAAAGAGGCGGGATATTTATTTCCGGCGCTTGACCTGTAAACTCGCGAGCTTTGGCTCTGTGCTGCTGCGGCGCGGAGTATCGCATAAGTAGGCGCTTTGTTCGCCTGCTGTTTATCGACAGGCACAAACTCTTTCAATGAATCTGCTCAAATCGTTGGCCGCCGTCAGCTCTATCACGATGCTTTCCCGGGTTCTGGGGTTCGTTCGTGACACTCTCATCGCACGTACATTTGGTGCCGGGATGGCGACGGACGCCTTCTTTATCGCCTTCAAACTGCCCAATCTGCTGCGCCGGATCTTTGCCGAAGGCGCATTTTCCCAAGCCTTCGTGCCGATTCTCGCCGAATACAAGAGCCAGAAGGGCGAGGAGGCGACGCGAACCTTCATTGCCTACGTCTCGGGCCTGCTGACGCTGGTATTGGCGCTGGTGACCGCGCTGGGCATGCTCGCCGCGCCATGGGTCATCTGGGCGACCGCGCCGGGTTTCACCGATACCCCGGAAAAATTCCAGCTCACGTCCGATCTGCTGCGCGTGACCTTCCCCTATATATTGCTGATTTCCCTGTCTTCATTGGCCGGGGCAATCCTCAATACCTACAACCGCTTCTCGGTGCCGGCGTTCGTGCCGACCCTGCTGAACGTCAGCATGATCATCTTTTCGGTGTTCCTGACGCCGTATTTCGATCCGCCGGTCATGGCGTTGGGCTGGGCGGTACTGGTCGGTGGTCTGGCGCAATTGCTTTATCAACTGCCGCACCTGAAAAAGATCGGCATGCTGGTATTGCCGCGCCTGAACCTGCGTGACAGCGGCGTCTGGCGCGTACTGAAACAAATGCTGCCGGCGATCCTCGGGGTTTCCGTCAGCCAGATTTCGCTGATTATCAACACGATTTTCGCCTCGTTCCTGGTAGCGGGCTCGGTGTCGTGGATGTATTACGCCGATCGCCTGATGGAATTGCCGTCCGGCGTGCTGGGCGTGGCTCTGGGCACCATTCTGCTGCCGACGCTGGCCAAGACTTACGCCAGCAGGGACCGCCAGGAATATTCGCGCATCCTCGATTGGGGCCTGCGCCTGTGCTTTGTGCTGGTGTTGCCATGCTCACTGGCGCTGGCGATTCTGGCCGAACCGCTGACCGTTTCGCTGTTCCAGTACGGCGCATTCAGCGGCTTTGATGCGTTGATGACCCAGCGCGCGCTGATCGCTTATTCGGTCGGTTTGCTCGGGATCATCGTGATCAAAGTGCTGGCCCCGGGCTTCTACGCGCAACAAAACATCCGCACGCCGGTGAAAATCGCGATATTCACACTGATCGTTACGCAACTGTTCAACCTGGTCTTGATCGGCCCGCTGGCCCACGCCGGGCTGGCGCTGGCCATCAGCATTGGCGCCTGCATCAACGCCGGGCTGCTGTTCTATCAACTGCGCAAACAGCAGATGTACCAACCGCAACCGGGCTGGGCAAAGTTTGGACTCAAACTGGTGATTGCTGTGTTGGTGATGTCCGCGGTATTGCTGTGCGGCATGCATTTCATGCCGGCGTGGGAGCAGGGGCACATGCTTGAACGCTTCCTGCGCCTGGGCGCGTTGGTCGCGGCTGGCGTGGTCGCCTATTTCGGCATGCTGCTGTTGATGGGTTTCCGTTTGCGCGACTTCAATCGCAAGGCGTTGAGCTGAGGCGTTCGCTGCGATAGACACGGGCGGGGCGGCAGTTTTGTCGGCTCGATCACTTTGGGTTACGGTGTTGCCTGTCGTCGGCCGCCGGGTGTGGTTATAATCGACCACTTTATGAGCAAGAAGCGCGTTATGCAGCTGGTTCGAGGCCTCCACAATCTGCGCCCCCAGCATCGGGGCTGTGTCGCCACTATTGGCAACTTTGACGGTGTTCACCGTGGTCACCAGGCAATCCTGGTCAGGCTGCGTGAACGTGCGCTCGAGTTGGGCGTGCCCAGCTGCGTGGTGATTTTCGAGCCACAGCCGCGGGAGTTTTTTGCCCCCGACACCGCTCCGGCGCGTCTGGCGCGCTTGCGCGACAAACTTCAATTGCTCGCCGATGAAGGCGTTGACCGGGTCTTGTGCCTGGCCTTCAACCAGCGGCTGAGCAAACTCAGCGCCAGCGAATTCGTCGATACGATTCTGGTCGACGGCCTGGGCGTGCAGCATCTGGAGGTCGGTGACGACTTCCGTTTCGGCTGTGATCGGGTAGGCGATTTCGATTTCCTGCAGCAGGCCGGCGTGATGCAGGGTTTTACCGTGGAAGCGGCGCAAACCGTCGAGCTCGACGGAATTCGCGTCAGCAGCACGCAAGTGCGTAATGCCCTGGCCGCTGCCGATTTTGCCCTCGCCGAACGCTTGCTCGGCCGCCCGTACCGGATCGCCGGGCGTGTGTTGCACGGCCAGAAACTGGCGCGGCAATTGGGTACGCCCACCGCCAACATCCAACTCAAGCGTCGTCGCGTGCCGTTGTCCGGGGTGTATCTGGTCAGCGTTGATATCGACGGCAAGAGCTGGCCCGGTGTCGCCAATATCGGCGTGCGGCCAACGGTCCAGGGTGATGGCAAGGCCCACCTCGAAGTACATCTTTTAGATTTTGCCGGCGATCTATATGACCGGCGTTTGACGGTGGTTTTCCACCAAAAGCTGCGTGAAGAGCAGCGTTTCGCCTCTCTGGAGGCGCTTAAGACGGCGATCAATGCGGATGTCGCCGCCGCCCGTGCCCTGTCGCACCTAGCGCCAATCGCTAATGAAGAGCCTTAAATGACCGACTATAAAGCCACGCTAAACCTTCCGGACACCGCCTTCCCAATGAAGGCCGGCCTGCCACAGCGCGAACCGCAGATTCTGCAGCGCTGGGACAGTATTGGCCTGTACGGTAAGTTGCGCGAAATTGGCAAGGATCGTCCGAAGTTCGTCCTGCACGACGGCCCTCCGTACGCCAACGGCACGATTCACATCGGTCACGCACTGAACAAGATTCTCAAGGACATGATCATTCGCTCGAAGACCCTGTCGGGTTTCGACGCGCCTTATGTTCCGGGCTGGGACTGCCATGGCCTGCCGATCGAACACAAAGTCGAAGTGACCCACGGCAAGAACCTGGGCGCGGACAAGACCCGCGAACTGTGCCGTGCCTACGCCACCGAGCAGATCGAAGGGCAGAAGTCCGAATTCATCCGTCTCGGCGTGTTGGGCGACTTCGCCAACCCGTACAAGACCATGGACTTCAAAAACGAGGCCGGTGAAATCCGTGCCTTGGCCGAAATCGTCAAGGGCGGTTTCGTCTTCAAGGGCCTGAAGCCGGTGAACTGGTGCTTCGATTGCGGTTCGGCGCTGGCTGAAGCGGAAGTCGAGTACGAGAACAAAAAGTCCTCGACCATCGACGTTGCGTTCCCGATTGCCGACGAAGGCAAACTGGCGACGGCGTTCGGTCTGTCGTCGCTGGCCAAACCGGCTTCGATCGTGATCTGGACCACCACCCCGTGGACCATCCCGGCCAACCAGGCGCTGAACGTTCACCCGGAATTCAACTACGCGCTGGTCGATGTCGGCGACAAACTGCTGGTATTGGCTGAAGAGCTGGTCGAGTCGTGCCTGGTTCGTTACAACCTGCAAGGCTCGGTCATCGCGACCACCACCGGTAAAGAACTCGAACTGATCAACTTCCGTCACCCGTTCTACGATCGTCTGTCGCCGGTTTACCTGGCTGACTACGTCGAACTGGGCGCTGGCACTGGCGTGGTTCACTCCGCGCCGGCCTATGGCGTGGACGACTTCGTGACCTGCAAGAAATACGGCATGGTCAACGACGACATCATCAATCCGGTGCAAAGCAACGGCGTGTACGTGCCGTCGCTGGAATTCTTTGGCGGCCAGTTCATCTGGAAAGCCAACCCGGCGATCGTCGACAAGCTGACCGAAGTCGGTGCGCTGCTGCACACCGCGATCATCGAACACAGCTACATGCACTGCTGGCGTCACAAGACTCCGCTGATCTATCGCGCCACCGCGCAGTGGTTCATCGGCATGGACAAAGAGCCTGCAACCGGCGAAACCCTGCGCAAACGCGCGATCAAAGCCATCGAAGAAACCAAGTTCGTCCCGGCCTGGGGCCAGGCGCGCCTGCACTCGATGATCGCCAACCGTCCGGACTGGTGCATCTCGCGTCAACGCAACTGGGGCGTGCCGATCCCGTTTTTCCTCAACAAGGAAAGCGGCGAGCTGCACCCACGCACCGTCGAGCTGATGGAACAAGTCGCCCAACGCGTTGAAGTCGAAGGCATCGAAGCCTGGTTCAAAATGGACGCGGCCGAGTTGCTCGGCGATGAAGCGCCGCTGTACGACAAGATCAGCGACACCCTCGACGTCTGGTTCGATTCGGGCACCACGCACTGGCACGTCCTGCGCGGTTCACACCCGATGGGCCACGAGAGCGGCCCGCGCGCCGACCTGTACCTGGAAGGCTCGGACCAACACCGTGGCTGGTTCCACTCGTCGTTGCTGACCGGTTGCGCCATCGACAACCACGCGCCTTACCGCGAACTGCTGACTCACGGCTTCACCGTCGACGAGTCCGGGCGCAAGATGTCCAAGTCGCTGGGCAACGTAATTGCGCCGCAGAAGGTCAACGACACGCTGGGCGCCGACATCATGCGTCTGTGGGTGGCGTCCACCGATTACTCGGGTGAAATGGCAGTTTCCGAGCAGATCCTGCAACGCAGTGCCGACGCCTACCGGCGGATCCGTAACACCGCGCGCTTCCTGCTCTCGAACCTGACCGGTTTCAACCCGGCCACCGACATCCTGCCGGCCGAAGACATGCTGGCGCTGGACCGTTGGGCCGTGGACCGTACCCTGCTGCTGCAACGCGAGTTGCAAGAGCATTACGGCGAATACCGTTTCTGGAACGTCTACTCGAAGATCCACAATTTCTGCGTGCAGGAATTGGGCGGTTTCTACCTCGACATCATCAAGGACCGTCAGTACACCACTGGCGCCAACAGCAAGGCGCGCCGCTCGGCGCAAACCGCGCTGTACCACATCAGTGAAGCGCTGGTGCGCTGGATCGCGCCGATCCTCGCGTTCACCGCTGACGAACTGTGGCAATACCTGCCGGGCGAGCGCAACGAATCGGTGATGCTCAACACCTGGTACGAAGGCCTGAGCGAACTGCCGGACAACGTCGAACTGGGCCGCGCCTACTGGGAGCGGATCATGGCGGTGAAAGTCGCGGTCAACAAGGAAATGGAAATCCAGCGCGCGGCCAAGGCTGTCGGTGGCAACCTGCAAGCCGAAGTGACGCTGTTCGCCGAAGAGGCGCTGAGCGCCGACCTGGCCAAGCTGAGCAACGAGTTGCGCTTCGTTCTGATCACTTCGACCGCCAGCGTCGCTCCATTCGTTCAGGCTCCGGCCGATGCGGTGGTGACCGAAGTCAGCGGTTTGAAGCTGAAAATCGTCAAGTCCGCCTTCGCCAAGTGCGCCCGTTGCTGGCACTGCCGTGAAGACGTCGGCGTGAACCCGGAGCATCCGGAAATCTGCGGTCGTTGCGTCGACAACATCAGCGGCGCCGGCGAGGTACGTCACTATGCCTAACGCGGCTGGCCGTTTCGGACGGCTGAGCTGGCTCTGGTTGAGCTTGCTGGTTCTGGTCATTGACCAGGCCAGCAAGTTTTACTTTGAAGGCAAGCTCGAAATGTTCCAGCAGATCGTGGTGATCCCCGATCTGTTCAGTTGGACGCTGGCCTACAACACCGGCGCGGCGTTCAGCTTCCTGGCCGACAGTTCCGGTTGGCAGCGCTGGCTGTTTGCGCTGATCGCGATTGTTGTCAGTGCGGTGCTGGTGGTCTGGCTCAAGCGCCTTGGGCGCAACGAAACCTGGCTGGCCATCGCCTTGGCGCTGGTGCTGGGTGGCGCGCTGGGCAATCTGTATGACCGCATTGCCTTGGGCCATGTGATCGATTTCATTCTGGTGCATTGGCAGAACCAGTGGTACTTCCCGGCGTTCAACTTCGCCGACAGTGCGATTACGGTGGGTGCTGTAATGCTGGCACTGGATATGTTCAAAAGTAAGAAAACCGGAGAAGCCGTTCATGACTGAACAGGTATTGGCTGAGCAACGCATCCGCCAGAACACGGAAGTCACTCTGCACTTTGCATTGCGCCTGGAGAACGGCGACACGGTCGACAGCACCTTCGACAAAGCCCCGGCGACCTTTCAGGTCGGCGACGGCAACCTGTTACCAGGTTTCGAAGCCGCGCTGTTCGGTTTCAAGGCGGGCGACAAGCGCACCCTGAGCATTGCTCCGGAAAAAGCTTTTGGCCAGCCTAACCCGCAGAACGTGCAGGTTATTCCGCGTTCGCAGTTCAAGGACATGGACCTGTCGCCGGGCTTGCTGGTGATCTTCAACGATGCGGCCAATACTGAGCTGCCGGGTATCGTCAAGGAATTCGATGATGACCAAGTCACCATCGACTTCAACCACCCGCTGGCCGGCAAGACGCTGACCTTTGATGTCGAAATCATCAGCGTCAAATCGCTGTAACTGACCGAATACGGTCAGCTGTAGGAGCGAAGCTTGTTGTGGCGAGGGGGCTCGCCCCCGTTCGATTGCGCAGCAATCGTAGGCAGTCACCGTATATCATTGAAAAATTGCGGTGACTGATTCAGGGGCGCTTCGCCCCCCGACGGGGGCAAGCCCCCTCGCCACAAAAGCTTGCTCCCACAGTAGTTTTTCATCGTTTTCGCTATTTCTTGCGCGCAAGACACGAGGCACAGCATGCAAATCAAACTCGCCAACCCCCGTGGCTTCTGCGCCGGTGTGGACCGGGCGATCGAAATCGTCAACCGCGCCCTGGAAGTCTTCGGGCCGCCGATTTACGTGCGCCACGAAGTGGTCCACAACAAATTCGTCGTCGAAGACCTGCGTTCGCGCGGTGCAATCTTCGTTGAAGAACTCGATCAGGTGCCGGACGACGTCATCGTGATCTTCAGTGCCCACGGCGTTTCCCAGGCTGTGCGCACCGAAGCGGCGGGTCGTGGCTTGAAAGTGTTCGACGCGACCTGCCCACTGGTCACCAAAGTGCACATCGAAGTCGCGCGTTACAGCCGCGACGGGCGTGAATGCATCCTCATCGGCCACGCCGGGCACCCGGAAGTCGAAGGCACCATGGGCCAGTACGATGGCAGCAATGGTGGCGCGATTTACCTGGTCGAAGACGAAAAAGACGTCGCCACGCTGCAAGTGCAAAACCCTGATCGCCTGGCGTTCGTGACCCAGACCACGCTGTCGATGGACGACACCAGTCGCGTCATTGATGCGCTGCGTTCACGCTTTCCGGCCATCGGCGGTCCGCGCAAGGACGACATCTGCTACGCCACGCAAAACCGTCAGGACGCCGTCAAGCAACTGGCCGACGAGTGCGACGTGGTACTGGTGGTCGGCAGCCCGAACAGCTCCAACTCCAATCGCTTGCGCGAACTCGCCGAACGCATGGCCACCCCGGCCTACCTGATCGACGGCGCCGAAGACATGCAAAAGAGCTGGTTCGACGGTGTCGAGCGTATCGGCATCACCGCTGGCGCCTCCGCACCGGAAGTGCTGGTGCGTGGCGTGATCCAGCAATTGCAGGCCTGGGGCGCTACCGGCGCCGACGAGTTGGCCGGTCGCGAAGAGAACATCACGTTCTCGATGCCGAAAGAGCTGCGCGTGAAGTCGCTGCTTTAAGTCGTTTCTCCTCGGCACACAGCGCCTGTTCAGCCTTGCGGTTGTCCAGGCGCACGCGACCGGACGGCGCCAGCACCACTTGCAGGTGACTGACCGGCTCGCGCGCCGCGCAGAGGTACAACGTCCCCGCTTGAAATGCCCGCCCCGGCATCAACGGTTGGCCGAGATGGCTGAACCGCACAAAACTCCTGACACTCCAATTACCGACAATCGGCACCCGATTACCATTCGCGTGCTCGACCAACAGCGGGTTGCTGCTGTCCTGCGGTCCTCGGCCGCTGACGTCCAGAATGATCCGCCAGCCCTGAGCCCAATCGCCGTTAATGGCGTAGATCACCGTGTTCTGATTGTGCGTCAGGGCAATCGTCCTGGCGTGGCGAATTCCACTGATCAGCGACTGCGCCGCGACCTCGCGATAATTGGCCTGGGTCAGCGCGGCAAATGCCGGACTGACCAGCAGCAGAACAATCCCGGCAATTGCCAGTCCCATAAGCAGTTCGATCAGGCTGAAGCCGTCCTGATGCATGTTTTTCCTCCCTGGAGTGCTGCGGTTCGCGCAATCCGTGCGCGATAAAAGGCGAAACAACCGAACGCGTGCCGGTTGAATGTTCTAGCGTGTAGAAGCAGGTATAGCCGACGGCAACGGAGGGCACCGATGGATCATCGTACAAAAGGTTTCACGCTGGTCGAGTTGCTGATCGCGCTCGCGGTGTTTCTGATCCTGATCACCATGGCGGTGCCCATGTTTACCCGTTCGATCCAGGGCACCCGTGCCGACACCGAGGTCGGCGACCTGCAACGCGCGCTCAATTTCGCGCGCCTGGAAGCCATCGATCGCGGAGTGACCACGCGCCTGCGCCCGACCGCCGGTGGCAGCATCTGGACCGGCGAACTCTCGGTCTACGACAGTACTGGCAATCCGGCCAATGTATTGCGGGTTGTTCCAGCGGTGAGCAGCGGCGCCACTCTGACGCTACCCTCTGGAGTGACCGCGATTGATTTCAACAATCTCGGCGGTTTGTCGGCACCGTCCACGGCGGTGCCGATCAGTTATGTGTTGGGCGCGCAGAGCAGGACGCTGATGGTGTGTTTGAACGGACGGATTTTTTCAGGTGGAATTTGCGGATGAGGGATCGGAGCAGGCGCGCACAGGAAGGCATGACGCTGATCGAAGTCTTGGTCGCTTTGGTGATTTTGACCGTCGGGCTGTTGGGGGCGGCGGCGATTCAGGTCAATGCGCTGAAGTACACCGACAGTGCGCGGATGACCAGCCAGGCGAGTTTTATCGCCTACGACATGATGGACCGCATACGCGCCAACTCCGGCGCTGATTACACCGTCGCGCCGCCGACCTCAGGCAATCTGAGCGTCGCGCGGGATCAGGACCTCTACGATTTCATCAGCAACATCGTCAGTTTCGGCGGCCCGACCGCGACTGGCAGCGTGGCCCTGAATCAACGCGTGTACACCATCACCGTCACCTGGGACGACTCGCGCGCCGCCAACGTTGCCAACTCGCGCCGCAGCTTCGTCCTGACCAGCCGTGCCGCCGTTGATCCGGTGACGTCGCCATGAAGCATTCAAGCAAAGGTTTCGGCCTGATCGAATTGCTGATTGCCCTGGCATTGAGCCTGATTGTGGTGCTCGGCGTGGCGCAGGTGTTCATCTCGGCGAAGAACACTTACGTCAGCCAGAACACCGCTGCGGCCATGCAGGAGGACGCGCGGTTCGTGCTGAGCAAGATGATTCAGGAAATTCGCATGGTCGGCATGTTCGGTTGCCTGGGCACGGTGATCGACGCCAGCACGATCGGGGATTTCAACGCCAGCCAGATCGCGCCGATCAGTTGGGACAACGCCAATCTCAAGCTGACATTGGTCACCGCCGATGTCGGCAGTGGCGGCGGCACGCCAACCTGGACCGTGCTGTCGGACTGTAAAACCGGCGCCACGGCCTACACGGATTTACGCGCGCCGGCCTCCGGGCAAATGGCTTTTCCGATACGTCGATTGATCTACAGCTTCAGCAACAACCAATTGTTGATGGGCAGCGGGCACGGCACGCCGGCCCAAGCGGTGCTGATCAATAACGTCAGTGCGTTCAACGTATCTTTCGGCATGGCCACCAGTACCAGCGATGTGGCGGCGACCAGTTACACCACCAACCCGAGCAACCCCGCGCTGATTCGCAGTGTGCGCCTGAGCCTGACGCTGGCCGATCCCAAGCAACGTGTGCGCAATCAAACCTTCAACGTGGTTGCCGCTTTGCGCAACCGGCTGCAGTAGGTGAACGCATGAGAGCTTTTTCACTATGAAAGCGTGTTCATGCCTGCCGAAGCGCCAACGCGGAATGGCCTTGCTGGTCAGTCTGGTGTTTCTGCTGTTGCTGACGCTGATCGGCATTTCATCGATGCAGAACGCGACGTTGCAGGAAAAAATGGCCGGCAGCGTGAGCCTGCGCAATCAGTCTTTCCAATTGGCCGAGGCGACGTTGCGTATCGGCGAAAGCGCGGTGCAATTGCCAACTTATACCCAGGCGGTGTGCGGCAGCACCGCGCAATGCGCACCGCCAGCGGAATCGGCAACGCTGACCGCGCCCGGGGTCAATGGATCCTCGGGGGTTAACTGGATTGCCGTGGGCGGCGGTTTTTATGGTGTGCAGAACATCGGCACGACCACAGGCGCGATCAATATCCCCAGCAACACCTCGGCGACCCTGTACCGGGTCACGGCCGTAGGCATTGTCGGCAACAACATTCGCAGCGTGGTGGAGAGCATCTATGCCAAATATTGATGCTCGCGCAGGCATGCGCCGACGATGGGCGCAGGTGCTTTTTGGGTTCTTGTTGAGCCTGTACCTGACGGCGCCGGTCTACGCCTTTACGCCGTCGGACTCACCGCTGTTGAGCGCGGCAGCGGTGCCGCCGAACGTGATGCTGCTGATCGACAACTCGGGGAGCATGAACACCATCATCTTCGCGCCGGGGTTCGATCCGACCGTCAATCGCACACCGGCGAAGCAGTGCAACGCGTTTCTCGGTTTGTGTCTGGGTTCGTCGGACATCGTCGGCAGCTCGATTTTCCTCTCCAGCCTGCCGACGTCCGGGTGTTCCGGCGGGGCCTACGCGTTCTACAACAACAGCCTGACGCCGCAATGCATCAAGCTGCCCGACCCGGTCGGCAACGGCAACACGCGTTACACCGATGATTACATCTCGTATCTGGTGGGATTGGCCGCCGGCAGTAACCGCGACTTCACCAACGGCTCGATTCCCACTGACTACCGGATCAACGTCGCGCGCAACGTCTCGACATCATTGGTCACCAGCAACCGCGGCTTGCGTATAGGCCTGGCCTCATTCAACGCACCTACCAGCAACAACTCCGGCAATGGTGGCTACATTGCCCGCTCGGTCGCCGATCTGACGGCGGTCAGCGGCAGCGTTACCCAGGCGCAGGCGGATACCAACTACAACACCCTGATCAACGGGATCAATGGCCTTTCCGCCGTGGCCAACACGCCGCTGGCCGAGACCTATTACGAAATCACTCGTTACTTCCGAGGTCTGGCGCCGTTCTACAACACTACGCCGAGCACCTACACCAGCCCGATCCAGTACCGTTGCCAGAAAAACTACGGCGTGGTTATCACCGACGGTTTGCCGACTTACGACCGGACGTTCCCGACCACCGATCCGTTGGGTAGCGGCCGCTTGCCGAACTGGGACGGGATCAGCAACGACGGCAACGACCCGAATGGCGACGACGAGGGCGACACGCTGTATCTGGATGACATCGCCAAGTTCGCCTTCGACATCGATATGCGTTCGACCGGTACCGACCTCGCGGGTAAAGCCTGGAACGCCGCAGATTTCCCCAAACAGAACATGAACACCTACACCGTCGGTTTCACCGCCGCCAACCAGATGCTCTCCGACGCCGCCGCTTACGGTCAGGGCCTGTATTACCAGGCCAACGATGCCGCCGGTTTGAACGCGGCGCTGTCCTCGGCGCTGAGCAACATCACGTCCAAGGCCGGCTCCGGCGGCAGCGGCGTGACCAGCAGCAGTACGCTGTCCAGCGGTTCGAGTTATTACCAGACCACTTACGATCCCAAGGATTGGCGCGGCACGATCAAGGCGTTCGGCGTCACCGCCAGCGGCTCGGTGAATACCGCCGTCGTGCAATGGAACACCGACAACGTGATCGTCCCCGGCGCGGCGGCGCCCACTTATCAATCGTGGAACACCCTGAACAATGCGCCGGTCACCCTGGCCTACGGCAACTTTTCCCCGGCCCAGCAAACGACGCTCAACCAGAACCTGCCGACCGGGATTGTCGGCAACGATTTGGTGGAGTGGAGCAAAGGCGTCAACAAAGTCGGCCTGAAAGTGCGCACGGTTCTGCTCGGCGACATCATCAACTCGCCGCTGGCGCTGGCCTCGCCAACCGCTCAGACCGCAGCGGATCTGGTCGGCGATCCGGCCTACACCACTTATCTGGCGACCAAAGCGGCGAACATGAGCGCCAGCCTGGTGGTCAACGCCAACGACGGTTTTCTCAACGTGATCAATGCCGGCAATGGCACCCGCCGTTATGCCTACATGCCGTCCAGTGTGCTGCCGTCGTTGCGCTACATCGCGGACCCGAATTACATCAACGGCGTCAGCCACAAGTTTCTGGTCGACGGGCAGGTCGGCATATTTGATGCGCAGCTTGGCACTGCCTGGAAAACATTGGCGCTGGGCGGCACCGGGGCGGGTGGCAAGACGTTTTATGCGGTGCAGTTGTTCGACGCCTCGGCGGGTAATGCCTTCCGGGCGCTGTGGGAAATCAGCGCACCGGCCACGTCGATCCCGACCAATGTTTTTAATGATCTGGGTTACGCCTACGCTCGCCCCGAAGTGGCACGCTTGGCCGATGGGCGCTGGGCGGCGTTCATTTCCAACGGTTACGGGAGCAATTCCGGGGTGGCAGCGTTGTACGTGGTGGATGTGCGCGACGGCTCGCTGATCAAGAAAATCGTCATCGACAGCACGGAAACCACCAACGGTTTGTCCTCGGTAGAACTCAGGGTCAATTCGCAGAACGTCGTGCAAGCGGCGTATGGCGGCGACTTGAAAGGGCGCCTGTGGAAGTTCGATTTGAGCGCCACGGCGCCGGAAACCTGGGGCGTGGCGTTCGCCGGCAAACCTCTGTTCACCACGCCGGGCGGCGCCACTCAGCCAATCACCGCGCAACCGTTGCTGGCGGACAATGCCCAGGGTGGCAAACAGATATTCTTCGGCACGGGCAAATTCAACGAGACCCCGGACAAGATCAACAAGGATCTGCAGGGTTTCTACTCGATATGGGATGCCGACGGCGGCGGGGGCCAGCTGACAGTGGCCAACTTGCAATCCCAGTCCATAACCGGCGTGACCAGCAGCAGTACCGGCGGACAGTTCATCACCACCACGCAGAACGAAACGACGTATCCGGCAGAAAAGGGCTGGTACCTGCCACTGGTGTACAACAACGTGCTGACGGGTGAACGGGTGATCAACCAGGCCAGTCTGGTGGCCGGGCGCATTGTCTTCACCACGGCCAGTGTCGATACCACTGACCCTTGTGCCAGTTTTGGTACCGGCAAACTGGTCGAACTCGATGCGTTCAGCGGTAAGATGCTCAACTACGCGGTGCTCGACACCAACGGCGACGGGCTGGTCGACAGCACGGACTCGATTTCCAGCGGGGTGATTTTCACCGGGGGGATTCCGACGCTGAATGCGATCGTCAACAATGCATCGCGCAAAATCGTCAACGACTCCAGCGGCGGCATCAGCTCGCTGGTGGAAAAACCCGGCGGTGGCGGCAGCCGTCGCATCATGTGGCGACAAATACAGTAAGTGAGAGTTGAGGCATGCGCAGATCCAACCGAGGTTTTACCCTGATCGAAATCATGATCGTGATTGCGATCATCGGGATCGTCATCACCATTGGCTACCCGAGCCTGACCGAATACATGAAAAAGGGCCGTCGCGCCGACGCCGCCGGGTTGCTGACCGAGCAAGCGCAGATCCTCGAGCGCTTCTACTCCAAGAGCAACCTTTATACCGGCGCGACGGGCCTGAGCACGGGCAATGACTTCTACACCATCACCCCGACCATTGCCGATCAGACGTTCACCCTGACGGCGATCCGCAAGCCAGGCTCAAGCATGGCGACCGACAAGTGTGGCGATTTCACCATCAGCAACACCGGCGCCCGAGGCCTGGTCAACAACACCGCCACCGTCAAGGATTGCTGGGGCCGCTAGATTTCTCTTTCGGGCGCCGATTTGCGCCCTCTGTCTATTAACGGTTGGATCAGAACATGACCAGGCAACAGCAAGTGGTGATTGTCGGCGGCGGGGTGATTGGCCTGCTGACCGCATTCAATCTCGCGTCCGAAGTGCAAAGTGTGGTGTTGCTGGATCGCGCCAACCTCGGCCAGGAATCATCCTGGGCGGGTGGCGGAATTGTTTCGCCGCTGTACCCGTGGCGCTACAGCCCGGCGGTCACGGCGCTGGCGCACTGGTCGCAGGATTTTTATCCACAGCTCGGCGAGCGCCTGTTCGCAGCGACCGGCGTCGATCCTGAAGTGCACACAACCGGCCTGTACTGGCTGGATCTGGATGACGAAGCCGAGGCGCTGGCCTGGGCCAAACGGGAAAACCGTCCGTTGCGCGCGGTGGATATTTCGGCTGCTCACGATGCGGTGCCGGTGCTCGGCGGCGGATTTTCGCGGGCGATCTACATGGCGGATGTGGCCAATGTGCGCAATCCGCGACTGGTCAAATCGCTGAAAGCGGCGCTGCTGGCGCTGCCGAACGTGACCATCCACGAGCATTGCGAAGTCAGCGGATTTATCCGCGACGGCAACAGCGTAGTCGGCGTGCAAACGTCCGACGGCGCAATTCATGGTGATCATGTGGTGCTGACGGCCGGCGCCTGGAGCGGTGACCTGCTGAAAAGTCTCGGTCTGCAACTGCCGGTCGAGCCGGTCAAAGGGCAGATGATTCTCTACAAATGCGCGGCGGATTTTCTGCCGAGCATGGTCCTGGCTAAAGGACGCTATGCGATTCCGCGGCGTGACGGACATATCCTGATCGGCAGCACGCTGGAGCATGAAGGATTCGACAAGACGCCTACCGAATCGGCGCTGGAGAGCCTCAAGGCTTCGGCGGAGGAACTGATTCCGGCGCTGGCCGATGCCGAGGTGGTGGGGCATTGGGCGGGGTTGCGCCCGGGTTCGCCGGAAGGGATTCCGTACATTGGGCAGGTGCCGGGGTTCGCCGGGCTGTGGCTCAATTGCGGGCATTACCGCAATGGGCTGGTGCTGGCGCCGGCGTCGTGCCAGTTGTTTGCGGATGTGATGTTGGGGCGGGCGCCGATTATTGATCCGGTGCCGTACTCGCCGGTTGGGCGGATTTGACTGCTGGGTATAGGTTGTTTGGTGGATTGCTATCGCGAGCAAGCTCGCTCCCACAGTAGATCTTTAGCGCACACAGATATGTGTTCATAGAAGATCCCTGTGGGAGCGAGCTTGCTCGCGATAGGGCTCTCAATCCAACCCCAATTTCTTCAACCGATAACGCATCGACCGAAACGACAAATTCAGCCGTTGCGCCGCCGCCGTACGGTTCCAGCGCGTTTCTTCCAGCGCCTGGAGGATAAGTTTGCGCTCGACGTTTTCCAGATAATGTTCCAGGTTATCGATCTGCGTCAGGTCTGCGACGCCAGCATCGGCCGTGCAATTGCCCTCCGCCAGACGCAAATCACCGGCCTCGATTTGCTTGTTCTCACACAAGGTATGAGCGCGTTCGAGCATGTTCTCCAGTTCGCGCACATTGCCCGGAAACCGATAACCCTTCAGCGCTTCAACCGCCTGCGGATGCAGTTTGGCTGGCGGTTGCCCGGTGCCCGCCGCCAGCCGTTTGAGCACATGGCTCGCCAATGTTTCGATGTCGTCGCGGCGTTCGCGCAATGGCGGCACGCGTAGCTCGATGACGTTCAGCCGATAGTACAAATCCTGGCGAAAACGTTCGGCGCTGACTTCGGCGTCGAGGTCTTTGTGGGTCGCGCAGAGGATGCGCACATCGACCACGGTTTCCTGTTGGCCGCCGACGCTGCGCACGGCTTTTTCCTGAATCGCCCGCAGCAGTTTGACCTGCATCGCCAACGGCAAGTCAGCCACCTCGTCGAGGAACAGCGTGCCACCGCGCGCCGCGAGAAACAGTCCGGGGTTGTCTTCGATGGCGCCGCTGAAACTGCCTTTGCGATGGCCGAAGAATTCGCTTTCCATCAGCTCTGAGGGAATCGCCCCGCAGTTGACTGGAACAAACGGGCCGTTGGCGCGCGGGCCTTGTTCGTGGATCAGGCGCGCGACCAACTCTTTGCCGCTGCCGGATTCGCCGCTGATGTACACCGGCGCCTGGCTGCGCGCGAGTTTGTCGATCTGTTTGCGCAAGGCCCGCATCGGCAGCGAATCACCGAGCAAACGGCGGTCGATGGCGGTGCTGACGCCACCCGGCGCGGGCAGGCGCAGGGCGCTGGTGACCAGTTCACGCAGGCGCGTGAGGTCAACCGGTTTGGTCAGGAAGTCGAACGCGCCAGCCTTCAAGGCGTTGATCGCGGTTTCGAGGCTGCCGTACGCGGTGATCATCGCCACCGGCAGCAAGGGATAACGTTGCTGGATGTGTTGCACCAGTTCGAGGCCCGTGCCATCGGGCAGGCGCATGTCGGTCAGGCACAGGTCGAATGTCTCCCGACCGAGCAATGCCTGGGCTTCGCTGAGATTACGGGCGCTGAAGGTGTCGAGTTTCATTCGTCCCAGAGTGATCTCCAGGAGTTCGCGAATATCGGGTTCGTCGTCAACGATCAGGACTTTTTGCCGTGAGCTCATGTTCAACTTTGTTTCCGTCCGTGTGCAAAGGTGATGCGAAAGCAGCCGCCGCCTTGGCGTGGTTTGAAGTCTAGGCGGGCTTGGTTGCTTTCGCACAGCTCACGGGACAGATAGAGCCCCAGGCCTGTGCCTTGGGTGCTGGTGGTGAAGAACGGTTCGAACAGATGCGCCTGCTGCTCCGGTGCCACGCCGGGACCGTTGTCGAGCACTTCGAGGACCGGCAACTGGCTGTCGGCATCGACAAACAACTGCAGCCACACCTCGGCCGTGTCATGGCGCAAGGCGCTGTGGCGCCAGGCATTGCGTAACAGGTTGTCGAGAATCTGGTTGAGCTGATTCGGGTCCATCAACGTGGTGAAGTTACCCGCGCCGATCTGCAGATGAATGCGTTGGCGCTGCGTCGCGGCCTCAAGAGTGTCGGCGACGAACTGCGTCAGCCACGGCTTGAGATCCAGGCGTTGCGGCGCGGTTTGCTGGCGACGGGACAATTGCAGGACGTTTTCGATAACCCGATTCATTCTCTTAGAGTGGTCTTGAACAATCTGCGTCAGACGCCGATCCGCGCCATTCAGTTCCTCGGATTCCTGCAGCAGCTGCGCGGCATGACTAATGGCGCCCAACGGGTTGCGGATCTCGTGGGCGATCCCCGCAGTCAGGCGTCCGAGGGCGGCCAGTTTCAGCTGCTGGGCCTGCTGGGCGATCTGCGCGAGGTCTTCGAGAAAAACCAGGGTTTGATGATGCAGGCTCTGATGGTGCGGACTTTGGTCGAGGGCGATAAAACTGGGCTGCAGCTCCAGTCCGGAACTGGCGATTTTCAGGCTTTGCGGGCGCAGGGTCGGGTTGTTGAGCCACAGTTGCAGGCGCTCGACCAGGGCCGGCGAATAATCATCGATCAGTTCGCCGACAAGGCGTTCCTGACCCAGCAACGACAACGCGCTGTGATTGGCCAGTTGCACGCGCCGCTGGTCGTCGAGCACCAGAATGCCGGTGCGCATGCGTTGCAGGATCAGCGCATTGAGGGCTTCGAGGCCGACGACTTCGCTGGCGCGCTGCTCGGCAAGGTGCTCGCTGACTTCCAGGCGCTGGATCAAACCTTGCACCAGCAACGCGGCGGCAAAACACAGCGCGCCGAGAGTGCCTGCTTGCAGGTAATCACTGGGCGTAGCGGGGTGGCTGAAGCTGAGCAGGAAGCTCAATCCGACGATGCCGAGGGCGGCGACCGCTGCGATCAGCAGGCCGATGCGTCGTCGCAACAGGGTGTTGCCGATCGCCACCGAGACGATCAGCAAGTTGCCGATGGCGCTGGCGACACCGCCGGCAGCGTAGAACAGGCCGCAGAGCAGCAACACGTCAACGAGGGTCAGGCTGAACAGTTGCGCCGGGCGCCGGGTGTTTTCGAGGAACACCACCAGCAGGATGTTTAGCACCAGATACAACCAACTGCCACTGCGCAGCAGGTCGTTATTGGCGAGCGTCAGCAACTGGTTGTCCATGTTGCTGGAGATCAGCAACACCAGGGTGATGCCGACGCTTAAACGGTAGAGATGATAGAGGCGCAGCAGTCGCTGCGCCTGTTTGCTGCCGGGGCTGGTCGCCTCAGCGATCACTGGAACCCGGGCCTTGCTCAAGGTGAGCCTGGCTGCAATACCACTGTTGTTGAAGGTTCAGCGCACGGTCGCGCGGCAAGTGCACGCCGCAATGGGCGCAACGCACCATCGGTGCAGCGTCCAGTTCAGCGGAGGATTTGGGTGCTGCGACCTGACCCTTGAACTTGCGCCAGAACCAAATGGCGGCGGCGATCAGGGCGATCCAGAACAATAAACGAAGCATGGCGGGCTGCTTTGGCAATGATGATCAGGCAGTTTAGCCAAGGACATGACAGGCGCACAGCGCAAAATCGCGGCAATAAAAAAGGGAGACTCGAGAGTCTCCCTTTTTCTGTCACCCGGGGTGTCAGTCGAACATGCCAAAGGTCATGTAGCTGAACCACGAACGATCGTTTTCCGGGGTTTCAGGTTCTTCCGGCTCGATCACATCGCCGTTTTCATCTTTAGGCTTGAGGTCGTTCGGGATCGAATCCTTCGCGTCCTGGAACTGCTTCTGCACGTCCTGGTTGGCGCGGGTTTCGCCCGGCGGCAGCGGTGGACGCGATTCGATCAGGCCCAGGGTGGCCTTGCTCAGCCACGAACGGTTGTCCGCTTCGTCGACCGAAGGGCGGAACTCACCGTCCACCAGGCTTGGGTGGTTCGGGTAGTTCAGCTTCAGGGTTTCGAGGCTGGTGGTCGCCAGTTCGTCCAGGTGCAGACGCTGGTAGGACTCGACCATCACCGCCAGGCCGTCACCGACCGCAGGGGTTTCCTGGAAGTTTTCCACCACGTAACGACCACGGTTGGCGGCGGCGACATAGGCCTGACGGGTCAGGTAGTAGTCGGCAACGTGAATCTCGTAGGCCGCCAGCAGGTTGCGCAGGTAAATCATGCGCTGCTTGGCGTCCGGCGAGTAGCGGCTGTTCGGGAAGCGGCTGGTGAGCTGGGCGAACTCGTTGTACGAGTCGCGGGCAGCGCCCGGGTCACGCTTGGTCATGTCCAGCGGCAGGAAGCGCGCGAGAATGCCGACGTCCTGGTCGAAGGAAGTCAGACCCTTCAGGTAATACGCGTAATCCACGTTCGGATGCTGTGGGTGCAAACGAATAAAACGCTCGGCGGCAGACTTCGCAGCCTCAGGCTCGGCGTTTTTGTAGTTGGCGTAGATAAGCTCGAGTTGAGCCTGATCAGCGTAGCGGCCGAACGGATAACGCGACTCCAGGGCCTTCAGTTTCGAAGTGGCGCTGGTGTAGCTGTTGTTATCCAGGTCGGTCTGAGCCTGCTGGTACAGCTCGACTTCGCTTAGGTTTTCGTCTACGACTTCCTTCGATGAGCAAGCAGCGGTCAATGCGAGGATGGCGATCAGCAGCAGGTGTTTCACTTGCATGGCGGCTTGCGTCCCTATGACGGCCGCTGTCTTGGGCGGGGCCGTCCTGTTATGATGAGCGCCCCGTTGAATAGCCTCGGGGCAAAAGACGCCGTATTTAACCACAAGCGCGCAGCCGAAACCAAAGGCTGTGCCGACGCCTAGTCTGAGCATGTCCGATAAAATTGAACTTCGCGCAGAGGTGCCGTCCGAATTGGGCGGCCAACGCCTCGATCAAGTCGCCGCACAATTATTCGCTGAGCACTCGCGCTCGCGCCTTTCCGCCTGGATCAAAGACGGCCGCCTGACTGTGGATGGGGCGGTTATCCGCCCGCGAGACATCGTTCATGGTGGTGCCATTCTTGAACTCACTGCCGAGCAGGAAGCTCAGGGCGAATGGATCGCTCAGGACATCGAGCTGGACATCGTCTACGAAGATGACGACATCCTGGTGATCAACAAACCTGCGGGTCTGGTGGTTCACCCGGCTGCTGGCCACGCTGACGGCACCTTGCTCAACGCCTTGCTGCACCACGTGCCGGACATCATCAATGTGCCCCGCGCCGGTATCGTGCATCGCCTCGACAAGGACACCACCGGCCTGATGGTGGTCGCCAAGACCATTCAAGCGCAGACGCAACTGGTAACACAGTTGCAGAGCCGCAGCGTCAGCCGCATCTATGAATGCATCGTTATTGGTGTGGTCACGGCCGGCGGCAAGATCAACGCGCCAATCGGTCGTCACGGCCAGCAGCGCCAGCGCATGGCGGTGATGGAAGGCGGCAAGCAAGCCGTCAGCCACTACCGCGTGCTCGAGCGTTTCCGCTCTCACACGCACGTGCGGGTGAAGCTGGAAACCGGGCGTACGCACCAGATTCGTGTGCACATGGCGCACATCAACTTCCCGTTGGTCGGAGACCCTGCCTACGGCGGTCGTTTCCGTATTCCGCCATCGGCAAGTGTGACCATGGTCGAATCGTTGAAGGCGTTCCCGCGCCAGGCACTGCATGCGCGGTTCCTTGAGCTGGATCATCCGACGACCGGTAAACGCATGAGCTGGGAATCGCCGTTGCCGGACGACTTCGTCTGGTTGCTGACCTTGCTCAAGCAGGACCGCGAGGCGTTCATCGGATGAGTGACTGGCAGATTCCCGACTGGCCTGCGCCTGCCGGGGTGAAAGCCTGCGTTACCACCCGTGCGGGCGGCGTCAGTCTGGCGCCGTTCGACAGCCTCAACCTCGGCGATCACGTCGATGACAGCCCCGACGCGGTGGCCGAAAATCGCCGTCGCCTCACCAATCAATTCTCGATCCAGCCGGCCTGGTTGCAGCAGGTTCACGGCATCGTCGTGACCGCAGCAGACCCGAGCCGAGTGGTTACTGCCGACGCCAGTTGGACGCAAACCCCCGGTATCGCCTGCGCGGCGATGACTGCCGATTGCCTGCCCGCACTGTTTTGCGACCGTGCCGGCACGCGCGTAGCGGCGGCCCATGCCGGTTGGCGCGGATTGGCAGCAGGCGTGCTCGAAGCGACCCTCGACAGCCTCGATGTGGCGCCCGACGAAGTGCTGGTCTGGCTCGGCCCGGCGATTGGCCCGCAAGCCTTTGAGGTCGGCGCGGAAGTGCGCGAAGTCTTCATCCAGCAACTGCCCGAAGCCGCCAATGCCTTCGTCCCGAGCCAGAATCCCGGCAAGTTCATGGCCGACATCTATGCGCTGGCGCGTCTGCGCCTGTCGGCACGCGGTGTCACGGCGGTTTATGGCGGTGGTTTCTGCACCGTAAGCGATCCGCGCTTCTTTTCTTACCGCCGCAGTCCACGCACTGGTCGGTTTGCCTCCCTCGTTTGGTTGGAACGCTAGACTTCCCTGACCTGCATCAACTGCCCGGCGCTTGAAACTCCCAGAATCGACCGCATCTACAGTGGTATCTGGCAGGTTTCTTTATTCAGGATGGTTTCTTAGGTCCGGCCTGCTCAAAAGGAAGGTGACCCATGCGTATAGACCGTTTAACCAGCAAATTACAGTTAGCCCTGTCCGACGCCCAATCTCTGGCCGTCGGCCTCGATCATCCGGGCATTGAACCGGCGCACTTGATGCAAGCCATGCTTGAACAACAGGGTGGTTCGATCAAACCCCTGTTGATGCAAGTCGGTTTCGACGTCAACAGTTTGCGCAAAGAGCTGACCAAAGAGCTCGACCAACTACCAAAAATCCAGAACCCAACCGGCGACGTGAACATGTCGCAGGATCTGGCGCGTCTGCTCAACCAGGCCGATCGCCTGGCGCAGCAGAAGGGCGATCAGTTCATCTCCAGCGAACTGGTGCTGCTCGCCGCCATGGACGAGAACAGCAAGATCGGCAAGTTGCTGCTTGGCCAGGGCGTCAGCAAAAAAGCTTTGGAAAACGCGATCAACAACCTGCGTGGCGGCGAAGCGGTGAACGACGCCAACCACGAAGAATCGCGCCAAGCGCTGGACAAGTACACCGTCGACCTGACCAAGCGCGCCGAAGAAGGCAAACTCGATCCGGTGATCGGCCGTGACGATGAAATTCGCCGGACGATTCAGGTGCTGCAACGCCGCACCAAGAACAACCCGGTACTGATCGGTGAGCCTGGCGTCGGTAAAACCGCGATTGCCGAAGGTCTGGCGCAGCGCATCATCAATGGTGAAGTGCCGGATGGCCTCAAAGGCAAACGCCTGTTGTCGCTGGACATGGGCGCGCTGATCGCTGGCGCCAAGTACCGTGGCGAGTTCGAAGAACGCCTTAAATCCCTGCTCAACGAACTGTCGAAGCAGGAAGGGCAGATCATTCTGTTCATCGACGAACTGCACACCATGGTCGGCGCCGGCAAGGGCGAGGGCTCGATGGATGCCGGCAATATGCTCAAACCGGCATTGGCGCGCGGCGAGTTGCACTGCGTCGGCGCGACCACGCTGAATGAATATCGCCAATATATAGAGAAGGACGCGGCCCTCGAGCGGCGCTTCCAGAAAGTATTGGTAGAAGAACCGAGCGAAGAAGACACCATCGCGATCCTGCGTGGCCTCAAAGAGCGTTACGAGGTCCACCATAAAGTGGCGATCACCGATGGCGCGATCATTGCGGCGGCCAAGCTCAGCCACCGCTACATCACTGATCGGCAGTTGCCGGACAAAGCCATCGACCTGATCGACGAGGCCGCCAGCCGCATCCGCATGGAGATCGACTCCAAACCGGAAGTGCTCGACCGTCTTGAACGCCGCTTGATTCAGCTCAAAGTTGAATCCCAGGCACTGAAGAAAGAAAGCGACGACGCGGCGAAGAAACGCCTGGAAAAACTTCAGGAAGAAATCGTCCGTCTCGAACGCGAGTATTCGGACCTCGAAGAAATCTGGAATTCGGAGAAAGCCGAAGTTCAGGGTTCGGCGCAGATCCAGCAGAAAATCGAACAGTCGCGTCAGGAACTGGAAGCGGCTCGCCGCAAAGGTGACCTCAACCGCATGGCCGAGCTGCAATACGGGGTGATCCCGGACCTGGAGCGCAGCCTGCAAATGGTCGATCAGCACGGCAAAAGCGAAAACCAGTTGCTGCGCAGCAAAGTGACTGAGGAAGAAATCGCTGAAGTGGTTTCGAAGTGGACCGGCATTCCCGTGTCGAAAATGCTCGAAGGCGAGCGCGACAAGCTGATGAAGATGGAAAGCCTGTTGCACCAACGTGTGATCGGCCAGAACGAAGCGGTGATCGCCGTCTCCAACGCGGTACGCCGTTCGCGTGCCGGGTTGTCCGACCCGAATCGCCCGAGCGGTTCGTTCATGTTCCTCGGCCCGACCGGCGTGGGTAAAACCGAGCTGTGCAAGGCGCTGGCCGAATTCCTCTTTGATACTGAAGAGGCGATGGTGCGCATCGACATGTCCGAATTCATGGAGAAACACTCCGTGGCCCGACTGATCGGCGCGCCACCAGGCTATGTCGGTTATGAAGAGGGCGGTTACCTGACTGAGGCGGTGCGTCGCAAGCCTTACTCGGTAATCCTCCTGGACGAGGTCGAGAAGGCGCACCCGGATGTGTTCAACATCTTGCTGCAAGTGCTCGAAGATGGCCGGTTGACCGACAGCCACGGGCGTACGGTGGATTTCAAGAACACCGTGATTGTCATGACCTCCAACCTCGGCTCGGTGCAGATCCAGGAACTGGTCGGTGATCGTGAAGCGCAGCGCGCGGCAGTAATGGACGCGATTTCCACTCACTTCCGGCCGGAGTTCATCAACCGGGTCGACGAAGTGGTGATCTTCGAGCCACTGGCGCGGGATCAGATCGCAGGCATTACCGAGATTCAGTTGGGTCGTCTGCGCAGTCGCCTGACCGAGCGCGAGCTGAAACTGGAGCTCAGCCCTGAGGCGATGGATAAATTGATCGCTGTCGGTTACGACCCGGTCTACGGTGCGCGGCCGCTGAAACGGGCAATCCAGCGCTGGATCGAGAACCCGTTGGCGCAGTTGATTTTGTCCGGGCAATTCATGCCGGGCGAGACGGCGGTGGGCAAAGTCGAAAACGACGAAATCGTTTTCTCCTGAGTCGTAACGCCACGGAAATAAACAAGGCCTCGCATTGCGAGGCCTTTTTTTCGCCAGGCTGTTGAACTCAAAGGAAAAGGCTTGTAAAGTGCGCCCCGCAGTAAGTCACCCGGAAGGGTTTCTGCTCCCCAAGCGGAAATCTGAATTAAGTTGCAAATCATTAACTTGAATGCAATTTAGGGGGTTGACAGAGGTGCTTAAGATTGTAGAATAGCGCGCCTCAGACACACGAACGCAGCGATGCGAACGGGTCGAAGAGAACGTTACAAAGCTTCAAATGTTGTAATTGAAATATGTAGTTCCGTGATAGCTCAGTCGGTAGAGCAAATGACTGTTAATCATTGGGTCCCAGGTTCGAGTCCTGGTCACGGAGCCAATTTCAAACCGGGGTATAGCGCAGTCCGGTAGCGCGCCTGCTTTGGGAGCAGGATGTCAGGAGTTCGAATCCCCTTACCCCGACCATTTTTGGGTCGTTAGCTCAGTTGGTAGAGCAGTTGGCTTTTAACCAATTGGTCGTAGGTTCGAATCCCACACGACCCACCATTTTTGAAACCAGTTAACGCTGGGATCAGATCTTAAGATCAGCGGCCAAAAGCCCTGATCGAAGAAGAAGGCGACTGAGAGGTCGCCTTTTTTTTACCGGGGTATAGCGCAGTCCGGTAGCGCGCCTGCTTTGGGAGCAGGATGTCAGGAGTTCGAATCCCCTTACCCCGACCATATTAAAAATCCTCGTATCGAAAGATACGGGGATTTTTTTTTGTCCTCAGGAAAGCGCCTTCAATCAGCGGCCAATAAAAAGCCCCGATTCTTCATGGAGAATCGGGGCTTGGCGGTTCGAGATCGGAGCTTTGAGGATCAGGCCTCGAGGATCAGACGCCGTCTTGATCTTTCAGGTGTTCGAATAGGCCTTTCGGCATTTTTTTGCCATTGGCTTCGAAGTTGGCTTTGACGTTGTCGTAAGCCTCTTGCTCGTCGATGAAGCCATCGTGGTTTTTGTCGATCTTGTCGAAGTCGGATTTTGGCGCGACAGCCTTGAACTCGGCGCGCGAGACCTTGCCGTCGCCATTGGTATCAGTCTTGGCCATCGAGGCGTCGCCGCATTTACCCTCGCCACACTTGCCTTCGGGGGTCTTCGCCGATTGCTCGGCTTTGCCTTCACCGCATTTACCTTCGCCACACTTGCCTTCAGGCGTTTTCACCACTTGCTCAGCCGAGGCCAGCAGGTAGCCCTGGGTGAGCGGCTGTGCAGCGAATACAGAGCCGGACAACATCATGCCGCCGGCCAGCACAGCGCCGAGCAGACCAATAGTATTGTTGGTGTGGGACATTTCAACTCTCCTGGGTTGCACGACACAACCGCTCGATAAAGGATGCCGCGTGAGTGCGGCGTGCCCCGCAGCAGGCAGTGCCTTGCTCGGGTGTGGCCATTTAGCCGGGCGGGTGTATCGCTACTGTGTCGCGCGAGGGGGAGTTTGTAAGCGAGAGGGATGAAACGGCGGGGAGATACAGTGAGACACAGATCTACAGGCTTGTGAGTCAAAAATGTGCGAGCGAGCTTGCTCGCGATGATGGACTGACATTCGACATATGTGCTGAATGTCAGACCGCTATCGCGAGCAGGCTCACTCCTGCAGGAGGATTTGTGAATTAGTGAAGTTTGAGACGCGGCTCGGTCCCGCGTCCGATCTTGCTGCCGAGCATCAGCATCGCCGTGCGAAACGCGCCATACAGCGCCATCTGGTGCATGCGATACAGCGACACGTAAAACATCCGCGCCAGCCAGCCTTCGAGCATCACGCTGCCGGTCAGGTTACCCATCAAGTTACCCACAGCGGAAAAACGCGACAGCGAGATCAGCGAGCCGTAGTCGGTGTATTTGTACTCCGGCAACGCCTTGCCTTCGATCCGCAGCTTCAGCGATTTGGCCAGCAACGAGGCCTGCTGATGCGCGGCTTGCGCACGCGGCGGCACATTGCGGTCGGTGCCCGGTTGCGGACATGCCGCGCAGTCGCCGAAAGCGAAAATGTTCTCGTCGCGGGTGGTTTGCAGCGTTGGCAGCACTTGCAGTTGATTGATCCGATTGGTTTCCAGGCCATCGATGTCCTTGAGGAAACCCGGCGCACGTATCCCCGCGGCCCAGACTTTCAGGCTGGCGTTGATCACCTTGCCGTCGGCGGTGATCAGGCTGTCCGCCGTCACTTCGCTGACCGCCGCGTTGGTCATCACATTGACCCCGAGTTTCTCCAGGGTTTTATGCACAGGCCCGCCAATGCGTTCCGGCAGGGCTGGCAACACGCGCGGCCCGGCTTCAATCAGAGTGATGTGCATGTTTTCCGGTTTGATTCGGTCCAGCCCATAAGCAGCCAGTTCGTGCGCGGCGTTGTGCAGTTCGGCGGCCAGTTCGACGCCCGTGGCGCCAGCGCCGACGATAGCGACGCTGATTTGCTCGACGGTATCCGTTTGCCCGGCATGGGCGCGCAGATAGTGATTGAGCAATTGCTGATGGAAACGCTCGGCCTGTTTGCGCGTATCAAGGAACAGGCAATGCTGCGCCGCGCCTTCAGTGCCGAAATCGTTGGTGGTGCTGCCGACCGCGATCACCAGCGAGTCGTAACCGAGCTCGCGGGCCGGCACCAGCTCTACGCCGGCTTCGTCATAAGTGGCGGCCAGCTGGATTTTCTTCGCGGCGCGATCAAGCCCGCTCATGCGCCCCAGCTGAAACTCGAAGTGGTTCCATTTGGCTTGGGCAACATAATTGAGTTCGTCTTCGGAAGAGTTCAGCGATCCGGCGGCCACTTCGTGCAACAGCGGTTTCCAGATGTGCGTCAGGTTCGCGTCGACCAGCATCACGCTGGCGGTGCCGCGCTTGCCCAGAGTCTTACCCAGACGGGTAGCCAACTCCAGACCGCCGGCGCCGCCGCCGACGATAATAATACGATGAGTCATGGGGATATCTCGCAAGGCTAAAAGAAATCGGTGCGGTTACCCAAGCGAGCGCGAGGCAGCTCATAGCGTCAGATAACCGATAAGGCGGCTCAACAGGCCCAAACCAATGGTCACTGCCAGCACCAGCACAAGGAGCATCCACGGCCGGAATGGCCGGCGCTCGACTCGGTGCTGGGACAAGTGCAGGTACTCTTCGACATGCTTCTGGTCGTCTGGTTTCAGGCGGCTGGTCATATTGGGCCTCGTCAGGAGTAGACGTTGCTGAATGTGTAGAAGCTACAGGCGGATTTAACGAACATTGAACGGAGCATAGCCGCTCTCGGGAATCGGCTCGACGCTGACCGTATCGTCCAGTCGAATGATTCCACTTTGTAACACCCGAGCGGTGATTCCGCCATGTCCGCGAACGGCCTGGAAAGTCCCCGGCCCGAGGTTGTTTTGCAGGCGCGCGCACGGTTGGCACCAGCCAGTGGTTTCGAAAATCGCCTGGCCAATCCTGAAGCGCCGACCCTTGAGGCTGAACAGGTTGATACCGCTGATGACGAGGTTGCGGCGCAAATCTTCAGGCAAGACCGGATTATCCTCGGCGCGGCCCATCAACGAGCTGATCACCGCCAGGTGTTCCCACTGAATCAACGTCACTTGCCGCGCATTGCGCACGCCGGGGCGCGCACGGTCGCCGGTCAATCCGGCCTCTAGCCGCGCCTCCACGGCGTCCAGCTCGATCATCGGTGCATGGCGCTCGGGGCGCACGCCGATCCAGCGCACGCGGCCGGTCTGCGGCACTTCGGCGATCAATTCTTGCAGGGGTGAGTTCACAGGCTGATCCCGACGTCAAAAACGATGCTGCGCCCGAGGTTGCTGCGCAGGAAATCCGGCGCATCCGGGTGCGCGAACAGCACGCGGGCGAAGGTTGGCCCGACCAGTGACAGCGAGCGCCAGCCCTGGCGCAGGTACTCGGTGGGCGGCGGAAAGTGGCTGTTGAGGTCGAGCACTTCGCGCTTGAGGCTGGCGAAGGCAATGATGTCCAGCTCGCCGAGGTCCATTCCGCGTTCTTTGTAGTTGTGGGCTTTTTTGCGCAAGGTCGGCGCCAGTCTCAGGAGGAATTCATTGGCCGGGATCCGCCGTGGCTTGGCTTCACGCCGCACCAGCGAACTCAGGGAAAACGCGCTGCGCCGCCGCTGCAATTCGTCGCGCCATTCGTCGTTGAGGCGCCGACCTTCGTCGAGCACGAAGAACACCTCGAAACTGGCGTCGCGAAACAGCACGTCCGGCGGCTCGCCGGCAGGGGCGAATTCATCAGCGCGATAAGGAATGTTCAGGCCTTGCAGCAGGCGTTGGCAGACCCAACGCTCACGCTCCCATTTGCGGGCATTGGACAGGAACGCGTTGGCTTGCTCGGCCGCGATGGTCAGCAGGCGTAAGTAATCTGAGTCATCCATAGGCCCAAGCTTAGCGTTCAAATGCGACAAGCAGAAAGCTTTGCTTGGAGTGGAGCGACTTTTGCACCGGTGTATGCTGGCGGGGAGCCGTAGCTATCAAGGAGAGAGTCGTGGTGTTCGAGGGGACGTTGTCATGATCGGTGCCGAGGTGTTGTCGCCGCAGAGCCTGACGCTCGGTTGGCTGATTTACCTGCCCGTGGTGATCTGGGCGATCTGCCGTGCGCCGTGGGTCGAGCTGTTCACTGACCGGCGTCGCCAGCATTTGCTGTTCGGCACGGTGTTCGCGCTGTTCATGTTGTGGCTGGTGCGGCGCGATTTTGATACCGGCGTGTCGTACCACTTTATCGGCATGACCGCGGTGACCTTGCTGCTCGACTGGCCGCTGGCGATCGTCGGCGGCCTGGTCGCGCAAGCGGGGCTGGTGTTGCTCGGTCGCCAGGATCTGGACGCCGCCGGAGTGAACGGCGCGTTGTTCATTCTGCTGCCGGTGCTGGTCACCGAATGCTGCGCGATTCTGGTCGAGCGCGCGCAACCGCGAAATCCCTTTGTGTATATCTTCGTTTCCGGATTTTTTGCGGCAGCGCTGTCGGCGTTGCTCTGCCTGCTGCTGGCGCTGACGTTGCTGTGGTGGGATGAACTGTTCGCCATGCCATATTGGCTGGAGGATTTTATCGGTTACCTGTGGCTGATCATTTTCCCCGAGGCGTTTATCAACGGCATGATCATCAGCGCGCTGGTGGTGTTCAGCCCGGAATGGCTGGAGACGTTCAATCGCACCCGTTACCTTTCGGCGCCGTGGAACGACGACGATCCCAAGTCTTGATCCACATCAAACCCGCCAACCGCTGACGATTCCATGCTTCGGGAAATCTTCAGGAGCATCGCCATGAGTGTCTACGAATGGGCAAGGCAAGAGTTGCGTCACAGTCTGGAGGCGGCGCAGGAGGTCGGGTTTGATCCGGGGTTGAGCCTGCGCGCCTTGCTCAGCGCGGTGGTGCAGCAGAGCAAGACGGTGCGCAGTGTCGAGGATCTGGCGGACGAGTTGCAGTTTCTCGCCGAGAACCTCGATGACACTCAGGACTACGGTTTCATGCGGCCCTGATTTTTTCAGTGAAGACGCGAATCAGTGACGCGGTTCGAAGTCTTCGCTGAACAGATCGTCTTCGGCGTCCGGGCTGACCGGGATCTTGTGTTCTTCCGAGGCCCAGGCGCCGAGGTCGATCAGTTTGCAGCGGTCCGAGCAGAACGGCCGGAATTCATTGTCGGTTTTCCATTCGACGGGTGCACCGCAAGTCGGGCATTCGACGGTTGAGATTGGGCTCATGACTGGCCTCCACGCAAAGTAAGGTAAAAGTGATGCAGGCGTTCGACCTCGCTGTGCAGCCAGGCGAGGTCGCGGTCGTTGACCACCACGTCGTCGGCATGGCTCACGCGATCTTCGCGGCTGGACTGGGCCTTGAGAATCGCCTGGACCTGTTGCTCGCTGGTCTGGTCACGCTGCAGGGTGCGTTCGATCTGTAGTTGTTGCGGCGCATCGATCACCAGCACGCGTTGGGTCATGGCGTACTGCCCGGACTCGATCAACAGCGGCGACACCAGAATCGCGTAAGGCGATTGTGCCTTGGCCAGGTGCGCGACGATTTCCTCGGCGATCAGCGGATGCAGCAACGCTTCGAGCCAGCGGCGTTCCTCCGGCACTTCGAAGATCAGTTTGCGCAACGCGCCGCGATCCAGTTGGCCATCGGCTTGCAACACGCCGGGGCCGAAGTGCTCGACGATCCTCGCCAGCGCCGGACGCCCCGGCTCCACCACCCAGCGCGCCGCATGATCGGCGTCGACCACGTGCACGCCGAGGTCGATGAAGTGCTGCGCTGCGGCACTTTTGCCGCTACCGATGCCGCCGGTGAGGCCGAGAATCCAGGGTTTTTCCACAGGGGTATTCATTGCAAACCGACAAACTGCCAATAGAAGCCGGTTATTTGACCACCCCAGAGCAATGCAATCCAGCCGGCAATCGCCAGGAACGGCCCAAACGGGATCGGCGTCGAGGTTTTTGCGTCGCGCAAGCGCAGCAGAATCACCCCGATAATCGCGCCGACCAGCGATGACAACAGAATCGTCAGCGGCAAAATCTGCCAGCCGCCCCACGCCCCGAGCAGCGCCAGCAGCTTGAAATCACCATGACCGATGCCGTCCTTGCCGGTGATCAACTTGAATAACCAGAACACCGACCACAGCAACAGATAACCCGCCACCGCGCCCCACACCGCGTCGAGCAGTGGCACCAGCAGTTCGAAGCTGTTGACGATCAGCCCCAGCCACAACAACGGCAGCACCAGCACATCGGGCAACAGTTGATGCTCGGCGTCGATCAGGCTCATCGCCAGCAACCCCCAGGTCAGCAACAGCAGCATGGCCGCCGACCAGCCGAAACCGAAATGCCACGCGACGAACGCCGAAAGCGCACCGCAGGCCAGTTCGGTCAGTGGATACCGCTTGCTGATCGGCGCCGCGCAATTGGAACAGCGCCCGCGCAACAGCAGGTAACTCAGCAGCGGGATATTTTCCCAGGCGCGAATCGGCTGGGCGCAGTGCGGGCATTGCGAGTGCGGCAGCAGCAGGTTGTACGTCGGCAGCGGCGTCTCGGTCGGCAGACCCAACACGTCGCGGGCCTGTACGCGCCATTCGCGCTCGAGCATTTTCGGCAGGCGCCAGACCAGCACGTTGAGGAAACTGCCGACCAGCAGCCCGAGCACCAGCGCGGTGATGACGAAGGCCAGCGGATACAGGCTCAGGTATTCATTCAGGGGCATGTCAGATCGCAGAGCCAAGTTGGAAAATAGGCAGGTACATCGCCACGACGAGGCCGCCGACGACCACGCCAAGCACCACCATGATGAACGGCTCCATCAGGCTGGTGAGGTTGTCGACCATATTGTCGACGTCGTCCTCGTAGAAACTCGCGACCTTGTCGAGCATATCGTCGAGCGCGCCGGACTCCTCGCCGATCGCCGCCATCTGAATCGCCATGTTCGGGAACACCCCCGAGGTGCGCATGGCGAAATTCAGCTGCATGCCGGTCGACACGTCTTGGCGGATGCGCAGCACCGCGCGCTTGAACACGACATTGCCGGTGGCGCCGGCCACGGATTCCAGCGCATCGACCAGCGGCACCCCGGCGGCGAACGTGGTCGAGAGCGTGCGCGCGTAACGGGCGACGGCGGACTTGTAGGTCAGCGCGCCGACCAGCGGCAGTTTCAGCAGCCAGATGTCGAGTTTGTCGCGAAAGGCTTGCGACTTTTTGAAGGCACGGCGCAAACCGAAAATCGCCGCGACCAGTGCGCCGAGCATCATCCACCAATATTTCTGCATGAATTCCGAAAGGCTGATCACCATCAGCGTGAAGCCCGGCAACTCGGCGCCGAACCCGGCGAATACCGTTTTGAATTGCGGCACCACTTTCACCAGCAGAATCCCGGTAACGATCATCGCGACAAACACCACGGCCAGCGGATAGGTCATGGCTTTCTTGATTTTGGCTTTGAGCTTTTCGCTCTTCTCCTTATAGGTCGCCACCCGGTCCAGCAAGGTATCGAGGGCACCGGCCTGTTCGCCGGCATCGACGAGGTTGCAGTACAGCTCATCGAAATACTGCGGCTTCTTGCGCAACGACGCGGCGAAACTGTTACCCGCCGCGACTTCCTGTTTGACCTCGTCCACCAGTTTGCGCATGGCCGGGTTATCGAAGCCTTCGCCGATGATGTCGAACGACTGCAGCAGCGGCACGCCGGCCTTCATCATCGTCGTCATTTGCCGGGTGAACAGGGAAATGTCCTGGGCCTTGATGCGCTTGCCGAGGTTGAAAATCGACACGCTTTTCTTGCGCACCTTGCCGGGGTTGATGCCTTGCTTGCGCAACTGTGCCTTGATCAGCGCCGGGTTCTGACCGCTGAGCTCGCCGGTCATCTTCGTGCCTTTCTTGTCCGTGCCTTCCCAGGCATACACGCTGATTTTTGCTGCCTTGACCGCCATGTTCAATCCTTGGTGACCCGGTTGATTTCTTCAAGGCTGGTGATGCCTTGCATGGCCTTGAGCAAACCCGAGGTACGCAGATCGTTGAAGCCGTCCTTGCGCATCTGGATCTCGATTTCCAGTGAGTTGCCCTCGGCCATGATCAGCCGTTGCAGGTCCGGCGTGTTCTTCACCACTTCATAAATCCCGATCCGCCCTTTGTAGCCGTGGTTGCAGTGATCGCAACCGACGGGCTCATAGATCGTGAATGTGCCGATGCGTTCCTCGGGGAAGCCCTCCTTGACCAGCGCTTCGCGGGGGATGTCGATCGGCTTCTTGCAGTGGCTGCACAATTTGCGCGCCAGGCGCTGGGCGATGATCAGGCTGACCGAGGTGGCGATGTTGAAACCGGGGATGCCCATGTTGTGCAGGCGCGTCAGGGTTTCCGCGGCGCTGTTGGTGTGCAGCGTCGACAGCACCAAGTGCCCGGTCTGCGCGGCTTTGATCGCAATTTCTGCGGTTTCGAGGTCGCGGATCTCGCCGACCATGATCACGTCCGGATCCTGGCGCAGGAACGAGCGCAAGGCCTGGGCGAAATCCAGCCCTTGCTTGGGATTGACGTTGACCTGGTTGATGCCTTCCATGTTGATCTCCACCGGGTCTTCGGCGGTGGAAATGTTGATGTCGACGGTGTTGAGAATATTCAGCCCAGTGTACAGCGACACGGTCTTGCCCGAGCCGGTGGGGCCGGTGACCAGGATCATCCCTTGCGGTTGTTTCAGCGCGGCCATGAACAGGGTTTTCTGGTCCGGTTCATAACCGAGGGCGTCGATGCCCATCTGTGCGCTCGACGGGTCGAGGATCCGGATCACCACTTTCTCGCCCCACAAGGTCGGCAAGGTGTTGACCCGGAAGTCGATGGATTTGCTTTTCGACAAGCGCATCTTGATCCGCCCGTCCTGCGGGCGCCGACGTTCGGAGATGTCCAGACTGGCCATGACCTTGAGCCGCGCGGCGATGCGCCCGGCCAGTTGAATCGGCGGTTTGGCGACTTCGCGCAGGATGCCGTCGGTGCGCATGCGTACCCGGTAATTCTTTTCGTAAGGTTCGAAGTGCAAGTCGGACGAGCCGCTTTTGATCGCGTCCAGCAGCATCTTGTGGACGAAACGCACCACCGGCGCATCGTCGGCGTCCTGCCCGGCAATCGAGTCCTGGTGTTTGTCGTCGACCGATTCGACGTCGAGGCCATCGAGGTCAACGTCGGCCATTTCCTCGAGGCCGCTGGTGTGGCTGTCGAAGAACTTCTCGATGGCGTCGCTGAGCTTGTCGTCCTCGACCAGAATCGCTTCGGTGCTCAGGCCGGTGCTGAACTGGATGTCGTTGATCGCCTGATGGTTGGTCGGGTCGGAAATCCCCACGAACAATTTATTGCCGCGCCGCCAGAGGGGCAGGGCATGGTGCTGGCGCACCAGTTTCTCGCTGACCAGGCCTTTGGGCTGGGTTTCCTTGTCGAGGCAATTAAGGTCGAGCAGGGCCATGCCGAAATGCTCCGAGGCAATCTCCGCGACCTGACGACTGCGCACCAGTTTGTTTTGCACCAGGTAGCTGACCAGCGAGATGCGATTGCGTTGGGCCTGCAGATACGCCTGTTGCGCGCTTTTGTCAGTGAGCAGTTCGGCCAGCACCAATTGCTTGGCCAGGCCGCTGAGGGCGATGTCGTTCATTGGGATTCCGGACGCAGACAGTTCATGACTTATAGCCTAGTCAACGGAATGAACCAAACCAGCGGCTTGGAGGTGACAAAAAGTGTCAGATAGTGCGGTTACAAGGTGTAGGAAACGTCGCGGCCATAACCTCGCGCCCTGTGGGCAGGGCGCGCGGGGCTTGGCATGGAGCATGCTGGGGCTATGTCAGATCATGAGATTCCGACTCATGCATGGAGCTTGTCTATGAATAACCAAAAAGGTTTTACCCTGATCGAGCTGCTGATCGTGGTGGCGATCATCGGGATTCTGGCGACATTTGCGATTCCGCAGTATTCGAAGTATCAGGCTCGGGCCAAAGTGACGGCGGGTATTGCTGAAGTGTCGGCGCTCAAAGTGCCTTACGAAGATGTCATCAACGCGGGTTCCGCAGATCCGACGCTGACAAACGTTAATGCTGGTGTAGCCGCGACGCAGAACTGCACCCTTTCAATGACGGGTACGGTTGCAGCAGGTACTGGCACGATCGTTTGCACATTGGTTAATGCGCCGGCTCCGGTATTGGGCAAGACGATTACCCTGAGTCGAAGTGCAACGGCCGGCTGGACCTGTGCGACTACCGCCGCCAAGGACTACTCGACTACTAGCTGCCCAGGCGTCTAAACCTGATGGTGTAATCAATACCCCGCCGTGACTGGCGGGGTATTTTTTTGTGCTGATTTTTCGATTCCGACCTTATAGAAGAAAACCCCGACAATTCATGGCCTTAGGCCTGCGTCAAAGCCTGCAACTTGCATGTCGATAATCACCACCTCATGCAATTTGCATGATTCCGAAATTCACAAAAATTTATAACTCATTGTTTTTTAAGGATTTATTGCCTGTCTCAAAGTTGGCACAGCGTTCGCAATATATCCAGTAACCCTGCTGAAGAGACTCTCAGCAGACTTTATAGAAAAACAGGAGTTACTCGTATGAAGAAGTTCGCTATTGCTACTGCTACCGCGCTGACCCTGACCATGGCTGGTGCAGCTTTTGCACAAACCACTACTACCCAAGCCCCGATGACTCTGGCGGCTGGTGAAGTGACACAAGCCAAAGAAGCAACTTCCGATACCTGGATCACCACCAAAGTCAAAGCTGATCTGGTAACCGAGAAAGGCATTCCTGGTTCCGACATCAAAGTCGAAACCAACAAAGGTGTTGTGTCCCTGTCGTCGACCGTCGCTGTGACTGAATCGCAGAAAGACGTTGCAGTTGCCATCACCAAGAAAATCAAAGGCGTCAAAGCGGTATCCGCTGACGGCCTGAAAGCCGAGTAAGGCAAGACTTCTCGCCTGAACCGGGAGAAGGGTGCGGCAGACGGGCCGGGTAATACGTCTGCCACCTCTGAAGTGTTCATGCGAAAGGCCACAAGGACGTGGTCATTACAGGCCTCCGCCATTCGTGACGGGGGCCTGTTCTATTGTGGGCGCTGCAAAAACATCTGTGGCGCTGCAAAACCTCTGTAGGAGCGAGGCTTGCCCGCGAAGGGGCCGGCACATCCAAAACCTGGTTGACTGACAGATTGCCTTCGCGGGCAAGCCTCGCTCCTACAGGTATCGCGTTCCTACAGTGGGGATGTGTTGCCGTTGTAACGGGGGATTCAGTTACCGCGCTTGCTGTTGATCTGCCGGAGCCGATTGCCTTCGAAGCGCAGGTATTGGTACATCCCGCCGTTCGGTCCGTAGGTCCACTCCTCGACCTGAAACTCTTCCCGGCGGTTGGCGCTGCGCTTGTAGCCCAGCAAGTCGCGGCTGACCGGTTCGCCGCACTTCTGCAGCACTTCGCTGGAGCGGTCGCCGACGCTGATCAACTGGCTGCCACAGCGCAGCGTATCAGCCGCCGCAGCCTGACTGGCTAGCAACGCCAGCGCCAGACTCAGCGCCGGTCCCATCAGCCATCGCGCGCTCATCATTCGGCGTCCAAATGCATGGGCGTGATCACCCGGCCATCGCTTTCCGCCTGACCGAGTTGCGCGTCGATAAAGTACACACGTTCGTCAGCCAATTGCGCTTTCTCGACCAGGAAATCCTTGATGCTGCTGGCACGTTCCTGACCCAACTGGCGCAACAGCACTTCGCTGCCGCTCCAGAACTTGATCACTTCGGCGCGCATTTTCGTCGTACGTTCTTCCTTGCCCAAATCCTTCCATTCCGCCGGCGGCTGAGTCTTCAGGCGCGTGCGGTAAATGCCTTCCAGCAACGGCGCTTTCTCGGCGTCCGGTACTTCCAGCAGCGAAGCTTGAGCCGGGACTTTATCGCCGCGACGCTGGAGCATCTTGTAATAGTTGTATTGGTATTCGCGTTCCAGGCGTTGCTCGGCGAGCAATGGGCCGTCGCTGTTTTGCGCGGCGGTGCCTTCGATCTCCAGGCGCAGCGCCGGACGTTCCTTGAGCGCGCTGGCGAGTTTGACCAGCGAGGCCTCGGCGTCCTTGCTCAATTCGCTCGAACCCGGCGCAAACGAAACAGTGCCGAGGTCTTGCGAACCGCCGCCGCTGATCAATCCGCCAATCATCTTGAACGGCGCCGCAGCAGCCTTGACGAGCAGGTTGCGCAGGGTCTGCCAGACAATCGGCATCACGCTGAACTGCGGATTGTTGAGGTCGCCGGTCACCGGCAATTCGATGGAAATCTTGCCGTCGACATCCTTGAGCAACGCGATTGCCAGTTTCAGCGGCAGGCTCACGGCGTCCGGGCTGTCGACTTTTTCGCCGAGTTGCAGTTGTTCGACCACTACTTTGTTTTCAGCCTTCAACTGACCTTTGGTGATCAGGTAATGCAGGTCGAGATTGAGTCGCCCCTTGCGGATGCGGTAACCGGCGAACTTGCCGGAGTAGGGCGTCAGCGTCGTCAGTTCGACCCGTTTGAAACTGGTCGCGATGTCGAGGCTGGCCATCGGGTCGAACGGGTTGACCGCCCCTTTGATGGTGACCGGCGCGTAGCGGTCGACCTTGCCTTTGATGTCGACCGTGGCCGGTTTCCCCTGGCGGCTGTCGATGGTGCCGATCGCACCGTTGAGCTGCTGCACCGCCGTGGCAAAGTTCGGCGTCAGGCTGAAGTCGGCGAAGTTCGCCGAGCCGTCATTGATCGCCACGCCGCCCACGCGAATCGCCAGCGCTTTGTCCTTGCCCGCCGCCGGTTTCGCTGCAGCGGTTTTGCCCGCGGAATCGGCCGGTTGCGGCACCAGCAAATCGTCGACGTTGGTGGTGCGGTCGTCGTTGATCATGAAGCGCACGTAGGGTTGAAACAGGTTGACCTTGTCGATCGACAGGCTGTCGCCGTGTTGATAATTCAGGCCTTCGAGCACCAACTGCTGCCATTTCAGGAAGTCGCGGGTTTTCAGGGTGTCGAGCGTGTGCAATTGATCGACCTGGGCACGGCCGGTCACGCTGAACGCCAGCGGCTCGGTGCTTTTCAGATCGACCGCGAGGTCACTGCCGAGCATGCCGCTGCGCAGTTCCAGGCGAATGAACGGGGTGATGTAGGACTGCGCGACGCGCAGGTCGATGTCTTTGGTCTGCACATTCAGCTTAGCGCTGACCGGCGCGAGATTGACCTGGCCGTCTGCGGTGATCTTGCCTTGCTTGCCGACGCCGGTGTCGAGCTTGAGCTTGAAAGGCGAGCCGTTGAGGCTGTCGAAATTTTGCAGGTCGAGGTTCAGCGGGCCGACTTCCAACGGCACCGGCGGCTGCGCCTTGCGGTCCTCCAGATGCACCTGATAATTGCGCAGTTGCACATCTTTGAGCAGCACTTGCCACGGTTTGCTCGGCGCGGCGGCGGCTGGCGGTGGTGAATCGGCAGCGGCCGGGGCGTTGGCGGGTTCAGCCTTGGCTTTGGCGGCGGCTTTCGACGGCTGGCTGGCGAACAGTTTCTGCCAGTCGAGTTGGCCATCGGCTTCCAGCGCTGCCCAGGTTTCGAGTTTGTTGCTGCGGATCTTGCCGACCACCACTTGTTGCTTGGCCAGATCGATGCTGGTGTCGCTGACGTCGAGGCGTTCCAGACGCACCAGCGGCCGACCGTCCGGGGCATTGATGGCGAACGGCGCAACGCTGACCGCAACGTTGTTCAGTTGCAGCTCGGTTTCCTTGGCGAGGTTGAGCTTGTAGTCAGTGCTCAGGTTCAGCACGCCGTTTTCCAGGGCCAGCGGCAGCGCATCGCGCACATATGGCCACCAGACTTTCATCTGCCCGTCGGTGACTTTCAACTTACCTTCGGAAGCAATCGGGATCAGGCTGAAATTGCCGGTCCAGTCGATTTGCCCACCTTCCGGCCCCGCCGCGACCAGGGTCATGTCGGCGTTGTCGTCGGGCAGGGTGCTGAGGTTTTTCAGCTCGAAATCGAGTTTGTCGTAGAGGAATTCGATCGGCTCGCTCGGGCGCGCGTCCTGAAAATGCACGTAGCCGCCGGCCAGTCTGATGCGCTCGACACGTAGCGGGAACGGCTTGGCATTCGGGTCGGCGGGCGTTGGTTCGCTGGCGGGGATTTTGAACAGGCCCAGCAGATTGAGCTTGCCGTCCTTGCCGAAGAGGATTTCCGTTTTGGGTTTGTCCAGTTCGATGTCGGAGAGGTGCAGCGCTTTGGTCCAGAGACTGTCGAGTTGCAGGTTGGCGTATAGCCGTTCGAAGCCGACCTGCTCCTTGCCCGGTTCGCCGATGATCAGGCCCCACAAGGTCACTTCAAGGCTGAACGGATTGAGTTCGATCCGCTGAATATGCGCAGGGGTCGTCGCGTAATTGGCCAACTGCTGGTTGGCGATGCGCAGGGCAATGCCCGGCAAAATCAGAAATCCCAGCAGGCTGTAGAGGGCCAGCGCAGTCAACAGGGCGCCGAGAGCGCGAATCAATCCTTTGGGCATGTGCGGCTTCATATGTCTGATCGGAGTGCCTTGGAGTATGGCACGCGATTTCGGTTCCGAAGTGATCGCCGTTGCGCAGGATTGTTCAGCCGGTTGCGTAGGAATACGGACGCGCGGTTCAGAGTTGCAGAATCAGCGTCTTCAGCGGTGGCTGCTGATCCAGCGACGGGAAGTCCGCGCCCGGGGTCATCACCGACCATTCACGCACCGGACGCCCAGCCTTCTCGGCGCAACGCAGCACCTGTTCGCGCCAGTCATCCATGCTGACTTTCGCCAGATTGTTGCAGCAGATCAGCACGCCATTGTCAGCAGTGGTCAGCAGCGCAGGCTTGAGCAGGCTCTGATAGTCGCGCAGCAGGTCGACGGTGCCGAACGCGCTCTTGGCCCAGGCCGGCGGGTCTAACAGCACCAGATCGTACTGACGCTGTTCCAGACGTTCGTAGCTCGGCAGTTTGTGCCCGCGCCGCTGGCTGATCGGCAGGCCGGCCAGTTGGCGGATCGCCGGGAAGTAATCGGATTGAATAAATTGCATGGCCGGCAGCTGCGGATTGAGCAGACCGTTTTCGCGACCGACCGCGAGGTTACCTTCGGCAAAGTCGAGGTTGCACACTTCGCTGGCGCCACCGGCCGCTGCACTCAGGCCGACGCCGCAGGTGTAGGCGAACAGGTTGAGCACGCTTTTGTTGTGGCTGTGCTGTTTGACCCAGCCGCGGGTGTTGCGCAAGTCGAGGAACAGCAGCGGATCTTGCCCGGCGTGACGCCCGCGGACCCGATAGTTGAGGCCCCATTCGTGGCCGATCAGGTCTTGCAGCGCGGCGTCGTCGGCGCGGTACACGGTGTCTTCGCGGTCGATGCGCGAATTGCCCCGCGAGCGGTCGTTGTAGACCAGCAGGGTTTCGAAGCCCAAGTGTTGATTGATTGTTTGGTGGATGTGCAGCAGCGCGTCACGTTCCAGCGCCTGGTGGAAACTTTGCACCAGCAATTGCGGGCCGTAGCGGTCGATGGTCAGGCCGCCGGCGCCTTCCTGGCTGCCATGAAACAGGCGATAGCAGTCGGTGCCTTGCTGATGCAGTTCGGCCAGCAGGTCCTGGCGATGATCGAGGGCGGCGCGCAGCGCCTGATTCAAGGAAGACATGCTGGGCGCCTTGCAGGATGAAGTAATTTGGCGCGGGAGTTTAACACTGTGGTGAGGGGGCTTGCCCCCGTTCCAGTGCGCAGCACTGGCAGATTTCAGTAACACCGCAGATTTTGTGGCCGCTTTGCAGCCCAACGGGGGCAAGCCCCCTCGCCACAAGGTTATCGGTCAGTTCAGCAACCCCATGCGCCGCTTCGCTCGTTGCACCGAACCGTTGCGCATGGCCCAGCGCAGCATTGGCGCGCTGCGTTTGACGCTGGCGCGGATCAACTGGCGTTGCAGCGGGTTCTGATGCACGCCGAGCATATCGCTCGCCCAATCCGGCAGCAGGTCGATGCCGGCCTGCATCATCATCCCGCCAAACGGCTTGGCCATGCGGCTGGGCGCGGGCGCGTTCAGGAGCAAGCGCAACACCTCGCGACTGCGGGCGTCGCACAACAATTGTGGGCGAATACGTTGCAGATAATCGGCGATTGCCTGCCGGCTCTTCGGCACATTGCGCGCACCGAGGCGCTCGGCGATCACGGCGATTTCCGCGTAATAACGATCCTGGTCCGCCAGTGACAGCTGCGGATTGCGGTAACGCAAATGCGCGCCGAGAAAGTTGCTGACCTCGGCCACGTGCACCCACGTCAGCAAGTCCGGATCGCTCGCCGCGTACGGGCGGCCATCCGCCGCGGTGCCGGTCACTTGCAGGTGAATGGTGCGCACTTTCTCGATCAGCCAGTCGGCGTCCCTGCGTGAACCAAAAGTAGTCCCGGCGATGAACTGACTGGTGCGCCGCAAGCGCCCGAGCATGTCCTGGCGAAAATTCGAGTGATCCCAAACCCCGGCCAACGCCAATGGATGCAGGGCTTGCAGCATCAGCGCAGTGATCCCGCCGATGAGCATGCTGGTGAAATCGCCATGCACCTGCCAACTCACCGAATCGGGGCCGAACAGTCCGGGATCGCCCTTGGGGTTTTCCAGATCAAGTTTGCCCAGCGACAACCCGGTCAGGCTCATTAGCTGGTTTTCGATGCGTGTACGAATGAATTCCATGGCAACTCAGTGGCGAAAAAAAGGCGCGGCCAGCAGTGGCCGCGCAGACTTTTTGAAACAAGCGATTTACTGGTTCAGGCGTTTCTCGACCAAATCCGCTACCACGCCTGGATCGGCCAGGGTCGAGGTATCGCCCAGGCTGTCCAGTTCGTTGCAGGCAATTTTGCGCAGAATCCGCCGCATGATCTTGCCCGAACGGGTTTTCGGCAAGGCCGGCGCCCATTGAATCAGGTCCGGTTTGGCGAAGCTGCCGATTTCCTTGCTGACGTGCGCCAACAGTTCTTTCTTCAGTTCGTCATTGGGATCGGTGCCGTTCATGGGCGTGACGAAGGCATAAATGCCCTGGCCCTTGAGGTCGTGCGGGTAACCGACCACGGCGGCCTCGGCGATGCTGTCGTGCAGCACCAGCGCGCTTTCCACTTCGGCGGTGCCGATGCGGTGCCCGGAAACGTTGATCACGTCGTCGATGCGCCCGGTGATCCAGTAATCGCCGTCCTCGTCGCGGCGGGCGCCGTCGCCGGTGAAGTAATAACCGGGATAGGGTTTGAAGTAGGTTTCGACCATGCGTTGCGGGTCGCCATAAACGCTGCGGATCTGCGCTGGCCAGCTCGATTTGATTGCCAGTACACCGGCGCCGGGGCCTTGGATTTCCTTGCCGACTTCATCGAGCAACACCGGTTGCACGCCGAACATCGGTTGGGTCGCGCAGCCCGGTTTGATTCTTTGGGCGCTGACCAATGGGCTGAGCATGATGCCGCCGGTTTCGGTCTGCCACCAGGTGTCGACGATTGGGCAACGCTGTTCGCCGACCGCATTGAAGTACCAATCCCACGCTTCCGGGTTGATTGGCTCACCGACGCTGCCGAGTAATCTGAGGCTCTGGCGCGAAGTTTCCTTCAGCGGTTCGGCGCCTTCGCGCATCAGCGAGCGCAGGGCGGTGGGCGCGGTGTAGAAGATGTTGACGTGATGTTTGTCGATCACTTGCCAGAAACGCGAGCTGCTCGGATAGCTCGGCACGCCTTCGAAAATCAGCGTGGTCGCGCCGTTGGCCAGCGGGCCGTAGACGATGTAACTGTGGCCGGTGACCCAGCCGACGTCGGCGGTGCACCAGAACACTTCGCCGTCGCGGTAATCGAGCACGTATTTGAAGGTCATCGCCGCTTGCAGCAGATAGCCGCCGGTGGTGTGCAACACGCCTTTGGGTTTGCCGGTGCTGCCGGAGGTGTAGAGGATGAACAGCGGGTCTTCGGCGTCCATCGGTTCGGGCGGGCAATCGTCGCTGACGTCGCGCAGGGCCTGGTGATACCAGATGTCGCGGCCATCGACCCAGGCGACTTCGCCCTGCGTGTGCTCGACGACGATCACTGTGCTGACATTCGGGCAACTCAGCAGCGCTTGGTCGACCTTGTCCTTGAGCGGCACGAACTTGCCGCCACGCACGCCGGCATCGGCGGTGATCACGGTGCGGCAATCGGCGTCGAGAATGCGGTCACGCACCGAGTCCGGGGAAAAACCGCCGAACACCACCGAATGCACTGCGCCAATGCGCGTACACGCGAGCATGGCGTAGGCGGCTTCGGCGATCATCGGCATGTAAATGCACACGCGATCGCCTTTCTTCACGCCACGGCTTTTCAGCACGTTGGCCAGGCGACAGACGTGATGGTGGAGTTTTTTGTAGGTGATCAGCGCGGATTCGGCGGGGTCATCGCCTTCCCAGATGATTGCGACTTGGTCGCCGCGTTCGGCGAGGTGGCGGTCGATGCAGTTGTAACTGACGTTGAGCTTGCCACCGGCGAACCAGCTGGCTTCGCCGGTTTTCAGGTTATAGCGCTGGACGGTTTGCCACGGCGTGCTCCAGTCGAGGAACCGGGTGGCCTGTTCGGCCCAGAAGGTGCTGGGGTGTTCGATGGATTGTCGGTACAGGCGCTGGTAGTCGTCCTGACTCAATTGTGCAGCCCGGCGCACGGCATCGGCTTTGGGGAACGTGCTGATATCGAACATGACGGTTCCTTATTCTTGTTTTGCGACAAGGATAAAGATGCGCCGAGTGAAGAAAGGGATCAAGAGCGCCGACAAACGAGCCTTGTAGGAGCAAAGCTTGCTCGCGATGGCGTCAGGTCAGCCAACATTAATGCTGAATGACCCACCGCAATCGCGGGCAAGCCTTGTTCCTACAGGATTCGGAGCGTTAGCCGCGGTGACGGCCGCGGAAGTAGTTGATCAGGCCTTGGGTTGAAGCGTCGTCAGCCGGGGTTTCTTCGCTGCCGACCAAACGGTTGTAGACGCCTTTGCCCAGCTCTTTACCCAGCTCCACGCCCCACTGGTCGAAGGCGTTGATGCCCCAGACCACGCTTTGCACGAAGACTTTGTGTTCGTACATCGCCACCAGTGCGCCGAGACGACGCGGGCTGATGCGCTCGACCACCAAGGTGTTGCTCGGACGGTTGCCCGGGATCACCTTGTGCGGAGCGACTTTGTGCACTTCTTCTTCGCTCACGCCTTTGTCGCGCAACTCGGCTTCGGCTTCGGCCAGGGTCTTGCCCAGCATCAGCGCCTGGCTCTGCGACAGGCAGTTGGCATACAGCCACTGGTGGTGGTCGGCCACCGGGTTGAAGCTGACAATCGGCACAATGAAATCGGCCGGGATCAGTTGGGTGCCTTGGTGCAGCAACTGGTGATAAGCGTGCTGACCGTTGCAACCGACGCCGCCCCAGATCACCGGGCCGGTATCGGTGGACACCGGCGTGCCGTCCTGGCGCACGCTCTTGCCGTTGGATTCCATGTCCAACTGTTGCAAATGCTTGGTGATGTTGCGCAGGTAATGGTCGTACGGCAGGATCGCGTGGCTCTGCGCGCCCCAGAAGTTGCCGTACCAGACGCCGAGCAAGGCCAGCAGCACCGGCATGTTCTGCTCGAACGGCGCGCTCTGGAAATGCTGGTCCATGGTGTAGGCACCGGAGAGCAGTTCCTTGAAGTTCGACATGCCGATGGCCAAAGCAATCGGCAAACCGATGGCCGACCACAGCGAGTAACGACCGCCGACCCAGTCCCACATCGGGAAGATGTTTTCTTCACGAATACCGAACGCCACAGCCGCCGCGTTGTTGCTCGATACGGCGATGAAGTGACGATACAGCTCGGCTTCCGAACCGCCCTGAGCCAGATACCAGGCGCGAGCGGCCTGGGCATTTTTCAGGGTTTCGAGGGTGTTGAAAGATTTCGACGAAACGATAAACAGCGTGGTCTCGGCGCGCAGCTTCATGGTCAGTTCGTGGAACTCACTGCCATCGATGTTCGCCAGGTAATGGCAGCGAACGCCTTTTTGCGCGTAGGACAACAGCGCTTCGGAGACCAGCTCCGGGCCGAGGAACGAACCACCGATGCCGATGTTGACCACGTCGGTGATCGGCTTCTCGGTGTAACCGCGCCAGAGACCATCGTGGATGCGGCCCACGAGGTCAGTGATCTGGTTCAGCACCTTGTGCACTTCGGGCATCACGTTGACGCCGTTGACCGACAACTTGTCGCCCACCGGACGACGCAAAGCGGTGTGCAGCGCCGGACGGCCTTCGGAAGAGTTGACGATTTCGCCGTCAAACAACGCTTTGATCGCGCCTTTGAGGTCGACTTCGTTAGCCAGGCCCACCAGCAGGTCGCGGGTCTCGGCGTTGATCAGGTTTTTCGAGTAATCGAGAAACAGACCGCAGCTGCTGAGGGTGAATTGAGTGAAGCGCTGCGGGTCGGCATTGAAGGCTTCGCGCATGCTGAAATCCTGCATGGCTTGGCGGTGATCTTTCAACGCTTGCCAGGCGGGCAGAGCGGTAACGTCGTGAGGAGTGCGGTAGTACGCCATCGCTGCGGTTTTCCTTTTTACTTGAACGGCCTTTTGATCACGATAAATCCCGGAGCGCTGCGGTGGGGCGTCCGGTCAACTGCGTCGAGACGATTTCATGGCGCAGGGCGAATACAGTAAACCTCGCGCTGCGATCTGTCTTGACTTTGTCTGACCCGTTCCCGGTACTTTTTTATACAACGAAGGGAAAAACGTCCGACCAACGGAAGGGGGGACAATACAAAATCCACAGTGGGAGCTTGCTCCCACAGGGAATGGCGTTGCCAGGGTTATGCGTCGAGGTTCAGGTGCAAGTTGTCGATCAACCGCGTGGTGCCGAGGAACGCCGCCACCAGAATCACCAGATCGCGATCCTGCGCAGTTGCCGGGCGCAGCGTCAGGGCGTGACGGATTTCCAGATAATCACTGCGCAAACCTGCCGCTTGCAACTGTTGGACTTGCGCGGCGATCAGCGCCGGATAATCGCGATCACCTTGTTGGATCGCCTCGGCAATCGCCGCCAGTGTGCGATACACCACCGGCGCCGTGGCGCGTTGTGCTTCGTCGAGAAAACCATTGCGCGAGGACAACGCCAGGCCATCGGCGGCGCGCACGGTCGGTTCGCCGATGATCTGGATCGGCATGTTCAGGTCGTGCACCAGCGCGCGGATCACTGCCAGTTGCTGAAAGTCTTTCTGGCCAAAGATCGCCAAGTCAGGCTGAACCATGTTGAACAGTTTGCTGACCACGGTCGCCACGCCTTCGAAATGCCCCGGACGGCTGGCGCCGCACAAGCCTTCGGACAATTGCGGGACGCTGACGCGGGTCTGGCCGGTCATGCCGTCGGGGTACATTTCTTCAACGGTCGGGGCGAACAACAAGTGGCAACCGGCCTGGAGCAGTTTTTCCTGATCCGCCGCCAGGGTTCGCGGGTATTTGTCGAGGTCTTCGCCGGCGCCGAATTGCAGCGGGTTGACGAAGATGCTCGCGACCACGAAATCGGCGCGTTGCGCGGCTTTGGTGATCAGCGCGACGTGGCCGCTGTGCAGGTTGCCCATGGTCGGCACGAAGGCAATGCGCTTGCCTTCACCGCGAGCACGGGCGACGGCGGCGCGCAATTCGCGGACGGTTTTAACAGTGTTCATGCAGAGAATCCGTGTTCGATACCAGGGAAAGTCACCGCTTTGACCTCGGTGACGTAAGCGCCAAGCGCCGCTTGAATGCTGACTTGGCCGGCCATGAAGTTCTTCACGAACTTCGGCACGCGGCCGGTGATCGACAGGCCGAGCATGTCGTGCAAGACCAGCACCTGGCCATCGGTGTCACTGCCGGCGCCGATGCCGATCACCGGGATGCCGACGGCTTGAGTAATTTCCTGCGCCAGTTCGCTCGGCACACATTCGAGCAGCAACATGCTGGCGCCGGCCTGCTCCAGCGCGATGGCGTCGGCACGCATCTGCCGCGCCTGGTTCTCGCTGCGGCCCTGGACTTTATAGCCGCCCAGAATGTTCACCGATTGCGGGGTCAGACCCATGTGCGCGCACACCGGGATGCCGCGCTCGGCGAGCAAGCGAATCGAATCGGCCAGCCACAATGCGCCTTCAACCTTGACCATGTGCGCACCGGCCTGCATCAGCAGGGCGCTGTTGGCCATGGCTTGTTCGGTGGTCGCGTACGCCATGAACGGCAGGTCGGCGAGGATCAGTGCATCGCTGTTGCCGCGTTTGACGGCGGCGACGTGGTAGGCCATTTCCGCGGTGGTCACGGGCAGGGTGCTGTCGTGACCTTGCAAAACCATGCCGAGGGAGTCGCCCACCAGCAGCACTTCGACACCGGCCTCGTTGCAGGCGTGGGCGAAAGTCGCGTCATAGCAGGTCAGCATGGTGATCTTTTCACCTTTCTGCTTGAGGCTCTGGAGCGTGGTCAGGGTGATGGCTGGCATGTAAGAAATCCTCGTTCAGGCGCTATGGAAACTACTGCGAGTAACGCGCGTGATTCTTCATTTACTCAGGCGCACGGTCTTTTTGTCGTGCTTATAAGGCCTGGATTGCGCCCTTGGCGCCGCGTTGGCGGCAGCGGGACGCCTATAGTCGTGAGGAGAACTCGGGAAGTCAATTGCGTGTGTTACCGGGTTGTTACGTGTGGGGTGTTACCGGAGAAATAAACGCCTGTAGGAGCAAAGCTTGCTCGCGATAGCGTCAGGTCAGACAGGATTGGGTCTGAATCCTGGACCGCTATCGCGAGCAAGCTTTGCTCCTACAGGATCAGTGTGCAGTTTGTGGGATGCGTTCGAGGCCGATGAACGGGCAGGCTGCCAGCAGGTCGGTGAGGGTTCTGCCATCCGCCAGACGCAAATTCGCTGGCGCCAGTTCGGCCAATGGATAGAGGACAAACGCGCGTTCCTGCAGATGGTAATGCGGGACCTTGAGGCGCGGCTCGTCGATCAGGCGATCGCCAAACAGCACAATGTCGAGGTCCAGCGTGCGCGGCCCCCAGCGTTCAAGGCGCTCGCGGCCCTGAGCGTTTTCGATGGCTTGCAGCGCATCGAGCAAGTCCAGCGGCGCGAGTGAACTGTCGAGGGCGGCGACTGCGTTGGTGTAGCGCGGTTGCCCGGGGAGCAGCGAATCACTCTGATAAAACGCCGAAACCGCGACCAGTTCGGTGTGCGGCAATTGCGCCAGCGACTCGACGGCGCTGCGCAATTGTTCGGCGGGGTCAGCCAGATTGCTGCCCATGCCGATGTAGATGCGTTCCATCACTTACTCGCCCGTAGCGCTCGGGGCGCCGGCCGCGCGTTTACGCTTGGCGCCGCCGCTGCGACGACGTTTGCGCGGTGCGCCAGTGCCGTCGTCCTTGCCGCTGAGGTCACGAATCATGTCGCGACGTTCGCTGTCGTTGGCGTCCTGATAATCGGTCCACCACTCGCCCAGGCCATCGGTCTGCTCGCCGGCGCTTTCGCGCAGCAACAGGAAATCGTAACCGGCGCGGAACCGTGGGTTGTCGAGCAACAGGTCGGCGCGCTTGCCGCTACGGCGGGGCAGACGTTCCTGCATATCCCAGATTTCGCGGATCGGCATGGTGAAACGTTTTGGAATCGCAATGCGCTGGCACTGTTCGGCAATCAGCTCGTGCGCCGCTTCCTGCATTGCCGGAATCGGCGGCATGCCACGTTCCTGCAGGCGCAACACGCGCGCCGGCAGCGCTGGCCACAGTAGGGCGGCAAACAGGAACGCCGGGGTCACCGGTTTGTTCTGCTTGATCCGCAGGTCAGTGTTGATCAAAGCTTCGCTGATCAGCGTGTGCGTGTACGTCGGGTTGTATTCCAGGGCCTCGGCGCTCGCCGGGAACAATGGATCAAACAACTGCAAGTCGACCAGCATTTCGAAGGTGTCTGCGGCGTGGCCGGAGAGGAACAGCTTGAGCACTTCTTCGAACAGCCGCGCCGAAGGAATTTCGCGCAGCATCGGTGCGAGATCGCGAATCGGCGCAGCGCTGTGTTTTTCGATGCCGAAATTCAGCTTCGCGGCGAAACGCACGGCTCGCAGCATGCGCACCGGGTCTTCCTGATAACGCTGCTTCGGATCGCCGATCAGGCGGATCAGGTGATTGCGGATGTCGTGCACGCCGTTGGCGTAATCGAGAATGCGCTCGCTGACCGGATCGTAATACAGGGCGTTGATGGTGAAGTCGCGGCGTTGCGCGTCTTCTTCCAGCGTGCCGTAAACGTTGTCGCGCAAAATGCGCCCGCTCTCGTTGCGGGAAGACTGGTTGCTGTCTTCCTCTTCATCGTTTTGCGGGTGATTGGCGCGGAAGGTCGCGACTTCAATGATTTCGCGGCCGAAGTGGATGTGCACCAGTTTGAAGCGACGACCAATGATCCGCGCGTTGCGGAATTCGGCCCGTACCTGTTCAGGGGTGGCACTGGTGGCTACGTCAAAATCTTTCGGCGTGATGCCGAGCATCATGTCTCGCACACAACCGCCGACCAGATAAGCCTGGTAACCGGCGTTCTGCAGGCGTTCGACGATATTCACCGCGTAACGGCTGAATTGGCCCTTCTGCAGCGAATGTTGGCCGCTGTTGAGCACTTCAGGCGTGCTGCGGATGTGTTGCGTAGGACGCTTGGGAGAACGGAGTGACTGGAACAACTTCTTCAGCATGGGATGCACTGTTTGAAGGAATGTTCGGCCATAACCAGGAATGACCGCATGATGGGCCGGGATTCTAGCATTTAGTCGAGGGATGGTGTAGGACACAGCAGATATGAGCTGCAAGCCGCAAGCTACAAGGGAAAAACGCAGGTCAAAAGCGCGATTTTAATCAAATCGCAGAAACTACAAGGGGAGCCGAAGCTCCCCAAGAAGTAGTTGCATGCTCTATTTTTATTATTGGTTTCGGGCTTTTTGTTTTTGTTAAGTGCCCTCGCCATGAAGATTTTCCTTCATGACCCTCCCAATCGGGAGCCAAGAGCAAACGGATTGCTTTGGTCGCTGTGCTGCAGTGATCTTGCGATCCAACCAGTTCAGGCTCTGTCTTAGGACAGTTTTTGTTGTTCTCGGCCTGGTCGTGGGGCAAGCCCCAAATACAACGCCTCTCCAAAAGAATCAGTTAGCTGCGCCTCTCGCCGTCTTGTTTTTATTGTGCGTGAGTCGATTCGTCTTATTTTTATTGTCTTGTGCATTGCTTGTTATTGTTCTTGTACCAAACATATAGCAGGGTGCGTGCCAACTTTTGCCATGCCCAGCAAAACAAGGGCTTAGACGGTTTTCGAGGGTTTTTCGAGGCATAAAAAACCGGGGCTTCGTTACCGTAAGCCCCGGTTCTGTTACGTGGAAAAAACTGAGGTAACAGTTTTTCCAGCAAGTCACGTGTTACCCGCACACTCGACAGGTGCCGTTCAGCTCTCGCTGGCCACTCCGGTTTTGCGTCGCGGAATGCCCAGGCGCTGGCGGCGTTCCCACAGGCATTTGCGGCTCACCCCAAGTTTGCGCGCCAGTTCGGTCTCGGTCATGTGGTCCTGATGCTCGAGGACAAAGTGCTGGAAGTAGTCTTCCAGTGACAGGTCTTCGGTCGGCTCATGGCTGCTGTTACCGGCGGCGGTGCCTTGTTGCGGCGGCAGGCCGATGAAATCGTCATCGTCCAGATCGCTCAGTTCGATGTCTATGCCCAGCAGCTCGGCAGAGATTTCCGGGCTTTCGCACAGGATCACCGCGCGTTCGACCGCATTCTCCAGTTCACGAACGTTACCCGGCCAGCTGTAGTGACGAATCGCCTGCTCGGCATCCGGGGCAAACTTCAGATCGGTGCGGTTGACCCGCGCGCTCTGCCGCGCCAGGAAGGCATTGGCGATTTCGTTGACGTCGGCACCACGCTCGCGCAAGGCGGGCAGTTTCAGGGCAATAACGTGCAAGCGGTAATAAAGGTCTTCACGGAACTGGCCGATCTTCGCCAGGCTCTTGAGGTCGCGGTGCGTTGCAGCGATCAGGCGTACATCGACCTTCTGCGACTGCACCGAACCGACCCGGCGAATTTCGCCTTCCTGCAACACGCGCAGCAGACGGGCCTGGGCTTCGAGCGGCAATTCGCCGATTTCATCGAGGAACAACGTGCCGCCGTCCGCCGCTTCCACCAGCCCCGCACGCCCGGCGCTGGCGCCGGTGAATGCGCCTTTTTCGTGACCGAACAGTTCGGACTCGATCAGGCTTTCCGGGATGGCCGCGCAGTTCACCGAAATCATCGGCGCCTTGGCACGTTTCGACAGGTTGTGCAGGGCGCGCGCCACCAGTTCTTTACCGGTGCCGGACTCGCCCTGAATCAGTACATTGGAATCGGTCGGCGCGACTTTGCGGATCTTGCTGTAAAGATCCTGCATCGGCGGGCACGAGCCGATGATGCCGATCTCGCCGTTGCTGTTATCGATGCCCGGTTTGGCTGCGCCAGTGCTGGCTTTGCCGACCACCGGCTCACCGACGACTGGCGCCGATTGACGATCACGCAGGATACGCGCGACAGCCTGGAGCATTTCGTCGTGATCGAAAGGCTTGGCGATGTAATCCACCGCGCCCATCTTCATCGAATCGACGGCCGAACGCAGGCTGGCGTAGCTCGTCATGATCAGCACCGGAGTGCCTTGGCCGAGCTTGATCAACTCGGTGCCCGGTGCGCCAGGCAGGCGCAGGTCACTGACGATCAGGTCAAACGTGGGAATGCTGAAACGCTCTTGTGCTTCCTGCACGGATCCGGCTTCGCTGACCTGGTACTGGTTACGTTCCAGCAGGCGGCGCAAGGCGGAGCGGATAATTGTTTCGTCTTCGACGATCAAAATGTGCGGCATTGATTCGATACTCTCGACGGTCTCAGTTCACAGCGGACGTCGCTTCGACATGACGCGGCAATGTCACCCGGATACGGGTGCCGCGTTGGCTTTGAACATCAGCCGGGCTGTCGATGGTGATTTGTCCATAATGCTCTTCAACGATGGAATAGACCAGTGCAAGGCCCAGACCGGTGCCTTCGCCAGGATCCTTGGTGGTGAAGAAGGGTTCGAACAATCGGTCCATGATGTTCTTCGGAATTCCGCTGCCTTCGTCTTCGACGATCAAATCGACCGTATGTTCGCCGGCTTCGCTTTTGACCCGCACTGCGCTGTGTGGCGGTGAGGCGTCGCGCGCGTTGGAAAGCAAATTGATCAACACTTGGGCGAGCCGCTGCGGATCGCCTTCGACCCAGTGGTCGGGGTCGCACAGGTTGTAGAACTGTACTTCGAAATTGCGCCGGTTGAGGGCCAGCAGGCCGATGGCATCCTGCGCCACTTCCGCCAGACAAACCGGTTCGTCGCTGTGCTGATGGCTGCCGGCGTGGGCAAAACTCATCAACGACTGGACGATGCGCGACACGCGTTTGGTCTGCTCGAGAATCTGCCCGCTGATCTCGGTCAGCTCGGCGTCTTCCTCGCGCTCCTCGCGCAGGTTCTGCGCCAGGCACGCGATCCCGGTGATCGGGTTGCCGATTTCGTGGGCGACGCCCGCCGCCAGTCGACCAATGCTCGCCAGCCGCTCGGAGTGCACCAGTTTGTCTTCGAGCATCTGGGTTTCGGTGAGGTCTTCCACCAGCAGCACCAAGCCACTGTTGCCCGGCGCCAGCGGTTCATCGATGGCCGCTTTGTGCAGGTTCAGCCAGCGGGTCTGGCCGTCGAGGGCCAAATGCTGTTTGTGCAAATGTTCGTCGGGCAGATTGATAAAACCCTGGAGCAGTTCTTTCCACGGATCGCCAATCGTACTCAGGCGCGAGCCGACCACCCGCTGCGCGGCAATCCCGGTCAGCTCTTCCATGGCTTTGTTCCACATCAGGATCTCTTGATCCTTGGCCAGCGAGCAGACGCCCATCGGCAATTCCTGCAACGTCTGCCGGTGGTAACGGCGCAGCGCATCGAGTTCGGCCGCGAGACCGGTCAGGCGCGAGTGGTAATCCTCGAGCCGGCTTTCGATGAAGTGAATGTCTTCGGTCACATAGTTTTCGCCGCCCGCCTTATAAGGCAGGAAGGTTTCGACCATGTCCTGGGCAACGCTTGGGCCCATCAAACCGGACAAGTTGGCCTCGATGCGGTCGCGCAAACGGCGCAAGGCATAAGGACGGCGCTCGTCGAACGGCAGATAGAGATCGCGCAGGGCTTGCTCGACTTCCTTCTGCGCGGCTTTCGCGCCCAACGGTTTGGCCAGTTGCGTGGCGAATTCCTGGGGTGAAGCGGCGTGCAGCTCGCGGCGCTGCGGGCGCCGAACGTTGTCGACGGCGCAGGCTTCGGCGGCGCTGGCCTCTTCCGGGCTGGCGTTGGTGAACAACGAAATCAAGGTGAACATCAACACGTTGGCGGCCAGCGAGGCTATCGCCGCCATGTGCCAACTGGTGTCGTCGAGCACGTAAATCATGTTCAGCAGCGGAATGTAGAAACCCTGCAGATTGCCCACCAGCGGCATTAGCATGGTCACCAGCCACACTAGGATTCCCGCGAGCAGGCCGGCGATAAAACCGCGCCGGTTGGCGGTCGGCCAGTACAGCACCGACAACACGCCCGGCAGGAACTGCAACGTGGCAACGAACGCGACGATGCCGAGGTTGGCCAGATCCTGCTCGGCGCCCAGCAGCAGATAAAAGCCATAACCGGCCATGATGATCGCGACGATCAGCGCGCGGCGGGTCCACTTCAGCCAGCGGTAGATATTGCCTTCGGCCGGCGGTTGATACAGCGGCAGCACCAAGTGGTTGAGCGCCATCCCGGACAACGCCAGCGTGGTGACGATGATCAGCCCGCTGGCCGCCGACAACCCGCCGATGTACGCCAGCAACGCCAAAGCCTTGCTGTTGGCGGCGATGCCGATACCCAGCGTGAAGTATTCGGGATTGGTTGTGGCGCCGAGTTTCAAACCGGCCCAGAGAATCAGCGGCACCGCCAGGCTCATCAGCAACAGAAACAGCGGCAGGCCCCAACTGGCGCTGACCAGCGAGCGCGGGTTGAGGTTTTCGGTGAAGGTCATGTGATACATGTGCGGCATCACAATCGCTGAGGCAAAAAACACCAGCAGCAGCGTGCGCCACGGCCCTTCTTGCAACGGCGTGTGCAGTGCGGCGAGGGCGGTCTGGTTTTGCAGCAGCCACAATTCCAGCTGTTGCGGGCCGTCGAACACGCCGTATAACGCGTACAGGCCCACGCCGCCGATGGCGATCAGCTTGATCACTGATTCAAAGGCAATCGCGAACACCAGGCCTTCGTGTTTTTCGCGCGTGGCAATGTGCCGCGAGCCGAAGAAAATCGTGAACAAGGTGATCAGCGCACAGAAACTCAGGGCGACGCGGTGCTGCACCGGTTCGCGGGTGAGGATGCTGATCGAGTCGGCCACCGCTTGAATCTGCAACGCCAGCAGCGGCAACACGCCGATCAACATGAAAATCGTGGTCAGCGCGCCAGCCCAGGTGCTGCGAAAGCGAAACGCGAACAAGTCCGCCAGCGACGACAATTGATAGGTGCGGGTGATTTTCAGGATCGGGTACAGCAACACCGGCGCCAGCAGAAACGCGCCGGAGACCCCGAGATAACTCGAAAGGAAGCCGTAGCCGTACTGATAGGCCAGACCCACCGTGCCGTAAAACGCCCAGGCACTGGCGTAAACCCCCAGCGACAGTGTGTAGGTCAGCGGGTGGCGAATGATCGCGCGCGGGATCATGCCCCGTTCGCTGATCCAGGCTACGCCGAACAGCACCGCCAGGTACGCGGCGCTGATCAGGATCATCTGGGTCAGGCTAAAGCTCATCGGCATCTTTTTGGCTCTGCAGGATGAAGGTCACGACGATCAGAATCAGCCAGAGCAGATAAGGGCGATACCAGGCGCCAGTGGCGTCGATCCACCAATCCATGATGGCCGGGGAGAACAGGTAAATCCCCACTACCAAAAGCAGGACCAAGCGATAGATGTACATCCCGGCCTCTCTTGTTTATGCGCGTGCCCGAAAACGTGCGGCGATGGTAACGGATGGCGGCGCTACTGCAAGCGCCATCACAGCAGTTGCGCCTCGGGCAGCGTCAGTGTGCGCGGGATCTGCGTGGCATCCCAGTGCGCGATGCCCCAGTTCAGCAGTTCGCGCGGCGAGGCGTAAGCCAGTTCGCTGCCGGGATTTTGCCCCAGCGCCCGCAATGCCCGCAGCAACAGCGGCGTTGCCTGATCGGCGGCCAGCGGCGGCGAGCGGTAGGATTTGCCGAGTTTGTGGCCGTCCGGCTGGGTAATCAGCGGCACGTGCAGGTAACGCGGTTGCGGCAGGCCGAGGAGTTCTTGCAGATAGAGCTGGCGCGGCGTCGAGTCGAGCAAATCGGCGCCACGGACGATGTCGGTGATGCCTTGCCAAGCGTCATCGAGGACTACCGCCAGTTGATAGGCGTAGAGCCCGTCGCGACGGCGAATCACGAAATCGCCAACGTCGCGGCCCAGGTGTTGGCGGAATTCGCCTTGCACGCGGTCGGTGAAGTGGTATTCCAGCTCTGGCACGCGCAGGCGAATGGCGGCGTTTTCGCTGGTATGTCCGGCGTTGCGGCACAGGCCTGGATAGATGCCGTGATAAGGCTCGAGTTGTTTGCGCGAGCACGTGCAGGCGTAGGCCAAACCATGGTTGAACAGGCGATTGAGCACTTCGGCGTAGGCGTCATGACGCTCGCTCTGGCGCACCAGTTCGCCGTCCCATTCAAAACCGTAGCTGTGCAGCGCATCGAGAATCGCCGCTTGCGCGCCCGGTTCTTCGCGTGGCGGATCAAGGTCTTCCATGCGCATCAACCAGCGACCACCCACCGAGCGGGCATCGAGGTAGGAGGCGAGGGCGGCGACCAGCGAGCCGAAGTGCAAATGGCCACTGGGCGTGGGAGCGAAACGACCGATGTAGGGGGGAGAGGTAATAGTGGTCATAAGCCCCGATATTAGGCTGTTCAATCGTTTTGAGCACGGCTCGAAGCCGCCATCGCGAGCAAGCTCGGCTCCCACAAAAGCGCGACACCGCGCCCCTGCCCTGTAGGAGCAAAGCTTGCTCGCGATGGCGATTTTGAAGACACAACGAATTTCACAAACAAAAACGGAGCGTTCGCACGCTCCGTTATTGGTTCAAGTCGCCATTACTTGCCGACTTGCTTTTCCTTGATTTCCGCCAGGGTCTTGCAGTCAACGCACATATCGGCGGTAGGGCGGGCTTCCAGTCGCTTGACGCCGATCTCGACGCCACAGGACTCGCACCAGCCATATTCTTCGTCTTCGATCAATTGCAGCGTTTTGTCGATCTTCTTGATCAACTTGCGCTCACGGTCACGGGCGCGCAGCTCAAGGCTGAATTCTTCTTCCTGGCTGGCACGATCTGCCGGGTCAGGGAAGTTGGCCGCTTCGTCCTTCATGTGATCAACCGTACGGTCGACTTCCTGCATCAAGTCCTGTTTCCACTTATTCAGGATCTTGGTGAAGTGAGCGCGCATGGGCTTGCCCATGTACTCCTCGCCCTTAACTTCTTTGTAGGGTTCGAAGCCGCTGATCGACTGGTTTTGCTGCTTTGCTTGGGTGGGCATGAAATGGACCGCCTCTACTCTTGTAATCCATTGCGCAGGATTGCTCCATCACCGACACCTGCCGGCCCTGCGGCTGCAAGCGGGCGAACTTACCAGATCAAAACGGGCCGCGCTACTCCCGGATGTCGCAGTAGTGGCGCGCGGTGCTTGCAAATGATTGCAAAGCCTTGTCTGGTGGTGATGGAGGCCTGATCAAATATTGATTTTAGTCAAACCTGAGACACTCGCTTGTGTCGTTCATGACCCCGGTTCTAACGGCTCTGACCGCTTTAGGTTCTCGCTCGTTCCAGTGCATGGGTAGAATCGGTTCTTTTCACCGTTGAAGGAAGGCTAATGGCTCAGCCCTACAGTGCGCGCAGTCGTGCGATCGAACCGTTTCACGTGATGGCGTTGCTGGCGCGGGCCAATGAATTGCAGGCCGCCGGTCACGACGTGATTCACCTGGAAATCGGCGAACCCGACTTCACCACCGCCGAGCCGATCATCCAGGCTGGGCAGGCTGCGCTGACGGCAGGCAAGACCCGTTACACCGCCGCGCGCGGAATTCCCGAGTTGCGCGAAGCGATTTCCGGTTTTTATCAACAGCGCTACGGGCTGAACATCGATCCACAGCGGATTCTCGTCACGCCGGGCGGCTCTGGCGCGTTGCTGCTGGCCAGCGCGTTGCTGGTCGATCCGGGCAAACACTGGCTGCTCGCCGACCCCGGTTACCCGTGCAACCGGCACTTTCTGCGGCTGGTCGAAGGCGCGGCGCAACTGGTGCCGGTCGGCCCGGAGGTGCGTTATCAACTGACCCCGGACCTGGTGGCGCGGCATTGGGATCACGACAGCGTCGGTGCGTTGGTCGCCTCGCCGGCCAACCCGACCGGGACCATCCTCACTCGCGACGAACTCGCCGGTTTGTCTGCCGCGATCAAGCAACGGCATGGCCATTTGGTGGTCGACGAGATCTACCACGGCCTGACTTACGGCACCGATGCCGCCAGCGTTCTTGAAGTTGATGACAGCGCGTTCGTGCTCAACAGTTTTTCCAAGTATTTCGGCATGACCGGCTGGCGCCTCGGCTGGCTGGTGGCGCCGGAAGCGGCGGTCAGCGAACTGGAAAAACTCGCGCAAAACCTCTACATCAGCGCCCCGAGCATGGCCCAGCACGCTGCGCTGGCCTGCTTCGAACCGGCGACCATCAGCATTCTCGAAGAACGCCGCGCCGAGTTCGGCCGTCGTCGCGACTTCCTGCTGCCAGCCTTGCGTGAGCTCGGCTTCGGGATCGCCGTCGAACCTGAAGGCGCGTTCTATTTGTATGCCGATATCAGCCAGTTCGGCGGCGATGCCTTCGCGTTCTGCCGGCACTTCCTCGAAACCGAGCATGTAGCGATCACTCCGGGTCTGGATTTCGGGCGTTATCAGGCCGGGCACCACGTGCGGTTTGCCTACACACAAAGTCTCCCGCGTTTGCAGGAAGCGGTAGAGCGCATCGCGCGCGGCTTGAAGAGTTGGCAAGGCTGATGCGCTTTTCTCCTCCCCTCGAAGAAGGGCGTCTGATCCGTCGCTACAAGCGTTTTCTCGCCGATATCGAAACCGTTAGCGGCGAGTTGCTGACCATTCACTGCCCCAACACCGGCTCGATGCTCAATTGCCAGGTCGAGGGCGGGCAAGTCTGGTTCAGCCGCTCCAACGACCCTAAACGCAAATTGCCCGGCACCTGGGAAATTGGCGAAACCCCGCAAGGCCGGTTGTTTTGCGTGAACACCGGGCGCGCCAACGGTTTGATCGAAGAAGCGTTGCGCGCGGGCGTGATCAGCGAACTCAACGGCTTCACCGAACTCAGGCGCGAAGTGGCCTACGGACAGGAAAGCAGCCGCATCGACTTCCGCCTCGAGTACCCGAGCGGACCGGCCTACGTCGAAGTCAAAAGTGTCACCTTGGGTTACGACGGCACGGCGGTGGCGGCATTCCCCGACGCGGTGACCCAGCGCGGCGCCAAGCATCTGCGCGAACTGGCGCATCTGGCCCGCGACGGGATTCGCGCGGTGCAGTTGTATTGCGTCAATCTCAGCGGCATCGAAGCCGTGCGTCCTGCCGAAGAAATCGATTCGGCCTACGCCGACGCGCTGCGTGAAGCGGTGGCGTGCGGGGTGGAAGTGCTGGCGTATGGCGTGCGTTTGAACTACGAAGAAATGCTCGTGGATCGGCGCCTGGACGTGTTGCTCAACGGCTAAACGCTGACCCAGATGCCTTGCGCGTCTTCGCGGCAGGCCACCGTGGTCAGCGATTGCCCGGCGCACGGGCCGGAAACGCATTCGCCGTCCTCGATCAGAAACAGTGCGCCGTGGGTGGCGCACTGGATCAGGCTGTTGCTCTGGTCGAGAAACTGGTCCGGCGTCCATTCCAGGCTCACGCCACGGTGCGGGCAGCGGTTGAGATAGACGTAGACCTGAGCGCCACGGCGCACGGCGAAGAGCTTTTGCCCATCGATATCAAACCCGCGGCTGCTGGCGTCGGCCAATTCCTCGCTTCTGCAAAGAAACTTCATGTCTATCCTCAAGTGTCGCGCCGCGTGACTGGATGTGTCCGGGCTTGACGTGCAAATGCAAACAATTATCAAATGGCCGCCCGCCCACGGGGCGCTCGCCGGATGCCGAGGATACTTGGCCTGCCCGCCGGATGCCCGGGAAAACCTTTCAAGGAAGCTGTTCATGCGCCTGAGTACCCGCGTCGTTGGCTTATGTGTCGGGCTGCTCGTCAGCCATCAGGCGACTGCGGCTGAGTTGCCGCAACGCTGGGTCAGTGCCGGCGGCGCCTTGTCGGAATGGGTCAGCGCGCTGGGCGGCGAGGCGAAACTGGTCGGCGTCGACACCACCAGCCAGCATCCGCAATCGCTGAAAACATTGCCGAGCATTGGCTATCAGCGCCAATTGTCGGCGGAAGGCATCTTGAGCCTGCGCCCGCAGATTCTGGTCGGCACCGAAGAAATGGGCCCGCCGCCGGTACTGGCGCAAATTCGCAGCGCCGGGGTCGAGGTCGAATTGTTTTCCGCGAAACCGGATGTTTCAGCCTTGCAGGGCAACCTCACGCACCTCGGTAAGTTGCTCGGCGCCGAGGACCAAGCCTCGCAAGCCTTCCAGCGTTATCAACAGCAACTCGATCAACAGCAAGTCCGCGTGACCGCGGCGCAGGTTAAACACAAAGCCCCGGGCGTGTTGTTGCTGCTCGGGCACATGGGCGGCAAACCGATGATCGCCGGCAAGGACACCGCCGCCGATTGGCTGCTGCAACAGGCCGGTGGTCATAACCTGGCGACGCACAGCGGTTACAAACCTTTTTCCAACGAATCGCTGGCCAGCCTTAATCCTGAAGTGCTGGTGTTCGCCGATCGCGCACTCACCGGCGAAGACGCTCGCGCAGCGCTGTTCAAGGAAAACCCGATCCTGTCTTCATCCCGCGCCGCCAAGGATGGACGCGTGATGGAACTTGACCCGACATTGTTGGTGGGCGGCTTGGGGCCACGGTTGCCCGAGGCGCTGAAAAGGCTGTCCGACGGTTTTTATCCCGGCGCGACCGGCCAATGACCACGCTGGTCAAACCCCGCGCGTTGTTTATTGGCTTGAGTCTGCTGTTGTTGCTGGCGATCTGGTTGTCGTTGGCGCTGGGGCCGGTGAGCCTGCCGCTGCTCGATACCTTGCGCGCGTCGCTGCGGCTGATCGGTCTGCCGATTGCGCCGCAAGGGCTCGAGCAGGCTGAATTGATCCTCGGGCAAATTCGCCTGCCGCGCACTCTGCTCGGGCTCGCGGTCGGAGGCGTGTTGGCGCTGTCCGGGGTGGCGATGCAGGGCTTGTTTCGCAATCCGCTGGCCGATCCCGGTTTGGTCGGCGTTTCCAGTGGCGCGGCGCTGGGCGCGGCGATCGCGATTGTCGGCGGCTCGGCGTTCGGCGGTTTGCCGGAAGCCTTCGGGCCGTATCTGCTGTCGTTGTGTGCGTTTATCGGCGGGCTCGGCGTGACCGCTTTGGTCTATCGGCTCGGGCGGCGGAACGGTCAGACCAACGTTGCAACCATGTTGCTGGCCGGTATCGCGCTGACCGCGTTGGCCGGCTCGGCGGTGGGTTTGTTCACCTATCTGGCGGATGACGCAACGCTGCGCACGCTGACGTTCTGGAACCTTGGCAGCCTTAATGGCGCCAGTTACTCACGGCTCTGGCCGTTGCTGTTGGTCACGGCTGGCGTTGCGCTGTGGTTGCCGCGTCGGGCGAAAGCGTTGAATGCATTATTGCTCGGTGAGTCGGAGGCCGGTCACTTGGGCATTGATGTTGAACGGCTTAAACGTGAACTGGTGTTTTGCACCGCGCTGGGCGTCGGCGCTGCGGTGGCGGCGGCGGGGATGATCGGGTTTGTCGGGCTGGTGGTGCCGCACCTGGTGCGCTTGCTCGCCGGGCCGGATCACCGGGTATTGCTGCCGGCCTCGTTGCTGGCCGGCGCGAGTTTGCTGCTGTTCGCCGATCTGGTGGCGCGTCTGGCGTTGGCGCCGGCCGAGTTGCCGATCGGCATTGTCACGGCGTTTATCGGCGCGCCGTTCTTTCTGTTTCTGTTGCTCAGGAAGCCTGCCTGATGTTGCGCACGGAAAACCTGATGATCCGCCGGGGCAGCAAAACCGTGCTCTCGGGCATTACCCTCGAACTCAAACCGGGCGAAGTGCTGGGCGTTCTCGGCCCCAACGGCGCCGGCAAAAGCACGTTGCTCGGGGCGCTGTGCGGCGAACTGCTGGCGGATGAAGGCCGCGTCTGGCTCGATGAGCGTGAGTTGCGCCACTGCACCGGCGTCGAGCGCGCGCAGCAACTGGCGGTGTTACCACAAGTGTCGACGCTGGATTTCGGCTTTCGTGTCGAGGAAGTGGTCGGCATGGGCCGTTTGCCTTATAAGAGCGGCCGCGTGCGCGACGCGCAAATTGTCTCCGCCGCGTTGGGCGCTGCCGATGCCGGGCATCTGAGCGGTCGCAGCTATCTGGCGTTGTCCGGCGGCGAACGGCAGCGCGTGCATCTGGCGCGAGTGTTGGCGCAACTGTGGCCGGGCGAAACGGGGCAGACTTTGCTGCTCGACGAGCCGACGTCGATGCTCGATCCGTTGCACCAGCACACCACGTTGCAAGCCGTACGCGAGTTCGCCGATCGTGGCGCCGCCGTGTTGGTGATCCTGCATGATCTGAATCTGGCGGCGCGTTATTGTGACCGTGTGTTGCTGCTCGAAGGCGGGCGCCCGGTAGCGCTGGATACGCCCGAGCAGGTGTTGCGACCGGAACTGCTGAAGGCGGTATTCGGTCTCGAAGTATTGGTGCAACCGCACCCGGAGCGTGGGCATCCGCTGATCATCGCCCGCTGAGCATTGCCACGAGGTGAGAACATGCGAGGGATTTTGCTGTTGGCGGCGTTGTTGCTAAGTGCTTGTCAGCATGTTGCGGCGCCGCCGCCGATCACCGGGGAGATTCGCGATCTGCGCAATGGTCAGTCACTGACGGCGCAGGAGTTGCTCGCGCGATTGGCCAGACCCGAGCGGCTGATCGTCGGCGAGCAACATGACAATCGCGATCACCATCAACTGCAATTGTGGCTGCTGCAAGCGTTGGGGCAGCGCCGTCCGCAAGGCAGTTTGTTGCTGGAAATGCTCACGCCCGATCAACAACCCCGCGTCGATGCGGTGCGCCGCGCGCCAACCCTGCCGAATGATTTGCCGAGCGCGCTGGTCTGGCAACCGGGTTGGGACTGGGATTTGTACGGGCCGATTGTGCGGTTTGCGCTGGGCCAGCCTTATCCGTTGCTGGCGGCCAATCTGGATAACTCGCAAATGCGTGCCTTTTATAAGCAGCCGCCGATGTTGAGCGGGGCGCGTTCCAATGCGCCGGCGGTGAAGGAGGTCTTGCTGGAGCAGATCAGCGAATCGCATTGTGGCCTGCTGCCCAAATCGCAGATGCCAGCAATGCTCGCGGTGCAGCAGCAACGTGACCGGCGCATGGCCGAGCGATTGATCGCCGCGCCGACGCCGTCGCTGTTATTCGCCGGTGCTTACCATGCGCGCAAAGACGTAGGCGTGCCGCTGCATGTGCTCGACCTCGGCGAGCGTGAAGCGCCGACGGTGTTGCTGCTGGCGGAGCGCGGCAGTCAGGTGACGCCGACGATGGCCGATTACGTCTGGTTCACCCCGGCCACCCCGGCGCAGGACTATTGCGCGCAGATGCGTGAGCAAATGGCCAAGTAGCCTTTCACCGCTTGTTGCCGGACGGTAAATCGCAGGCAAAAAAAGACCCGGCAAGAGCCGGGTCAAATAACCGTGATTAGCCTGATGAGGAGATAATCTGAGAGTCCGAACCAAGGGCTTTTCAGAATATCGACCAGTCTCGCGACCAGTTGTGATAATCATAGCGATTCTCATTACCAAGTCAACCGCTGATTCTCCATTTATTTGCAGATGGCCTCAAAGGTCCGTAGTCATTGGGCTTTAGCCAGTTTCTTCAGCGAACTCAGTTGAGTAACTTGCTGGTTCAGCAACTCGATTCGCCGCGCCATGCTCTCGATCAAGCTGCGGGCGATCTTCGGATTGCTCTGCGTCAGGCTGAGAAATTGATCCTTGGGAATCAGCATCACTGTGCTCGGTTCGCAGGTGATCACACTGGCGCTGCGCTTCTCGCCAGTGAACACCGCCATCGCTCCGAAAATCTCATCCTTGGGCACGTCGCCGACCTTGTGGCCGTCGACAAAGGCCTCGGCGTGGCCGCTGATGATGACGAATACGTGGTCCGCCACATCGCCCTGATGGATCAGCACTTCGCCGCTGGCCACGCGTTTGAAGCCGTTGTTGCTGCGAAACTCCGGCGGCTTCAGGCGCGCGACCGCGTCGGTCAGCAGGGCGGTCTGGCCGAGCAGGTATTGCAGGAATAACTCCGCGCGCCCGGTGTCGGCATAAATATGCTGGAACACTTCTGCGCGCGCGTAGGGAAGCAGCGACAGCGGCCCATCGCTGCGCAGGCGCCAATACGGCCATTCGACGTCCTGGCGCAGACCGAGCAGATCACCTTCATGCAGGTAAAACAGCGCGCGTTCTTCGATGCAGCCGTGGAGCAATCCACTGTCGAGCAAAAACAGCTGATCGTCGGGCAGCAGTGTGGCGAGGTCATCGACCGCCGCAAACGCCAAGGCCGGGCCACAGGGCGATAAACCCTCCAGCAAGCGCGAAGGCAGATTTTGCAGGCGATTGATCAATGTGTCGGCGTAAGCCGGTTGTTCCCCGAGCAGGTACATGGCGATGGCGCCTGTTCAATTCTTGTGGCGTGAGGAGATCGCTTCGAGTTGTTTGTTCAGGGCTTCCTTGCGTTCAGCGGGGATGTCGTTCCAGTGCACGTCCATCAAGGCGCCTTCGATCGCATACAGCAACACCTTCGACGCCCGAAACCCGCGCGTGCGCACGGCGCGATAAGCGTCCACCGCCCCCAGGCGGCGCAAGTCCGAAGCGCTGTGGATGCCCACGGCGTGCAGCCACTGTGCCGACGTCTTGCCCAGATTCTTCAGGTGTTGCAGTTCATCATTCATCAAGCCTCCTTGCGACGGCCGAATGGTGGGTGGGCGAGCCTTTGAGGAGTGTAGCCATCAGTAGGAAAAGCGTGATTGTTTGGTCGCTTTTGTCGCAAAAGCTTCTAAGAAAGGGAGTTTTGACGCGTAGGAGGATTCTGCGGACGCAGGAAGGGAGGGCAAAGCAATCCCCCTGTAGGAGTGAGCCTGCTCGCGAAAGCGCCGTGTCAGCCAACATGCATATTGAATGCTGAACCGCTTTCGCGAGCAGGCTCGCTCCTACAAGGAAAGCGTCGTGTCTCAGCGAGTGCGATAGCGCAGGCGTGTACCGAAATTCATCGACATCAGGATTTCGTCAGCGCTCAGCTCGGGCGGAAAATAGGCGCCGGAGATTTGCGCATGCGCCAGGCTTGCGCCCTCCAGCGATGCGTTGCGAAAGTCGATGCCGCGCAAGTCGGCGGAACGGAAGTAGGCGTCGGTGAAGTCGATGCCATCAGCGTTCAACTCACGCAGGTCGAGCCCACGGAAATCGCCACCGACCATATCGATCGGGCCGTCCGCCGGGCGTTCGTTGTTAAAACCTGTGATGTCGTCTTTGTGCAGCAAGGCATAAAGCGGGGTGTCGAGAAGTTTCGGCTGGCTCATGTCACATCACCTGTTGGTTTTATGACGCCAGTATAGTGCCACTATTTGACGGCCGTGAAGCCAGAGCAGGCTCCACGGTCGAAATAGTTTCTTACAGACCTGGCATGCGCTGACGAATCTGCGCGACGACGGTGTCGAGGGTCCCGCTTTCGTTGGTCTGAACCCGTTTGCTGCAGAGAATCTCGGCCGGCGTCAGCGCTTCACGGCTGGCTTGCTGGTCAGCGATAACGGCCAGATTGGCGTCGGACGGGTCCTGTTTGTCGGCCTGACGCAGCGCCAGCCAGGTTTCGATCACGGCTTGCGGCGCGTTGCAGTCGAGAATCAGGAACGGCGCGCCGGTGGCCTCGGCAATCTTTGCCGCGCCGTCACGCTGCTCGCGTTTGAGGTAAGTCGCATCGATCACCACCGGGAAACCGGCGTGCAGGATCACTGCGGCGATTTCATGCAGGCGCGCGTACGTCTTGGCGCTGGCGTCGGCGCTATAGATGCCGGCGTGCGGATCGTTCTGTACCGTTTGCTCGCCAAACAGGCGCTTGCGTTCAACATCGGAACGCAGGCGAATCGCGCCCAGCGCTTCGACCAGACGCATGGCCACGCGGCTTTTGCCGACGGCCGATACGCCGTGGGTAATTGCCAGGAAACGCGAAGGAATGGTGCTGTAGCTTTCGGCCAGGTTCGCGTAGTTGCGGTACTGGCGCAGGGTGGTGGCGCGCTGCACCGGATCGGCTTCGGCCGGCATGCTGAACAGGCTGACCTTGGCGCGGACCAGCGCGCGATAGGCTTTATAGAAGTTCAGCACTTCGAGGCCTTGGTAATCGCCGGTCAGCTCCAAGTACTGGCTGATGAAACGCCGCGCCAGGCTTTTCAGACCACGGTCTTCGAGGTCCATCGCGAGGAAACCGGTGTCGGCGTAAACATCGGTAAAGCGGAACGGCTCGTTGAACTCGATGCAGTCGAAAATCACCACGTTGCCGTCGATGACGGTGGCATTGCCCAAATGAATGTCGCCATGACATTCGCGGGTAAAACCATCGGCCTTGCGCTGGGCGAACAGTGGCTTGAGGCGTTCGAAGCTGCTTTCGGCCCAGGCTTGCAAGGCGTCGAGTTGCTGCAGATCAGCCTTGTCGCTGAGGAACGGGCGGATCTGCTCGAAATTCTGCCGCACTGGCGCCATCACGCTGTCCGGGGTGCCGGCGTCGTGTTCAGCCGGGACTTTCGGCGCAGTGAGGTGGAACTGAGCGATTTGCGCGGCCATCTCGTCGATGTGCGCGGTGGTCAGTTCGCCGTTGGCTTGCAGGGTGCTGAGCAATTGGCTTTGCGGGAACTGACGCATTTTCAGCATGAAATCGAGCGCTGGGCCATCGCCGCCGATTTGCGGGGCCTCGGCGCTGCCGGTGATTGGCAACACTTCCAGATACAAATCATTGGTCAAACGCTGATTCAAACGCAGCTCTTCGCCACAGAAATGCTCGCGGGCGTCGACGTTGGTGAAGTCGAGAAAGCCGAAATTCACCGGTTTCTTCACTTTATAAGCAAACGGGCCTGTGAGGATGACCCAGGAAATGTGGGTCTCGATAACCTGGAACCCGTCGACGGGATGCGGGTAGAGGGCCGGGTTTTGCAGGGCGGCGATCAGGGACTGGCTCACAGGCGATCCTTCAAAGTGGGAGAAATTTCAAGGTCGCCATTATGGCCGCAAGTCCGCCTGACGCAAACCTCGGAGGGCTCCTGTTGAGGATGAATAAAGTGCGTATAATCCGCCGCCATGACTCGTACTCGATCCCCTCGCAGCAAAAAAAAACCACCTTCCAAGGGCATGAGCCCCTGGCTGAGCTGGGCCATTAAACTCAGCCTGGTCGGCCTCGTCGTGCTCGCCGGGTTCGCGGTGTACCTCGACGCGATTGTCCAGGAGAAGTTTTCCGGCAAGCGCTGGACCATTCCGGCCAAGGTTTACGCACGGCCGCTGGAATTGTTCACCGGTCAGAAGCTCAGCAAGGAAGACTTCCTTACCGAACTCGATGCCTTGGGCTATCGCCGCGAAGCCGTGAACAACGGCCCCGGCGCGGCGGCGGTCAGCGGCAATACCGTCGACCTGAACACCCGTGGCTTCCAGTTTTATGAAGGCCTGGAAAAAGCTCAGCCGGTGCGCGTGCGCTTCTCCGGCGACTACGTGGCCGAGCTGTCCGCGACCAACGGCTCGAAGCTGTCGGTGGTGCGCCTGGAACCGCTGATGATCGGCGGGATTTATCCGAAAAACCTCGAAGACCGGATTCTGATCAAGATCGATCAGGTGCCGCCGTACCTGCTCGAAACGCTGGTCGCGGTGGAAGATCGGGATTTCTACAGTCACTGGGGCGTGTCGCCGAAGTCGATTGCCCGCGCCGTTTATGTGAACACCTCGGGCGGCAAGATGACCCAGGGCGGCAGTACGCTGACGCAACAATTGGTCAAGAATTTCTACCTGACCAGCGAACGCAGCCTGACCCGCAAGCTCACCGAAGCCATGATGGCGATGCTGCTGGAGCTGCATTACGACAAACGCGAAATTCTTGAGGCTTACCTCAACGAAGTGTTTGTCGGCCAGGACGGTCAGCGTGCGGTGCACGGTTTTGGTCTGGCCAGCCAGTTCTTCTTCGGCCAACCATTGTCCGAGCTGAAATTGCACCAAGTGGCGTTGCTGGTGGGCATGGTCAAAGGGCCGTCCTATTACAACCCGCGACGCAATCCTGAGCGCGCGCTGGAACGACGCAATCTGGTGCTCGACGTGCTTGAGCAGCAAGGCGTCGCCTCGGCCGAACAAGTGGCGGCGGCGAAAGCCATGCCGCTGGGCGTGACCACGCGCGGCAAGCTCGCGGACAGCTCGTTCCCGGGCTTTATCGATCTGGTCAAACGGCAATTGCGCGATGACTATCGCGACGAAGACTTGACCGAAGAAGGCCTGCGGATTTTCACCAGTTTCGATCCGATTCTGCAGATGAAAGCCGAGGCCTCGGTGAATGACACCTTTAAACGCCTGGCCGGGCGCAAGGGTTCGGATGACGTCGAAGCAGCGATGGTCGTGACCAACCCGGAAACCGGTGAAGTCCAAGCCATGATCGGCAGCCGTCAGGCGAGTTTCGCCGGGTTTAACCGGGCGCTCGACGCGGTACGGCCGATTGGTTCGTTGATCAAACCGGCGGTGTATCTGACGGCGCTTGAGAAGCCGAGCCAATACAGTTTGACCAGTTGGCTGTCGGACGACGCTTTTTCGGTGAAGGGTGCGGACGGGCAAGTCTGGAAACCGCAGAACTACGATCGTCGCTCCCACGGCACAGTGTTCCTGTATCAGGGGCTGGCGCATTCGTACAACTTGTCGACCGCGCGTCTCGGTCTGGAGCTGGGCGTGCCGAACGTCCTCAAGACCTTGGCGCGACTGGGTGTGACGCGGGAATTCCCGGCGTTCCCGTCGATGCTGTTGGGCGCGGGCGCCTTGACGCCGATGGAAGTGGCGACGATGTATCAGACCCTGGCCAACGGCGGTTTTAATACGCCGATGCGCGGGATTCGCAGCGTTCTCACTGCGGAAGGCGAGCCGCTCAAGCGTTATCCGTTCCAGATTCAGCAGCGTTTTGACCCAGCGTCGATTTTCCTGATCCAGAGCGCCATGCAGCGGGTCATGCGTGAAGGCACCGGCAGTTCGGTTTACAACGTGTTGCCGAAAACCCTGACGCTGGCGGGCAAGACCGGCACCAGTAACGATTCGCGTGACAGCTGGTTCGCCGGTTTCAGTCAGGATCTGCTGGCGGTGGTCTGGCTGGGCCGCGACGATAACGGCAAGACGCCGTTCACCGGCGCCACCGGTGCCTTGCAGGTCTGGACCAGTTTCATGCGCAAAGCCGATCCGCTGCCGCTGGACATGCCGCAACCGGACAACATCGTGCAGGCGTGGGTAGATTCGCGCACCGGGCAAGGCTCTGATGCCGGTTGCCCAGGTGCGGTGCAGATGCCGTATATTCGCGGCAGCGAACCGCCTCCCGGCGCAGCTTGCGGTGGCGAAAGCCCTGCTTCCGGCGAAACGGTGATGGATTGGGTCAAGGGCTGGATGAATTAAGCAAAGAGGGTTTCAAGTGAACAAGTGGTTGATTCCAGCGGTTACCGCCGTAGCTTTGCTCAGCGGTTGTTCCAGCGTACAGCGCGGTTCGATCCCGGTTGTGGACTCCGGCAGCGCGGTGTCGAACAGTGAGCGGATTTCGGCGAATGGCGGTTTCCGTCAGACCACCGTGAAACGTCCTGCGCAAGGCCAGACCCAGGCGATCCCGCAAGGCGATACCGGTGTGGTGGTGATGGTGCCGGGCGGCGGCGCAGTGAGTTCGGCGCCGATCAGCACTTCGCCGATCACTCCGGGGCCGATCACCCCAGGTCCGATTGATACTTCGCCGGTGCAATCGGCGCCGGTCAATCAGGGCAGCTACAGCATGCCATCGACGCCGAGCGGGATTCCTTCGGCGAGCAGCGGCGGCGGTTTGTCGGCCGACGAGCAACTGGACGGTCCGGTACTCGCGTTGCTCACCACCGCTCAACAGCAACAGGCCGGTGGCGACCTGAATGGCGCGTCTTCGAGCCTGGAACGTGCCCAGCGTGTGGCCCCGCGTGAGCCGCAAGTGCTTTATCGCCTGGCGCAGGTGCGCATGGCTCAAGGTGATGCGCCGCAAGCCGAGCAATTCGCTCGTCGCGGTCTGACGTTCGCCAATGGCCGCGCGGATCTGCAGGCCAACCTGTGGGAATTGATCGCTCAGGCGCGTGAGAAACAGGGCGATTCCGCCGGCGCCGCACTGGCCCGTCAGAAGGCCAAGGTTGCGCTGTGATGGACGCACGTTTCCCCAGGATTGCCGAGCAGTTGTTGCTGATCGAACGCGAGTTGCGGATTCAGGGCTGGTGGGACGACGTCGCGCCGAGCACTGAAGCGTTGTCGAGTGTCGAGCCGTTCGCGGTCGACACGCTGGACTTCGAGCAGTGGCTGCAATGGATTTTCCTGCCGCGCATGAAGGCGATCCTCGAACAGGATCTGCCGTTGCCCAATGCCTCGGGCATTCAGGAAATGGCCGAAATGGTCTTCGCCGCGCGTGATGTGCAGGGCAAGGATCGGCAGTTGCAGGTCTTGCTCAAAGAGTTCGACCTGCTGATCACCGCGTCGCGCTGACACCTATCCCCTGTAGGAGCGAAGCTTGCTCGCGAAAGCTGTTTCACGTTCAGCACATGTGTTGACGGCTGAATCGCTATCGCGAGCAAGCTTTGCTCCTACAGGTTTTTTATAGGCAGTTATTGGCAATTATCGGCAATCTGCTTCTGCGCCTCGATGATGCGCTCCTGCCGCGTCTGGTCAGTCAAACGGCGCATCTCCCCATCAATCTCTTCACGTAATCGCGGGTTGTTCTGCAACTGCGCAAGGTTCGTCCGCGCCTGTTCGCAGAACACTTTGAGCTGCGCCTGCTGCTCTGCCACCTGCTTTTTCACAGTCTTGTCGATGCCTTGTTGGTCGCCAATCACGTTGCTGTTGGCCGGCACGCTCGGTTTGCTCGTCGGCGCGGCGGGCGTTACCACCGTGGTGGAGGGCTGGCCCTGCGGCGGCTGCGCGTCAAAGTGCGTAACGCCTTGGGCGTCCACCCATTTGTAAATCTGCGCCGCCATGGTCATCGGGCTCAGGGTGAACAGCAAACTGGCGGTGATGAAAAAGGTACGCATGCCATTTCCTTGTCAGAAGTTGCGCAATTGAAGCTCACACACATGGGGTTTACGGGTTTTTTCTTGCGTTCTCATGTGCTTACTCACAATAAAGCACATAGACGGCTTGACTTGCAGAGGACGAAACAGAAGAATCCAAAGTCCGCTGTAGAGGGACTGCCAGAAGCAGACCCACTCGGCAGATCATGAGGCGCATACCCGCGCCGACCTGTTACACCCGCAACGCGTTACCTCGCGCTGGGTGGGAAAGCCCCGCAACACTTGGGACGATCCCAATACTTGCTCAGTCAGTGCTGACGTAGTCGGCGACCACCGTCGCTCATGCTCTGCCGAGAAGTAAACCTATTAAGACCCGTCCTCTTGTGAGTGGACGGTATTCTGGCGTTTTAGAGGTGAACAACGTGGAGCTTTTATCTGGCGGTGAGATGCTCGTCCGCTTTTTGCGTGACGAAGGCGTCAAATATATCTACGGGTACCCCGGTGGTGCTCTTCTTCATGTCTACGATGCCCTGTTCAAAGAACCGGAAGTGACCCACATCCTGGTTCGTCATGAACAAGCGGCTACCCATATGGCTGACGGCTATGCCCGTGCCACCGGTAAAGCCGGCGTGGTACTGGTGACTTCCGGTCCTGGCGCAACCAATGCCATTACCGGGATCGCCACTGCTTATATGGACTCCATTCCGATGGTGATCATTTCCGGCCAGGTGCCTAGCACCATGGTTGGCACCGACGCGTTCCAGGAAACCGACATGATCGGTATCTCCCGGCCGATCGTGAAGCACAGCTTCATGATCAAGCACGCCTCGGAAATCCCGGAAGTCATGAAGAAGGCGTTCTACCTGGCGCAGTCCGGTCGTCCGGGCCCGGTCGTGGTCGATATCCCGAAAGACATGACCAACCCGGCCGAGAAGTTCGAATACATCTTCCCGAAAAAAGCCAAGCTGCGTTCCTACAGCCCGGCCGTTCGCGGTCACTCGGGGCAAATCCGCAAGGCTGCAGAAATGCTCCTCGCGGCCAAGCGTCCAGTGATGTACGCCGGCGGCGGCGTGATTCTCGGGGGTGGCTCCGCGCCGCTGACCGAATTGGCGAAGATGCTCAACCTGCCAGTGACCAACACGCTGATGGGCCTGGGTGCCTACCCTGGCACCGACCGCCAGTTCATCGGCATGCTCGGCATGCACGGCAGCTACACCGCCAACCTGGCGATGCACCACGCTGACGTGATCCTTGCAGTCGGCGCGCGTTTCGATGACCGCGTGATCAACGGCCCGGCGAAGTTCTGCCCCAACGCCAAGATCATTCACATCGACATCGACCCGGCTTCGATCTCCAAGACCATCAAGGCTGACGTTCCTATTGTCGGCCCGGTGGAAAGTGTCCTGAGCGAAATGGTCGCGATCCTCAAGGAAATCGGCGAGACCCCGAACAAGGACTCGGTTGCCAGTTGGTGGAAGCAAGTTGACGAGTGGCGCGGTGACCGCGGCCTGTTCCCTTACGACAAGGGCGACGGCAGCATCATCAAGCCGCAGACCGTGGTCGAAACCCTCTGCGAAGTGACCAAGGGCGATGCCTATGTTGCTTCCGACGTGGGCCAGCACCAGATGTTCGCGGCGCAGTACTACACGTTCAACAAGCCGAACCGCTGGATCAACTCCGGTGGCCTGGGCACCATGGGCTTCGGTTTCCCGGCGGCCATGGGCATCAAGCTGAGCTTCCCGGATGCCGACGTCGTCTGCGTGACGGGCGAGGGCAGCATCCAGATGAATATTCAGGAGCTGTCTACCTGTCTGCAATATGGCTTGCCGGTGAAAATCGTCATCCTGAACAACGGTGTTCTGGGTATGGTTCGCCAGTGGCAAGACATGAGCTACGGCAGCCGCCACTCGCACTCCTACATGGAATCGTTGCCCGACTTCGTCAAGTTGGCGGAGGCCTATGGCCACGTCGGCATGCGCATCACCGATTCGAAAGAATTGAAGTCGAAGATGGAGGAAGCGTTCGCCATGAAGGATCGCCTGGTGGTGCTCGATATTTCGGTCGACACCAGTGAGCACGTCTACCCGATGCAGATCAAAGACGGCTCCATGCGCGATATGTGGCTGAGCAAGACGGAGCGTACTTAATCATGCGGCACATTATTTCCTTGCTTCTGGAAAACGAACCCGGCGCTCTGTCTCGTGTAGTCGGCCTGTTCTCGCAGCGCAACTACAACATCGAAAGCCTGACCGTGGCACCGACCGAAGACCCGACATTGTCGCGTCTGACGCTGACCACGGTTGGGCATGACGAAGTGATCGAGCAGATCACCAAGAACCTCAACAAGTTGATCGAAGTGGTCAAGTTGGTCGACCTCTCGGAGAGTGCTCACATCGAGCGCGAACTGATGCTGGTCAAGGTCAAGGCGACTGGCGCCCAGCGCGCCGAGATCAAACGCACTACCGATATTTACCGTGGGCAGATCGTCGATGTCAGCGCCAGCGTTTATACCGTTCAACTGACCGGTACCAGCGACAAGCTCGACAGCTTCATTCAGTCCATCGGCACCGCATCGATTCTGGAAACCGTCCGTAGCGGCGTAACCGGTATCGCCCGCGGCGACAAAGTACTCAGCATCTAAACCAAATTAGTGAATGGCCTGAACGGCCTGGATATATAGGGGAATTTCATGAAAGTTTATTACGAAAAAGACTGCGACCTGTCGATCATCCAGGGCAAGAAAGTTGCCATCATCGGTTACGGTTCCCAGGGCCACGCTCAAGCGTGCAACCTGAAAGACTCCGGCGTTGACGTTACTGTCGGTCTGCGTAAAGGTTCGGCCACTGTTGCCAAAGCCGAAGCTCACGGCCTGAAAGTGACTGACGTTGCGTCCGCTGTTGCTGCTGCCGACCTGGTCATGATCCTGACCCCGGACGAGTTCCAGTCCGCGCTGTACAAGAACGAAATCGAGCCGAACATCAAGAAAGGCGCCACCCTGGCCTTCTCCCACGGCTTCGCGATCCACTACAACCAGGTTGTTCCGCGCGCTGACCTCGATGTGATCATGATCGCGCCGAAAGCCCCGGGCCACACCGTGCGTTCCGAGTTCGTCAAGGGCGGCGGTATCCCTGACTTGATCGCTATCTATCAGGACGCTTCGGGCAACGCCAAAAACGTTGCACTGTCCTACGCTGCCGGCGTTGGCGGCGGCCGTACCGGCATCATCGAAACCACCTTCAAGGACGAGACTGAAACCGACCTGTTCGGCGAACAAGCCGTTCTGTGCGGCGGTACCGTTGAACTGGTAAAAGCCGGTTTCGAAACCCTGGTTGAAGCTGGCTACGCGCCGGAAATGGCCTACTTCGAATGCCTGCACGAACTGAAGCTGATCGTTGACCTCATGTACGAAGGCGGTATCGCCAACATGAACTACTCGATCTCCAACAACGCTGAATACGGCGAGTACGTGACCGGTCCGGAAGTGATCAACGCCGAATCCCGTCAGGCCATGCGCAACGCCCTGAAACGTATTCAGGACGGCGAATACGCCAAAATGTTCATCAGCGAAGGCGCAACCGGCTACCCTTCGATGACCGCCAAGCGTCGTAACAACGCCGCTCACGGTATCGAAATCATCGGCGAGCAACTGCGCTCCATGATGCCGTGGATCGGTGCCAACAAGATCGTCGACAAAGCCAAAAACTGAGTCGCAGTCTTGTACGGAAAACGCGGCCTAGGCCGCGTTTTTTCGTTTGGATCGCCGGTTCTGGTATAAAGCTGCATCGTTTGCGGCCGAACCGTGGTCGCAGGCACCTGTCGAAACTTTCCACCCTGTTGCAAGGTAATGTCCATGAGCGAACGTCCCGAAGAGCCAAACCAGGCTCCTGACGCCGAAAGTCTGCTGCCCATCGATGAGCACATCGAGGAAGGGCATGACGCTGAAGGCCGTAAAGTCCGGCATCGTGGTATCTATCTTCTGCCGAATCTTTTCACCACTGCGAACCTCTTCGCAGGGTTCTATTCCATCATCAACTCGATGAGTGCCCAGGCAGCCTTGAGCGCCGGCGATTCGGTCAACGCGAGCAAATATTTTGCCTTCGCCGCGATCGCGATTTTCGTCGCCATGGTGCTCGACGGCCTCGATGGCCGGGTTGCGCGCATGACCAATACCCAAAGCGCCTTCGGTGCCGAGTACGACTCGCTGTCGGACATGGTTGCCTTTGGCGTCGCGCCGGCCTTGCTGGCATTCGGCTGGGCCTTGGGTGACATGGGCAAGGTCGGCTGGATGGTCGCCTTCATTTATGTTGCGGGCGCGGCATTGCGTCTGGCCCGTTTCAACACCCAGGTCGGCACCGC